>BNTW01000064.1 GCA_025996895.1 Bacteroidia bacterium | reverse complement strand
TGTAGTTCGAGTTTTTCGGATTGGCGAAAAGGGCAAACCCTTGACCCGGCTGAATCAATATATCGTTGGTGTTGAAGCCGTTGTTCCAGCTGTAAGGGATTTTTGCCGCATGGGTTTGGTAGTTGGCCATATCGAAGTGCATCATGTGCACGAGCATTCCGCGACCGTCCAGGTCGGCGTGCGGATTGTGGTCGGTGACATAATAATCGCCGGAATAAATATTGTGAAGCGGGGATGAGAGCATATACCAGCGATTGCTTTCTACATCTAATGTTACTTTGGCGGCATTGTAAGTGAGCAGATGCGTATCTTTCACTTCACCGCCCATTTGAAACTCTATCGTGTCGCAGACGGCTGTTGCCAAACCAACCGTATTTTCCAAAAGTGGATAATTCGTTAATCCACCGGGGATGATGACGTATGCGCAGGCATCGGGAATATCGCCTTCTGCCCAATTTTCCGGATCATTCCAATCGTTGGGATCGACCGGACTGTCGCCTTGCCATGTGCGGACAGGAGGAATGAACGAGATAGTTTGTGTAAAACTGGATTGACAAGCGGATCCATAAGAGGCTTTCAATTCATAAATTCCTGCTTGAGTTACCGTTAGAGTTGCTTGCGTACCGCCATTGGCTGCCGAAACAGATGATCCATCTTTGTACCACTGGTAAGCAGTAGGAAAACCTTTGGCCAAGCTCAAGACTGAAGGATTGCAAGTGAAAGCACGGGGCGGCAGAGCCAATACGCCTACACTCAGACTGCCGTCGAAAACTACATTTGCACTGTTGCCGCCGCCGTCCACACCATAGACTGTCAGGACTTGGGGAATTCCGTTGCAAAGTGAAGGATCCAACAGCGTTACATTGACATTGGTCAACCTTACATTCACCACTTCCGGATCGCAATAGTTCAAAATCAGGTTGGCTGGTGTGGCATTGGAAGATTGAAGATTGGTTAAGGCGCAAGGCGTGCCAATGGAAACCAGGAGATTATCATTTACTTCAACGCTTGTGCCTCCCGTAATATTGAGGTTGCCGGTAATATTCAAGGTATCCGTAACGAAAGTGCCGTTCAGAGTGCCGGCTGTGTTTATCCGGGTTGCACTGACGGTATTGGTCGTATTGCTTACGCCAAAAGTACCGGTTCGATTGGTGATGGTATTGAAACGAACATCACAGTTAGTCGTGATGACCGTTCCGGTTTGTGTTTGCCATATACTTGCATCGTCCGTCTTGTAATTGTTGCAATTCACTATTGTAAGTGCAGGCCACAGCGAAGAGATCTTGGATGTTGATAAATCAATATACGAAGTAGCTGATTGGTTGAGGTTTATAATTCTTGCCGAAATATTGTATCCATTTGTATAAAAACTTCCTGTATTATTTCTAAAACCAAATGCACCACTATTTACAGAGGTTTCAGTACTATTGTTTCCGAAATCACTTCCCAAATCAAAGCGACCGGAGCCTATAATCTCAATATCACTACCATTGACATTTACTCCATTCATACTGATGACTTGCGAATAAGGATCGGTTTTCGCCCCTGTGAAGTTATAGGTGGCGCTTGCGTTAATCTTCATGCCGGTTGCCAGTATCATTGAGCCACTCAGATTCATGGTCGTTACTCCTGACAGTGTTGGGGTTTGGGCACCTGCTTCGGGCGTCCAAAACATACTGGCAATACTTACCGTTGATACATCGACCGTAACCGTCTGGTTGAGAGCCGAAAATGAATTTCCATCGAAATACACCGTATCCACTGCAGTCGGCGTACAGCCTTCAGGATTGTCGTAAGGGGCATTTCCGGAGGCAAAACTCCAATGGGTGGGATCGCTCCAGTTGCCGTTTCCGCCTACCCAATAAAATACATTCGGCTCTAAATCGACTATGTTTATATTCGTATTGCTGCCGCCGTCCAATCCACTTACTGTTAATGGGGTCGTTGCATCAATGTAAGTTACATTCGTTACCATGGCTCCATTCAACGACAAATCCCCGCCGGTATTGTTTTGCAATCTGCCCGGCATGCTGCTCGAAGTTCCTTGCAGTGAGAAAGAAAGACAACTGGTTGCAGGCGAGTTGATACCGCCGGTTACATATACTGTCCGGTTGTTATTATTGACGATTGGCAAAGTAACACCGGCCCCTTGATAGAAATTCAAGTTGCCGATCAAGAATCCATTATTACCCATGCCTACAGTACCGTATAAATTCAATTCGCTGATGGTATTACCTGTCACGTTGAACGCCAATGCAGAAGCCGCCGATGGAAGGAAAGTGATTTTATTAAATGCATAACCGGATCCTGTTGCCGTCAGACTGGCGGTTATCTTCCAGTGCGAACCGGTTTCAATGTCCGTCAATCCTGTGGTGCGGTTTAATGTTACATTACCGGTTACATTGATTTCCGAACCGGTAACATCCAATGTACGGGCAGAGCCTGCGGAAGAATCAAAATGTCCTATATCCAATGTATAGCCAGCCGTAACCAAGGATCCTAACAACTGACTCACCGGATTCTTGGTTATCATTTTGAAATCGCTCGTCAAGGTATAAGTGCCGCTGCTTTGGAAATAAATGTTAGGGGATTTGTAAACCGGATCGCTGCCCGAATTAATTGTTCCGCTACCCACAAAATATAAATCATCATTGATGGATACCGCTCCCGAAAAGTCGGCATTGCCCTGAATACTGAGACTTTGGCTGCCTGCCAAAACGCCTTCCTTGCCGGAAGTCATCGCCCAAGTAATGTTGTTACAGGCAACGGAGATCGGGATGGATACCGTGTCGGTAGCCGTGTTGAAAGAATAATCGGTAAAAAATACGTTATCTATTGCCGTAGGAATACAAGTTCCTGCCGAACCGTCGGACACATTCGACCAATGTGCAGGGTTGTCCCAACTGCCTTGTCCGCCTATCCAGAAAAAGTCTTGCGAAGCGACCGAATTCCAAGTGATGTTACCCGAGTTCAAACCCGCATTATCCGATTCATCCGCCGTAAAGCCGGCTCCTCCGAAAGTAACATGCTGATACGACAGGTTTTGTGTAGTAATCGGACTGCCAGTAGCATTCAGGGCAATGGGATCTATGCTTAATAGCATACTGCGCTCATTGCAGGCAGTAGGATCCACCGTAATAGCGTTAATGTCCCAAGTGGATACTGCATGGGTATCGTCGCTTGTTTTCATCAGAATAGTTGTCTGTTGCATAATTCTCAATTCATTGCTTACCGTTAACTTTGCAAGGCGGTGAGCCTGCCAACCGCCAATTCGTCGCAAATCGGCAATAGGCGTATTGATAATGAAGTCCTCAACAATAATGACTTGCCCGCCACCCGAAGCAAATCTGGTATTTTTTGGATTTTGAAGCGTAATAGACTGAAATTGAATCGTATCTCCATAGCTTGCCTGACTGTTGTTATTGATTAATTGGCTGTCAGGATATTTATTTTTACCACCAAAAGTTGAACTGCCTGTTGTAGAGATAAGCGTCAACGTACTTGTGCTCAAATCAATGATACGGCCGGCTGTTTGTCCTGGTAAAATGATAGTACCGCAGGAAATATCAAAACCATTGCTGTAAAACGCAGCACAATCGATTAAATAGAATATTCTTGTCTGGTTAAAATCATTATTGATTAAATTAATTTGCGCACCGGCTTTATCGATAGCAAAAGTATTGCCAAAGGCAATGGGAGCACTGGTTCCTAAATCAATGCTGGCATTCGTTGCACTTGTCATATATACGGTGCCATTCGTAATCTGGAAATTACCGTTGGAGAGGATGCTTCCATAGATAGAGCAGATCGTACTCGTTGACAAGGTATAAGGCACCGGAGCTGTACAGTTAAATGTATTCACAGTGACTGCCGAAGTGGAAGTCAGCGACACATAATCCGAAGTCGAAGTAAACCACACATTGTCGGTAGAAGTCGGGTAGGTGCTTGGCGTGGAAGTCAGTGAAGTTTCCGTCAGCGAAATCTCCGCCGGATTGGTTACCCAGTTGGATGCATTGTTGAAATTATTGTTTACCGGATGTTCGCGCCAGTAAAAATCGGCAGCCATACTCGGCAAAGCAAAGAGGCCGAGAAGAAAAAGGATGAATGTAAATTTAATTGTTCGCATGTTTATTTGAGTTATGAGTTATGAAATTATAAGTTATGAGTTGAGAATGACCCCACCCCAGCCCTCCCCTGAAGGGGAGGGATGGGCAGCGCACAATTTTGCAAGGACTTTTTCTCCCCCTTTAGGGGGCTGGGGGGAAACAGGGGATTGCGGGTCAAGCCCGCAATGACAAAACGACCCGCAATGACAGAACAACTGCCGCCTTCGCAATGACGGAGGCCGGAAATGTTGCGTATTAAAAATAAATTTTGTATATTACGCGCGTGAGAAAAAAGACGCGTTACGGGGCAAATAACGCGTGAATTTTTGTTAAACCGCCAGGTTAGTAATGTGTGTGTGTAACAAATTTTCAGTAAATAAAACAAATATTTCTACCTGTTTTACAACATAAAAATGTACTTTTTTAGAAATTGTTCGCATCACAAATTGTTATTTGTTATGAAAAACAAATGTAGCAAAAAATGTGCCAAACTACGTTATGTACGTTTGCAATGCTTTCACATATTCGTCGAAGGCTGTTACTCCTTTTGGGGCAATCCGGCAAATCGTGCGCGGCATTTTCCCTTTGAATGTTTTTGTTACCGAAATGTAGCCTGCTTCGCTCAATTTTTCAATCTGCACGCTCAAATTACCGGAAGTTGCCCCCGTTTCGTCTTTCAGATAGACAAAATCGGCTTCTTCCACGCTGATTAACAGCGACATAATTGCCAAGCGAAGTTGTGAATGCAACAATGGATTTAATTCCTTAAACATGGCTGTCGGATTTTTTATTCAACAAATAGCCGGGCAACACAAAACCGAGCAACATGCAGGCCGCCAATATAAGAAATTGAAAAAAAACCGAATGCGTCGTCCATAAGGTTATCGCTACGCACAATGCCGCGCCGGTCCACATTACGATTGCACCGTAAAGATACCACTTGAAACGATAAGCTTTGGCAGTAATAAATTCACCCATCCCGACAGCCGATAAAATGACAGGCGTAATCAACCAAAAAATATAGCCGTCGTTAAGCACAATACCAAACGCGAAAATGATCCCTAAAAATAAACAGCAAAAAAACAAATAACTCCGCCAAACACTGTCAATAATATTGTCAATTTGCGTTCTGACAAGTATTTCTTTTTTCTTTTTCCGCTGAATAAAGAAATCAATCACACCTGCCAAAGCCATTAACCACCATGCCCAAAATGCCTGTGTGGGATTGCTCAAGGTCTTGAGCAAAATAAACACCAGCAACGCTGAAAAAGCGCACCAGCATCCCCAATAAATCATACTGTTGCCACTCCCTTTGCGGAAATTGTTCCGCGCGCGGTCAATCATCTCATTGATTACCGCCAAACTTTCTTGTTCTGTCAATTTTGTTTCCATCATTTTAAATATTAAATTAATTTTTTATTTGACGCTGCAAATATAAAGTAGTTTATATTATAAACCAAATAAAAACGGATATTTTTTTGCGGAAAATTTATTTTGTCGCAAATTAGCAGGTTTTCGTCATAATTTTGTACCTTTGAAACCGGCTTATGCCGGATTTAAAATTTTATAGTATTTTTTATGAAAAATACCTGTTTCCTTGGTTTGCTGATTTTTCTTAACACGATTTGTTTGGCACAGACAAAGCGGAAGTCGGTTACGCCAAAGGCCGCGTGCGGGTAGAGGGTGCCCTATATCCTTTTCAAATTATGAAATAAAAAAGAATGAAGTTGCAATTTTTAAGTTTGGGGAGCGGGAGCAGCGGTAATTGTTACTATCTGGGCGACGGTAATTACGGCATATTGTTAGATGCCGGTCTTCCGCTTCGTAAAATCAAAAAGATATTAAAAAATTACGAAATCGGTTTAGAACAAATTTTGGCGGTGTTTATAACGCACGATCATGGCGACCATATCAAAGGGATTGGGGCGTTGGGCGAAAAACAGGGTATTCCCGTTTATGCGACTTCGTCTGTCCATGAAGGCATCGAAAACGGTTTTTATGTGAAGCAAAAATTATATGCTTCTCGCCGGATTATCGAAAAAGGGCAGTCGGTTTGCGTGGGCGAATTTCGGGTAACGGCTTTTGAAGTGCCTCATGATGCGAGCGATTGTGTCGGTTATCATGTTCAATATGCCCATCATTCTTGCGTTTTGGCGACCGACCTGGGTCGTATCAACGAAACGGCAGGGCATTATATCCGGCAGGCTAACCACTTGATTATCGAGGCGAATTACGACGAAGAAATGTTACGGCAAGGGCGTTATCCCGATTTCCTGAAAGAACGGATCACTAACGGTACAGGGCATTTGTGCAACACTGAAACCGCCGAATTTCTGGCATCGAATTTCAGTCCGCACCTCAAAAATATCTGGCTCTGCCATTTGAGCCATGAAAATAACCGTCAGGAAGTAGCCTACGAAGCGGTCGAAAAAATGTTTAACCAACAGGGAATCCGCATTGGAACGGATGTCAATCTCACAGCCCTGAGGCGGACAACGCCATCGGAGTTGTTTGAGTTGGAATAGGCTAATTGATTTCAGGTGGTGTAAAATACTTTACCGACGTGCGAAATATGTTCTTTGAGTTCCGGATTGGTAAGTGTTGAAAAATTGACTAAATCGACGTTGTAAGGCAGTGAACTGTCGGAAATATCACTTTTAATTTTTCGCAATGTCCGGTAAGGAATGTTTTTATCCACAATTGCAATGTCAATATCGCTTCCCAAATGGTATACCCCTTTGGCGCGACTGCCAAAAAGAACAGCCTTTTGCACCTCGTCGTATTGGCCGAAAATGCCTGACAACGTTTGCATGTCTCGCTCTTTCAGTCCGTATTTATTAATGAGTTTCATTCAATTCGTTTTTGAAAAAATTGTATAGTTTTGACAGGGCAGGAAAAATTTCATATCTTAATTCAGTTTCCGAAAGATTAAACAATTCACCGTCATAGTCGTGAGAAAGTTCATTACGGATATTCAGCGCGTCAATCAATGCCTGTGCATAGTCGATATATTTTGCCTCTTGTGCTTGTCGAAAAGTATCTTTAGGCGAAGGCTTAAACGCAAAACCTTTTTCTTCCAAAAAATCTTTCATCACTTTCCATGAAAGTTCTATGGTAAATTCAAAGCGTTGAATGAGACCATTGCGTTCCAACTCATTCAAATCTTTTTGACTAACAGCTTCTTGCAAACGAAAAAAGGCCTGCTCAAAATGTTGGAACCGCTGTTTCCACCGTATATCTTTTGCTTCCATACGATATAAATTTCATTGCAAAGATAATAATTTGTTTTGTTTATTGACTATGAAAACCCTAAATGTAGTAAAATCAGTCTCCTTTTTGTTGTTTGGCTCTAAAAAGATATAATCCGCTCATCACCAGCAACGCATTGATTATCAGCAGTTCGTAGCCAAAAGAGTAATGGATGGTCGTTTTTAACAACTCGTTGATACCGAAGCAGAGAATAGGGGAGAGGACGCAAATGTAGGGGACGGTTTTGTCGTTGGTCTGGCACTTAAACAAAATGCCGAAGGCGAATAAACCCAACAGAGGGCCGTAGGTATAGGAAGCGATGATGTAGATGGCGTCGATGACGCTGGTGTTGTTAATTGCTTTGAACAATACCATGATAGCAATAAACGTCAGCGATATGCCCAAATGAACGCCCAAACGGATTTTTTTCGCTTGCTTTTCGTTGTATTTCCGAATATTCAACAGATCTACACAAATCGAAGTCGTCAGGCCGGTCAGGGCGGAGTCTGCGCTGGCAAAAGTAACAGCAATCACGCCGAACGTAAAAAACAAAATCGCCGGAATGCCGAAATGTCCTTGCGAAATCAGCGTCGGCAGAATATCGTCGCCCAACGCGGGCAATGCAATCGCATTAGTGGAAGCATAATTCAGCAATAAAATGCCCAGACACAAAAACAGGAAATTGACCGGAACGAAAAACAGGCTGTAGGTACAAACGTTTTTTTGCGCTTCTTTCAGGTTTTTGCACGACAGATTTTTTTGCATCATTTCCTGGTCGATACCGGTCATTGCAATCGTTACGAAACAACCGCTCATAAATTGCTTGAAAAAATTTTGCTTGGAATGTCCATCGTCGAAAACAAAAATCTGCGAATGAGGACTGGTACGAATACTATCCACGATCCCGCCAAAATCCAAATGCAAGCTTTTGGAAACCTGCCAAATGATAATCGCCAGAGCCGTCAGCAGGAAAAAAGTTTGCAACAAATCCGTCCAGATGATCGCTTTCACGCCACTTTGGTGCGTATAAAGCCAAATCATGAACAAAAACAGGGCTGCTGTCAGCGCAAACGGAATGTGCCACGCATCGAAAATATACGTTTGAAGTATCAGCACCGCCACATACAAACGCGCAGCCGCGCCGATGGTGCGCGACAACAGGAAAAATCCCGCGCCGGTTTTGTAGGCATTTTTTCCTATTCGCTCGTTCAAATACGTGTAAATGCTCGTTACTTTGAAACGGTAATAGATGGGCAGTAAGACAAAGGCGATAACGACATAGCCGAGCAGAAAGCCCAGCACCATTTGCATATACGTCATGTTGAAGTTGCGCACCATTCCCGGAACGGAAACGAACGTAACGCCCGATAACGAAGAGCCAATCATGCCGAAAGCCACTATGTACCATGGCGATTGACGATTTCCGAGAAAAAAGGCGGCGTTTTCCGAATGTTTCCGGCCGATAATCCGCGAAATCAAAATCAAAGCACCGAAATAGAGCAAAAGCAGTGAAAGGATGACAACTCCGCTCATTGGCCGGCTTTATTTGAAAAATGCACGGATAATATCCATACCGTTTGCGTAAACCAGCAGTGCAATCAGCAGGAACATGCCGGTCATTTGAGCATATTCCAGAAATTTCTCATTCGGTTGCCGGCGGGTTACCACTTCGTAGAGCAAAAACAATACATGTCCGCCGTCTAATGCCGGAATGGGCAGTAAGTTCATTACGCCCAAAATGATTGAAAGTAAAGCGGTTAAACTCCAAAACGAAGCCCAATTCCATTGATTGGGAAAAAGATTACCGATTGCACCGAAACCGCCGATACTTTGTGCCCCTTCCTTACTGAAAAGATATTTGAATTGTCCGAGATAATCCTTAATTTGTTGCACTCCGATACGAATGCCTGCCGGAATGGCCGTAAAGAAATTATATTTTTTCTGTACGGTTTCGTAAATTTTGAACGGCGAACGCAGAGCCACACCGATTTTTCCAAACTCGTTGGGTGTAATTGGAATATCCAATTCTTCACCTTGCCGGTAAACATTCAGTGTCATCGGTTTTTCTTTGTAATCGGCTAAACCCGCTTGTATTTCGTTGGCTGCCAATGTTTTATTTCCGTTAAAGCCCACAATGCTGTCACCTGCTTCCAAACCGGCTGTTTTTGCCGGAGAGCCGGTGCTAACCATCTCTACAACAAATGGATAGCGATAGGTGAAGTTTTCGGATTTGTCGAAAATCACTTTATTGAAATCGGCCGGAAGGTGTATCGTTGCTTTTTCGCCGTTTCGCAACACTTCGACCTCTTTGGCTTCGAGCAACGCAAACAACGCTTTCGTATCCATTTTGTCAATGGGTTTGCCGTCGGCCATTAACGGAATATCGCCGTTTTGAAAACCGGCATTTAAAGTGGTTTGGTTGTATGAAAATCCCATTTTCACGTTGCCAATCGGGATGTATTCTTCACCCCACGACAAAACCATCATGGTATAAATGAAAAACGCCAACAGGAAATTCATTACTACACCACCCACCATAATCAACAGGCGTTGCCAAGCCGGTTTGGTACGAAATTCCCACGGTTGTGCCGGTTGTTTTAACGCCTCTTTATCCATGCTTTCGTCCAGCATGCCGGCGATTTTTACATATCCGCCGAGAGGAAGCCAACCGACACCATATTCGGTTTCGCTGTTTTTCGGCTTGTATTTGAATAAACTAAACCACGGATTGAAAAATAAATAAAATTTTTCTACACGGACTTTAAACAATTTGGCGAAAAGGAAGTGTCCGCATTCGTGGATAATCACCAAAATTGATAAGCTTAAAATTAATTGAATTGCCTTGATTACTATTGTTTCCATTCTTTTATTATTTTCTTTCTTGTTTCTTTATCTGTTTCTACTAAATCTTCGTAACTCGGCGAGGCAATAAAACTCACGGTTTGCATCGCTTTTTCAATGACGTCGCTCATTTCTAAAAAGCCGATTTTGTCCTGCAAAAATTCGGCCACAACCACTTCATTCGCAGCATTCAGAATACACGGCATATTTCCGCCCTGCCGGATAGCTTCAAAGGCAAAACCGAGATTACGGAATTTTTGCGTATCAGGCTCCTCAAATGTCAATGTATGAAATTGATTGAAATCCAATGACTTAAAATCGGATGGCAACCGTTCGGGATAAGCCAAAGCGTATTGTATCGGCAAGCGCATGTCGGGCAAACCCAACTGCGCTTTAATAGACATGTCCTTAAATTGCACCATCGAGTGAATGATAGATTGCGGGTGAATCAATACCTGAATTTGTTCGGGTTGAACACCGAACAGCCATTTGGCTTCTATCATTTCAAAGCCTTTGTTCATCAGGCTCGCGGAGTCGATCGTAACTTTCGCTCCCATGCTCCAGTTCGGGTGTTTCAGGGCTTCTTTTTTCGTAACGTGTTTGAGTTGATCCAAACTGAACTGGCGAAATGGACCGCCCGAAGCCGTCAGAATGATTTTGTCAATCGAAAGAGGAGGCTCACCTGTCAGACATTGGAAAATGGCCGAATGTTCGGAATCAACCGGTAAAATGGCCGTTTCATGTTCGGTTACCAACTTTGAAATCAAATCGCCGGCAATGACCAACGTTTCCTTATTGGCCAACGCAATGGCTTTTCCCGCATTGATGGCGTGGATGGTCGGTTTCAAACCGGCGTATCCGACCATAGCCGTCAAAACAATATGAATGGGATCTTCTTCCACCACTCGTGCCACCTCGTCCGCACCTGCCCGCACTTTAATCGGCAGGTCTCTCAAAGCGTTGCGCAGTTGTTCGTATTTGCTTTCGTTGGCGATAACCACCACTTCGGGCATAAATTCGCATGCTTGTTTTATCAACAATTCCACCTGATTGTTGGCTGTCAGCGCGTACACTTCCATCGTTTCGGGGTGCTGGCGGATCACGTCCAACGCTTGCGTGCCTATCGAACCGGTTGAGCCTAATATGGCGATTTGTCTTGTCATGTTAAAATACGATAAATTCTTCGGGATTCATGGGTTTTCCGTTGTACCACAATTCAAAATGCAGATGGATGCCGTTCGAGAGGCTACCGGTGTTACCCGCAATGGCCACCGCTTCGCCTGCCCGCACTTCATCGCCCTGTTTTTTCAACAGCCGTTCGTTGTGTTTGTATATCGAAATAAATCCGTTGGGATGCTGGATTTGCAAAATATAGCCGCCGTTGGCTTCAAATCCTGCGGAAATCACCGTCCCTTTCATGGTCGCGAGCACGCTTTCGTTGGGCGTCGTGGCAATATCTACACCGTAATGTTTTTCCTGCGGGTTGAAATTAGCCGAAATAATTCCCTTGGCCGGTCTGTAGAAAATCAGGTTTTCAGGAAGCGTTGTCGCCGGACTTAACAAATTAAGATTATATCGTTCTTCCTCTTCGTAATTATGAACGAAATTTGTCAAAAAATCCGATTTTTTCAAATTGTCCTTATTATAGGTAACCGTATCGCGCTTTGTCGTATCTGCCACCGGATTGTTATCTTTCAGAATGTCCATCACATTATCCAGATATTGCGATTGTACGCGCGAAACTTGTTCGAGCGAGTCGGTTTTCAACGCATTTTCAATCATTTCGCGTCGAATTTCCGTATCCATATAACCCGGCAGGTAATTTCGTATCGGCGTATTCAGAATGACTACAGACGTAATGGCAATCAGAAAAAAGGCGAAAGCGATTAACGTCAAAATGGCGGACAGGCGCGACAAACGAAACGCAAATACCTCTTCCAGCGTATTTTCGTTCAGAAAAGAAAGTTTATACTTAAACCGTATCTTTTTCCAAAATATTAAAAAATCAAACTTTTTCTTCAATAGCTACCTTCATTTTAGGAGTACAAAGGTAACAGAATAGCATGTAATTTACAAATTTAAAAATTCTGTCTATTTTGTAAAGCCGACTTTACGATTTTGTTACAATTTTGTGAAGGCCGTTACTGTACGGTTAAGTTTCGGTGAAACGTTGATTTTCCGCATATTATTTCGAGGACACCGCGAAAAATACCTTTACCTTTAACCTATATTTTTAATGTATTTTATATTGTATTATGGGTTCGATACAATTTCATGAAAAAATAATAAGCATACAAGATCACTTGTTTCATTTTGCTCTTATGCTTACTACT
This sequence comes from Bacteroidia bacterium, assembly GCA_025996895.1. Taxonomy (GTDB): domain Bacteria; phylum Bacteroidota; class Bacteroidia; order Bacteroidales; family Azobacteroidaceae; genus Azobacteroides. The sequence continues at coordinate 2,145 of BNTW01000064.1, read as the reverse complement.
AACCGCGAAGATGCGTTCGATTTGTTGCAAGATACTACATTAAGAGCACTGGATAATCAGGAAAAATATGTGAATGACAATAATTTCAGTGCTTGGACGGTTACGATTATGCGTAATATTTTCATTAATAATTACCGGAAAGAGATTCTAAATCAAAACTATTTCGATACATCGGCAGATTATTATCAGTTAAATCTTCTCCAAAATTCGGGTTACAGTTCTCCTGAGGATATTTACATGGAAAAAGAAATCAATGCGGCTATCCGCCAGTTAGAGCCTTTTGTAAAAATTCCATTTTGCCTGTGTTTAGAAGGATATACCTACGATGAAATTTCAGAAAAAATGGAAGTACCCATAGGGACGGTAAAAAGCCGTATTTCCATCGCTCGTCAAGAATTACAGCGAAAATTGGAAGGCGCACAATAATTGAAAATCTTTTCATCTCAATATAAATTAAACGGAAAAGCAGGCAAAATTTAAGTATTTGCCTGTTTTTTAATTTTTATTTAATATCTTTGCCTCGTGGTTTATTCTACTGTATGGAAATATTCATAATTTTACTCCTTATCTTTCTGAATGGTATTTTTTCTATGTCGGAAATTGCGGTTATATCCGCGCGCAAAACCGGTTTGAGGAACGAAGCAAAAAACGGAAGCAAATCGGCACAGACGGCCTTGCATTTGTCCGAACATCCCGGCAACTTTCTTTCTACGGTGCAGGTGGGTATTACGCTTATAGGGATTTTGACCGGTTTGTATTCGGGCGACGTGTTGGCGGGAAAATTTAGTCCTGTCTTGGAAACGTGGGGCGTGGCTACTAACTATGCTTATCATATTGCTCAGGTCGTGATTGTGATTTTGGTCACCTATCTTTCGATTGTGTTGGGCGAATTACTTCCGAAGCGTATCGGTTTGAGTTCAGCGGAAAAAATCGCAAAATTCATCGCTCCACCCATGAACTTTTTGTCGGTCATCGTTCGTCCGTTTGTCTGGATTTTGTCTAAAAGTACGTCCGTTTTGGCAGATATTTTGGGCATTAAGGAAGAAGACAGCAAGGTAACGGAAGAAGAAATCAAATCGATGATACGCGAAGGAACAGAAGACGGCGAGGTACAGCAAGTAGAGCAGGACATTGTAGAGCGCGTTTTTTCGCTGGGCGACCGCGATTTGGAATCGATTATGACGCCACGCATGGACATCGAATGGATCGATCTCGACATGACGCCGGAAGAAATCAAAAAGGTCATTTCCGACAATCCTTACAGCAAGTTTCCGGTGGGAAAAGACGATTTAGACCACATCGAAGGCATTGTGTATGTCAAGGATATTTTCAAGCACATTGATAATCCCGGTTTTGACGTTCGCAGCCAAATGCGCCCCGTGCAATATTTCCATGAAAGTATGGAAGTCTATTCGGCGTTGGAACAAATGAAGGTCAGTCATAACCATTCGGCGTTGATTATCGACGAATTCGGTGTTTTGCAGGGTATCGTAACGCTCAAAGACATTATGGAAGCGATTGTCGGTGAAATTCCCGAAGCGCATGAAGAGCCGGAAATCACTGTCCGGCACGACGGCACGTATCTGGTCGATGGACAATGCTCGTTCTATAATTTCCTCAGTTACTTCAAGTTAGGCGATTTATATCCGACCAACGAATACAATACCTTGGGCGGTCTGATTTTGGAAGAATTAGGCCACATTCCGCAAACCGGCGAAACCCTGACGTGGAAAGATTTTGATTTGGAAGTGCTGGATATGGATGGCGCAAGGATTGACAAAGTGCTGGTAGTGAAGAAATAATAGTTTAACTGGAATTGGAAATCAATTAAAATACTTAGAATTATGGCTGTAGTAGATTTAACAAATTACGAACTTTGGGATAATATAAAGGCGAAATATCCCGACACATTCGTTTTGCTTGAAAATCCTGAGTTTGAATCAAAGTATTCGCCGGTGCTTAAGCGTGGTATTTTTGTTTATAAAAACAAAAATAGAAAAAAAGTAATTGAAAACGACTTAGGCAAGAAAAATAAATAATTTATAGTAGTTAAAAAAATAAATATTATCTTTGTAGCAAAATAGCAAAGATGAAAAAAGAAGATTTCACATACGAGATAGACAAACACGAGAAGTTTTTCTACTC
>BNTW01000063.1 GCA_025996895.1 Bacteroidia bacterium | reverse complement strand
CATCATTCCCCAGCCCATGCGTCCGTAAAAATACTTACCAACAACTCCGTTAGCTCCGGCATAATGAGGACAATCATATAAAGTGTGAGCTACTTCGTGGATAAATATCCGAAAAATATCACTAATTCCTCTTCCTACAGTAAATCCGCAATTACTAAATGTGTATCCATTATAGTTAAAGCTACTACTTACTCCATTAAAACTTGAATATCCTCCTCCTCCTCCAGTCCATCCATTCATACCTGCGACCGGAGGTGGGTTTACGTTCTTATCAAAACGATAAACTACAACAATGTAATCGGGTTTCATGTCCGGATCATAACCGCTATTGTCTGTTATATAATTTGGACTATTTTTTCGCCGGTCGTATGGACTCCAATTAAAATTCGGATCTATCTGTTTCATTTTTTGAATTACTTTATTGTTGAGCGATCCAAAAGAACCGGATCCGGTAGCATCAATATTGATCCGTTTAGGATATACATTGGCCATCAGCCTGAATTTATGCTGCGACATTTCATAATAAAAACGGGAAACATTTTCATTATGATTTGTACTCGCATAGGTAACAAAATCGGCTGTATCCGAATAGAAAGTAGATTTGTTTAATAATCTTCTCGGTAAAGAATCGGGGGCGGCATTCCAATCCGGTAATGACAAACTATTGTCGTATGTTGGTCCGAAATCCGTGATGATAACATACAAAATCATCCTCATGAAATTGAGAACGAAGAGGGGTTATTATTAAAAATAAACACCCTATAATAGTAAATAACTGTTTCATAACAACATATTTTATGAAATTATTTTTACAGTTTGAGATTGTTTCCCATTTTTAGTATAAATTTTCAACAAATAAACTCCTTGCGGAAAATTATCCCTCGAGATATGAATATTTTGTCCGGCAGAAAAAGACTGATTATAAAGTATTTTCCCCAACAAATCGTATAACACAATCTGAGCAGGCTCTTTTATAGAATGAATTTCTATTTTATTTTCTGTTATTTCTACGGAATAATCCTTGTCGGAAAAAACGTTGCTAATAGCATCGTCTCCTCTGAAATATCCACATGGATATGAAACATATTCATTCTTGTAATAGATGGATTGATTCTGAAAACAATTGATTACTTGCGGTAATGGAAACCAAGACTCACAACACAAGATTCCAACATTTGGTCCAATTCCTTCAATAAAAGTTATATAATAGCCATATCCAAAATTGCTATCTTCAGGAGTTGGTACATAGAAATAAGCTGGCCAACTATGATCGAATTGAATATATTTCAATCCATCTTTTATGTAAACAGAATTTACTTCTAATGTATCATCAATATGCATAAAATTCCTGAAATCTTCCCAAATTTCAGGAATAGGAAACTTATCGCCAACAGTCAAATTCATATCAGATATTAAATATTCTTTTTGTTGATCTGCATCATAAATATATAATTTGGAAGCATCGTCGGTTTCTCTAATATAGTATTCTTCCCATTCAGACTCAGAGCCATGATCCATCCGATCTTTCCATTTTATATTTGTATTGTCATATTCATAATATTCTCCTGCATATATTTTTCGATAAGATATATCATTAATAATCGTATCCCCATAAGCCATAAATTCTTTAGAAGATTCTCCATAATCTAAAAACTCATAGATGACTGACCATTTTGTTCTTTCGCCATCCAAGCAATGCTTGTATGTTTCTTGGGCATAAGCCATTGAACTTATCAGCAGGAATAATATAAAAATCTTTGTTTTCATAACTCTTAATTTTTATTTCGTCAGTATCATTCGTTTCGTATCGACTTCCTGTCCGTCGGCAATGAGAGAGTACAGGTACATTCCCGGCTGTAAAGTTGAGCCTTGAATGGTTACACTGTTTTGTCCTGTATGGGCGTCTATTTTTTGCAACATCGTGCCCTGCAAATCAAAGATACAAATATAAGCGGTTTTCACGCCATCAGCAAGAAAATAATTAATTTCGGTCTGATTAGTAAAAGGATTAGGAACATTTTGCGCTAATTGACAAGCAGACAGAATCGGTGAAATTCCGGTCGTGTTATCTTCAGCAGTTGAAGATCGCAAGGGACTACTTTTTAATGAGGCAACTTCCAGCTTCAAGTCGTCAATTTGCTTTTGTTGCTCTTTAATCGCTTCTATCAGTAATCCGTTTAATTCGGAATAATAGACTGCTTTCAATCCATCTTCGCGCGTGCGAACAACTTCGGGTATTATTTTTTCCACTTCCTGAGCTATTACTCCCATCCGTTGACGCGATTATTCTTCAAAGATAAATCGGATGTAATTGGCGTACCATTGGAATAAACAATACCTGCTCCATCTACATGAAAGATACGATGGCTCGTACTTGTTCCTCCGCGATATGCAACGAAAGGCAAGGCACTCGTTGCGTCTACTTGAGATATAACACCTTGATAGCCGCCCGAACTGGCATATTTTACATGAATGCCGTTACCGCTTCCTGTTTGGCAAATTTGCAGGCCGGTGTAGTCATTTCCACTCATGGCACTTAAATTATTGCCGATACCCACCGTACCGGTATTTGCAGATAATTGGAAACCAGTTGAAGTAGAACCGGAACGGCTTATCACAAAATCACCGTTTCCTGATTTACGAATCAAGGAAATCGAAGATATGCCACCTGAAGAGGAAGCCAAATCGGTAAAATAGAAACCTTTAGAGATGTTTGGTGCTTTTCCAAAAAACACCCGATTTAAAGAATCTACTTTAATTTGTGCATAACTCAACGAAGTAATTACTAAAAAGCAAAGAACAAAAAATAATTTAATTGTCTTTTCCATGATATAACTTTTTAAAATTAATACTATATACATATATAACACATGAGTTCGAAAAAAGTTCGCGGATATTTGAAAATTTAACAAAGATTAATATTTTTACTTATGATTCTCCTGAAATTACTTTGTATCTATCACTATAAAATACAAAATATTTCCTGCAATGGCTCCCAGACGAACGGCCGTTCGCGGTAATGTGGGTGAGGAATCGTTAATTTTTCGGATTGATACTTCAAATCGTCATACAAAAGGATGTCGATGTCAATGATACGGTCTTGATAGGTCGTTTTCGTTTTTTCTGTCCGTCCGATCTTTTTCTCAATGGCTTGGGTGACCTCTAACAATTCCAACGGTTGCAAAGTGGTTTCTACCTTCACAACCATATTTAAAAAAGTATTTTCGGACGAATAGCCCCAAGCTTCGGTTTCATATACAGAAGAAACAGCCGAAAAAATTCCTATTTTCTCGGCTATCTTTGCAATGGCAATAAGCAAATTAACGTTTTTATCGCCTAAATTCGTGCCTAACGCCAAATAAACGGTGTGCGTATCTTTTATCACAAAATCAACATCGCATCGCCATACGTCCCGAAACGATATTTTTCGGCAACCGCTTTTTTATAAGCATCCATGATTAAATCATAACCGCCAAAAGCTGTTGTCTGCATCAACATCGTGGAAAGAGGCAGGTGGAAATTGGTAATCAAACTCGTGACAACAGAAAAATCGTAAGGCGGGAAAATAAATTTATTTGTCCAGCCGGTATATTCCTTCAAATGTCCACCGGTGGTCATGGCACTTTCGGTCGCCCTAACCACCGACGAGCCGACTGCGCAAATCTGCTTATTGTTGTCTTTGGTTTTATTCACGATTTTCACCGCTTCTTCGTTGATAAACACTTGTTCGGAATCCATTTTGTGCTTGGTCAAGTCTTCGACGTCGATTTCGCGGAAATTACCCAATCCCGAATGAATGGTGATAAACGCAAACTCACAGCCCTTGATTTCGAGGCGTTTCATCAATTCACGGCTGAAATGCAAACCGGCAGAAGGCGCAATCACTGCTCCCTCGTTTTTGGCAAAAATGGTCTGGTAGCGTTCCGAATCTTCCGGCACAACTTTGCGCTGGATATAATCGGGCAACGGCATTTCGCCCAAAGCATACAAGGCTTGTTTAAATTCTTCGTGCGGACCGTCGTACAGAAACCGTAATGTCCTCCCGCGCGAGGTCGTGTTGTCTATGACTTCGGCCACCATCGAATCGTCTTCACCGAAATAGAGTTTGTTGCCGATACGAATTTTGCGGGCAGGATCAACCAAAACGTCCCACAAACGAAGGTCTTCGTTTAATTCGCGCAGCAAAAAAACCTCAATTTTCGCACCGGTTTTTTCCTTATTTCCAAACAAACGCGCCGGAAAAACCTGCGTGTCGTTGAAGACAAATGTATCCTGTTCATCGAAATATTGAATCAACTCTTTGAAAATTTTATGTTCAATTTGTCCGGTATTCCGATGAATAACCATTAACCGGGACTCGTCCCTATTTTCCGCAGGGTAAAATGCAAGCAACTCCGGCGGAAGATTAAATTTGAATTTCGACAGTTTCATTTATGTTGTTTATTTTAATTATTCTTCAAATATGCCTCAAACGCTTCGATTGTCATGCAACCGGCCAACGAAACATCGCCTATCCGCGTTCGTTCCAAGCCGGTCAAGTGCGCCCCCGACTGCAAAGCCGTCCCGATGTCGCGCGCTAACGCTCGAATATACGTCCCCTTACTGCACACCACCCGGATTTTCAATTCTTCCGGCTGATAATCAAGCAGTTCAATCTTGTCAATGACTAACTGTTTCGGCTGTAATTCCACCTCTTTACCCTGTCTTGCCAACTCGTAAGCGCGATCTCCATTGATCTTGCAAGCCGAGAACGAAGGTGGAATTTGCTCAATTGTTCCGAGAAATTGCGGTAAAACACTTTCTATCAATTCCTTCGTGATATGAGCCGTTTCGTACCGGTGGTCTATTTCCGTTTCCAAATCAAAAGAAGGTGTGGTCGCACCCAAACGAAGCATCGCCACATATTCTTTGGTTTGATACTGAAATTCCTCTATCCTTTTCGTGGCTTTTCCGGTACAAACAATCATGACACCTGTCGCCAAAGGGTCTAATGTACCGGCATGGCCTACTTTTATTTTCTTTACATTCAGGTAGCGAGAAATCTGATACCTTATTTTATTCACCAAATCAAAGGACGTCCAATGCAAAGGCTTATTCAAATATAAGATTTCTCCGGCTTGAAAATCAGGAAAAATCATTACAAAATATTTAAATCATGACCCATTGCCATCAGTCCCAAAATCACGCCTCCGACCACAATCCGGTAGTATCCGAATGCTTTGAAGCCGTATTTACTCACAAAGTCGATAAAAAACTTAATCGCCAAAATCGCCACGACGAAAGCGACTAAATTCCCAATTATCAACGTATTTATATTGTCGGCCAACACAGCTTGACTTTCCGGTTGCGACAACAGTTTGTACAGTTTATAAGCCGAAGCAGCAAACATGGTCGGAACGGCCAGAAAAAACGAAAACTCGGCCGCATTTTTCCGCGTCAGCTTTTGCGACATACCGCCCACAATAGTCGCCATCGACCGCGACACACCCGGTATCATGGAAATACACTGGCAAAAACCGATAATCCACGCTTTTTTAGACGTAATCGTCTGGTCTTCGTCGGTTTGAGCAAACAGTTTATCCACAAAAAGCATGAAAATTCCGCCCACAATCAACATAATCGCCACTACCGTAACATTTTCCAATAATTCGTCGATTTTGTCGCTGAACAACAGCCCCAACACCGCCGCCGGAATAAAAGCCAAAAACAATTTCCAATAAAAATCAAAACTTTGAAAAAACCGCTTGAAATACAACACCACAACCGACAGAATAGCCCCAAACTGAATAATCACCGTAAAAGCCTTCACAAATCCGGTCGATTCTACACCCAGCAAATTTTCCGTAATAATCATGTGTCCGGTACTTGAAACCGGCAGGAACTCCGTCAATCCCTCGACAATCGCAATAATAATCGTCTGCAACCAATCCATTATTCTTTCGGTTTTTTAAGAATTGCATAAATCACCAAAAAAAAGCCGATGATAATCACGACAGGCGCGACAAACAGCCGGCGCGTGTTGAAAATGCTCGGGTCAAATCCGGTTTCTTCAGTGGTTTTCCCTCCGGATACCAAAATAAAACCGATGACTATAATGGCAATGGAAATCGCCAAAAGGATAAAATTTTCTTTCCCGAATGCAAATTGTCTTTTATTCATTTTATCATTTTATTTGTTACATTTTATATAAATCATCGACGTCTGTCCCAACGTATTTATTCACAGCAAAAAAGGTGGCGAAAAACGATATAAAAATCCCAAGTACAAAAACTGCGCCGAAAACGATTAATATCGTATTCGTATCGAAAAAAAGTGCGGTTTCGAGGACTTCGTTGCTCACATAATAAATCAGCCAATAGAGCAGGCCGTTGGCAATGACGGCCGCAATCACCCCCAGCAATAAATTGGAGAGGATAAACGGCTTCTGAATAAAACCGCGTTTCGCACCAACCAACTTCATAGTATGAATGATAAATCGTTTGGAATAGACCATGAGGCGGATTGTATTGTTAATCAACGCAAAAGAAATAATCAGCAAAATAACAGCGATAATCAGCAAGATAAAGCCGGCACGTGCGATATTTTCATTGACGACCTCCAAAATTTCTTTGCGATATTGGGTTTCTTTGATGTCGTTGGAAAAATCTTTGAGGTGGGTTTCCATCACTTTCAAACTATCCACATTCGCATAGCGCGAATTAAGATGTACCACCAAAATATCGGGAAGCGGATTAAATCCGATAAATTCTTCGGGATTTTGCCCCAGCTCGCTCGCCACCTGCTTGATGGCCTCTTCTTTTGGAATATATTCGGCCGATTTGGTAAACGGTGCGCGTTCGAGCGTTTTTTTCATCTGCTGAATTTGTTGCGAACTGACATTGTCTTGCAAAACGATGTCGAACGACAAAGTTTCTTTGACATAATTGGAAAAATTGCCGGCAAACAACGACAAGAGAATAATCAGGCCTAACAAAAACAGCACCAACGCGATACTGATGGTTGCAGTTACCTTTGAATTGATAAATGTAGCAGGAGATAATTTGCGCTTTTTCTTCATTTGCACCGAATTAAACAGACTTTCCCTAAATTGGGCGCAAATATACAAATAAATTACAAAAATTCCCGTTTTTTTGCGGTTATTTTATCAGATAGAAAAAAAAGAAACTACACTCTAATTTTCAGAGGCAGTTCCTTTTTATTTCATTAAATAAGAACGTTCCGGATTTATTCGGCCGCAGGAGTTTCTTCTGCTGCCGGTGCGGCTTCTTCTTGCGCCGTTGCTGCTGCTTTGGCGGCCGCTTTGGCTGCTATAGCTTCTGCCTTTTTCGTGGCCAATGCTTCGGCTTTCGCTTTATTTACAGCCTTTTCAGCTTCTAATTTGGCTTTTGCTTCAGCGCGGCCGGCTTCGCCTAATTTGGAAATTTTACCTTTTACGGCACTTTGTTTAGAATCTTTCCATGCCTGAAACTTCGTTTCCGCATCGGCTTCCGAAAATGCACCTTTAGCTACACCGCCCAACAAGTGTTTTTTCAACAAAACGCCTTCGTCGGAAAGGATATTTCTCACTGTATCCGTAGGTTGCGCACCTATATTCACCCAATACAAAGCCCGGTCGAATTTCAAATCTATTGTAGCAGGATTTGTGTTTGGGTTATATGACCCAATCCTTTCGATAAATTTTCCATCCCGTGGAGCTCTGCTATCTGCGATCACGATGTGGTAAAACGCGTACCCTTTGCGACCGTGTCTTTGCAATCTGATTTTTGTTGCCATTTGTTTGTATTGAAATTAAATTTATAAATTTGAGGGTGCAAAGATAAAAATAAATTCTTATTTTTGCAGACATTAATTCAATAATTTTTTATTTCCATGAAAATACGTAGTTTTCTTATCGGTCTTTTGAGTTTTATTTGCCTTCAGTTCAGTAACGCACAATCCGCCATACCGGTGAAAATAGGTATCGACGGCCTTTCGCACGACCACATTCACGGCTTGTTGCGCGATGTCCAGAAACGAATGGACATACAAATTGTCGGGATTGCCGAAAAAAACAAAGAATTAGTGAAACGGTTAGCCGAGCAGTATCATTTCGATTTAAATCTCGTTTATGACGATTTGAAAACGATGGTAGAAAAAACCAAGCCGGAAGGTGTGGTCGCTTTTAATTCGATTTACGACCATTTGCAGACGGTGGAAGTTTGCGCGCCGAAAGGCATTCACGTGATGGTCGAAAAACCGTTGGCCGTCAGTCCTGAACATGCCGAACGCATGGCCCAATTGGCGCGGGAAAATCACATCCAACTGCTGACAAACTACGAAACAACTTGGTATCCAACACATTACAAAGCCTACGAAATGGCAGTAACGAAACATGAAATCGGCGATATTAATAAGGTAATCGTTCATGACGGACACAAAGGACCGGTGGAAATCGGTTGTTCCAAAGAATTTTTGGCGTGGCTGACTGACCCTGTACTGAACGGCGGCGGTGCGGTAATCGATTTCGGCTGTTACGGTGCAAACCTGATGACTTGGCTCATGCAAAACCAGGAGCCTATAGCGGTAACGGCTGTCCTGCAACAAATTAAGCCCGAAGTATATCCGAAAGTCGACGACCAGGCAACGATTATTTTGACTTATCCGCAGGCACAGGCTATTCTCGAAGGCTCGTGGAATTGGCCGGTAGACAGGAAAGATATTGAGATTTACGGCAAAGCCGGATATGTAAAAGCCTTGAATGCCAACGATTTAGAATACCGGTTGCGCCGCGAAATTCCCAAAGAAGAAATCAAAGTAACCGAATTTCCGACTGCTGCCCACGAACCGTTTAATTATTTTGCAAACGTCATTCGCGGTCAATTCAAAGTCGCGCCGACTGATTTGTCTTCGTTGGAAAACAATTTGATTGTCGTAAAAATTTTGAATGCAGCCAAAGAAAGTGCCCAACAAAAGAGAACAATTGCATTTTAAATAAAAAACACCATGAAATTCAACACTATTAACACTATCTTGTTCCTGTTGTGCATATTAACCGGCTGTTCTACGAAACAGGTGACCGCACCCATTTCGGTCGTTTGGGAAATGGGCGAAAATAAACAGGGATATTACGAGAACACATTTTACATCACCAATACAGGCAAAAAAACTTTAGACAGCAATTGGGTGCTGTATTTCTGCCAGCTTCCGGCAATACCCCAACCGGACGAAAACGCGCCATTTGTGGTCGAAGAAATCAGTTCGACGTATTATAAACTGTATCCTTCGGAACATTATCAACCCATTCCGGCAGGCGAAACCGTTGCGTTCGTTTTCTGCTGCGAGGGTGGAATTATCAAGGAAACCAACGCCCCGGCAGGCGGTTTCTGGCTCGCGCTCGACCCTTCGGGAAAAGCCGTCAGCCAACCGTTGGACGTAGCCATTCAGGTAACGCCTTTCACGCATGCCTATCAATGGACGCGCCCCGAAACGGCCGAACTGCCCTATCCTTCCGGCGAATTGGTCTATGAACAAAATCTGCCTTTTCAGAAAATCGTAACGCTGAAGCCGACCGATATTTTTCCGTCCGTTAAATCCGTGAATTTGACTGAAGGCACGTTTCATTTCACACCAAATGTCCGTATCGAAAGTGAAAAAGGGTTGGAAAACGAAGCCAATTTATTGAAGGAAAAATTGCAGACATTGTTTGATTGCACGGTTTCCGACGCAGGTGAAACGGTTATTTTCTTAAAAACATTACAAAGTCCTTTTCTTGTTCTCAAAGACGAATATCAAATTCATATAACGAAACAACAGATTGAGATTGAAGGAATTAGTCCGCAAGCCGTTTTCTATGGAACGCAAACCTTGCTGGCCATTCTCGGCAATCTGAATGCTTTGCCCTGCGAATTAAGCGCAATGAACATCAAGGATTATCCCGATTTGGAATATCGCGGGCAGATGTTGGACGTCGCCCGCAATTTCACGAAAAAGGAAAATGTGCTGAAACTCATTGACTTGCTTTCGTCTTACAAAATGAATGTTTTGCATCTGCATTTGGGCGACGACGAAGGCTGGCGACTGGAAATTCCCGGACTGGAAGAACTGACGACCGTCGGTGCACGCAGGGGCTATACGATAGACGAAGCGGATTGTATGTATCCGCAATATGGCGGCGGTTGGAACTCGTCGGACGCCAACAATTTAGGAAACGGTTACTATTCGCGTCAAGATTTTATCGAGATCCTGAAATATGCGGCTCAACAGCATATCCGCGTCATTCCCGAATTTGATTTGCCCGGACACTCGCGCGCGGCGATTAAGGCAATGAACGCGCGTTACAACAAATACAAGGCAACGGATTTGCAGAAAGCGGAAGAATATTTATTGACCAGCGGGGATACATCCAAGTATTTTTCCGCCCAATTTTTCACCGACAACGTGATTGATGTGGCCTTGCCTTCGACCTATCGCTTTGTCTATAAGGTGATTGACGAAGTTGCTTCAACTTACCAAGAAGCCGGACTGCCCTTGCCTTCGCTGCATTTGGGCGGCGACGAAGTACCTCACGGCGCGTGGGAAGGCTCGCCCGCCTGCCAAGCATTGATGCAAAAAGAAGGCTGGACGGAAATACGCGAATTGAAAGATTATTTTATCGAGCAGGTCTTGACGCATTTGCAAGAAAAAAACATCCAATTTGCTGCCTGGCAGGAAGTTGCCCTTTTGCCCGATCAAACGGTAAATAAAAAATTTGCCGACAGCAATATTTTGAGTTACTGCTGGAATACCGTACCCGAATGGGGCGGCGACGATGTGCCGTATAAGCTGGCAAATGCGGGTTATCCGATTATTTTGTGCAACGTTTCCAACTTGTATCTCGATATGGCGTATAACAAGCACCCGCAAGAGCCGGGGCTGTATTGGGGCGGATTTGTGAATGAATATACTACGCACGACATGCTTCCTTACGATATTTATCAATCGCTTCGCTACAACCGGAAAGGCGAGCCGGTGGATACAAAGGCGTATGCAAAAACCAAACTGCCGTTGACTAAAGGCGCGGAAGTGCAAATCAAAGGCATTCAGGGACAGTTGTGGGCAGAAACCATCCGTAATTTCGGCATGGTCGAACGCTGTTTGTTCCCCAAAATATTCGGAGTGGTTGAACGGGCATGGAATACACAACCGGCATGGGCAACGAACGAAAGTTTGTATTCCAACGCGTTAGTGCATTACAATGCGAAAATCGTTCAGCACGAATTGCCCCGCCTGCACAAGCAGAACGTTAATTTTCACGTAGCTCAACCGGGTATTAAAGTGATTGACGGCAAGTTGTATGCCAATAGCACTATTCCTTCGGCAAGGATTTATTACACGACCGACGGCAGTGAGCCGACACCAAATTCACCGCTTTGGACATCACCGGTAGCTTGCGACGCTTCGGTTGTCAAAGCCAAAGCGTATTATGAAGGAAGAGAAAGTGTAACGACGGTTTTGAAGTAATTACTTGATTATCATGATTTTTGTAACTACTCCCTGACTGCCGTCCGCTATCGCTGCAAAAACGAGGTAAATACCTGCTTTGGCTATTTCGCCTTTCAGGTTGGTGCAATTCCAAACATATTGTCCGCCATGCGAAAAGCCTTTGTTCATCAGGTTGCCGGCCATATCGGTAATCTTGACGGTGGAATTTGACATCAAACCGGTTATGACCACTTGCGGGTCGTGCGCGGGATACACCGGATTGGGAAAAGCATATACATCGGAATAATCGTATTTGCCTTCAATGGCTTCGCTCATATAGGAGCACAAACCTTTGTCGGTGGCGATAAATACCTCGCCGGTGGCGTTGTTAATTGCAATCGAATTGATGTTATCGGACAAAAGCTGACTGTTGGCCGTGGTAAAATTATCCACTTTCAGTGTCGAGCCGGACAATTCAACCAAGAAAATGCCATGTCCGGTTGTTCCGAGCCATTTCCGGTTTTCGCCATCGACGGCAATGGCCGTGATTTTTTCGCCTTCCAACAGATAATAACCGTTTCCGTCGTTTTGTCCATATTGGTCTTGCTCAATCACGCGGTCGCAAACGCCTTTTCCCATTTGTTCGATAGAACTGAAACTTATCGGCCCATTATCCGTTCCTACCCAGACCGTACCGTTCAAGTCTTCCGCCAAACACAAATAATTGACGGCTTTTATATCGTTTCCCTGCTGATCAACAAATCCTCTCGAATAATAGGCCTGATTGTTTTCGTCCAACGCCAGCAGATTAAAATTGTTTTTATCATTCACCGCACTTGCATTATTAATCCACTTTTGATTGTTTCTTGTCACAATGAGTTGATTAATCATTGAGCCTATCACATTCGTACCATTCACCGTAATCGTTTGAGCCGTCCATTTATTGCTATTATCGAGAATACTGATGATTTTCGGAACTTCCGAATTAACCATATACAGATTGTTGTCGCTATCGAATCCCATGCCGTCCGTCCGCACATATCTTTCAGGATAATAATTTGGATTGGCCGATTGTAACGAACTGTTTTCGTAAGAATACAGCTTGACAAATTCATTATCCTTAAATTCATAAATGCCTTCTCCCCAACTGGAAACGTAATAGTGATTCGGGTCACGCGGATCAACCACCGCCGACATCAGGTCTTGACACGGCAGACCGGTTTTCTCGCTAATCGCCTTATCGTCAAAGTTATACCATTTTCCATTTTCATAAACCATCAGCGTACCCGCGTTATTCAATCGGTCGGAACGTCGTCCGCCTCCTGTCACCAAGAGCTTGTCCTGCTCGAAAGTCAAATGAAACGTCATGTTCCGAAGCGGACTATCAACTTTTATCTCGGAAGCTAATACAGAGGGAGTTAATACATTCGTTCCGGCCTGCTGTTCGGCTTTTATTTCCACCAAACCTTTCGTTCCCCAAGCAATCCAATAATTTGTCTTGGAATTATACGCAGGCACAATAGACTGATATTCAGCATCTAATGTTAATTGCGAATATTGATCGAAATCGGTATAAAAAAGGACGCGATCGTAGGTAGCCAGTACCAATTGTTCGTTCATTATACTTAACTGACGACACTCACCGTTAAAAAGTCGTTTTACTTGTTCGTCTTTTGCCAGCGAATAAACGCCATTTCCATCATAAAAAACCAGCTGGTCGTTGAACACCACCATTTTCATAATATTTTTATAATTGCCCATGCTCAACGGCGGGATAAACTGCCAATATTCCTTATCCAATAAATTGGGTGAGGAAAGCGAGACCTTGAGAATGCCTTCAGTCGTAGCAGCATAAATATCGTTTCCCCACAGACACACCGACAGTGTATTCAAATCCGAAGCATAGGTTTCCTTGATTTCCTTCTTCTTCAAATTCACCACGGTTACGCCATAGCCGGTAGACAAATACGCATATTCGCCCTGAATAAACACACTATTCACGATCGTATTTTGGTAATTTTTCGCATTCGTATTAATATCGGGCAACGGAACGACATTATCCTTTCCCAGAAAAATATCCATTTTAGAATTGTCATAGACGATCAGCAGAGCGTTTGTTTCGGAAGAATAAGCGATATGTTTAATCCCGACGTCGCTCAAGCCATCATTATACGAATAAGTCAATTTTTCCTGATCACCGGGAGAGTAAGAAAGCAACGAGCCGTCATATACGGCAAAAATCTTTTGCGGAGTTGCCACTACTTGTGTCGCATTATGATAAGCCATATACGAATTCCACGAGCCAATCCGTTGCGCTTGCAGGAACGGACAGGACAACAACAAAAACAGGATAAGGTATGTGCAGTTATTTTTCATTGTCTAAAAAATGTTTTAACTTTTTAATGGCTTCCGCCCGGTGACTAATCGTATTTTTTATATCATTTCCCAATTCGGCAAAAGTTTGCGTATAACCTCGCGGAACAAAAACCGGGTCGTAGCCGAAACCGGAAGTACCTCGCTTTTCCTTCACGATTTCGCCTTCCACAATTCCCTCAAACAGATGAGTTTGTCCGTCTTTCAATAAAGTAATAACAGTACGGAAACGCGCAGAATAATCGGTTTTTCCTTCCAATTCTCGAAGTACTTTCAGCATGTTGTCTTGCGAATTTTTAGCCTCACCGGCATAGCGCGCCGAATAAACGCCGGGTGCATTGTTCAACGCCGGCACTTCCAATCCGGTATCATCGGCAAAGCAATCCACGCCATATTTTTCGCTTACATATTGTGCTTTCAGCAAGGCATTGCCTTCCAGCGTATCGGCCGTTTCGGGAATATCTTCGGTGCAACCCAACTCTTTCAGGGAAATAATTTGATACTCCTCACCTAAAATAGCGACAATCTCTTCCAACTTGTGCGCATTGTTCGTCGCAAAAACCAACTGTTTCTTCATATATTATATAACGGACAACCGGCGGAAAAATTATGTGTTTCGTTATTATTGATTTTGAGTGTTTTTATATATCGTGATAAACACACTGCCTTTTGAAAATGTTCGGATCGCCGTCCAACGGTTGAGATCGTGCAATTCGTCGATTAATTCGTCTCCGAGATTGGAAATGTTGGAATAGATAAAGTATTTTCGATTCCGTTCGTTGCCGACGATTTTACCGTCGTTCACCAATTCAATAAAGCCGCGATTGCCATAAAAATTAAATCCTCCGGATAAATCGTTGTAATCCAAATGGTTGGCGTCGATATAATCGAAACATTCTTTGCGTAATTCGTAATAAGGCAAATGCGGACGATTTGTGATTTGGCTATTAGCCGGTTATTTGCTATATGTTGCCGTTAAAAATAAAATTCGGCTGTCGAACGA
>BNTW01000062.1 GCA_025996895.1 Bacteroidia bacterium | reverse complement strand
TCCCGTTTATGCGCGTCTATTCTTCTCCTTTGCAAGAAAGCGCAAAAAGAACAGACATCGACATGCTGTTCAAGTCGTTTCGTAACCCGCCGGTTACTGCCCGCCCTTTTGTACGTTGGTGGTGGAACGGCGATAAATTAGACGCCAAAGAAATTCTCCGTGAGTTGGATGTGCTGAAAGAGGCCGGAATAGGCGGTGTGGAAATCAATCCTATTGCTTTCCCCGGCGGCGACGACTTATCTATTCCCTCTATGGAGTGGTTAAGCCCTGAATGGATAGAAATGGTGAAAGTTGCGCTGAAAGGCGCAGAAGAACGCGGAATGATTTGCGACATGCTCGTTGGCACCGGATTTCCGTTTGGCGCCGAAACCCTGACACGTGACGAGCAAACGCAACTGATGACCTTGTCCAGCCTGAAAGTAGAAGGACCCGCTACCATTACCCTTGATGCGGACGATTTGTTCGCGAAAGCATCGCCCGAAATCTATTCTCCACACAAAGACACTCTCAAAGAGGTCTATGCCTTGTGTTTGGCTCCTGTACAGATGGATACATTTGCCGCTCCCGAATGGTTGACTTTTGATAAAAATACCAACCCCATCCGGATCACGGTGCCTGCCGGTGAACATATCTTATACGCATTGATAAAACTCACCGGTTATCAAGCGGTTATTTTTGGAGCACCCGGAGGAAGCGGACCGGTATTGAATCACTATGACAAGACCGTCGTACGGAATTTTCTCAATCGTATTTCCGACAACCTTTTGCCGAAATTAACCGGCATAACCGGCTTCCGGTCTATGTTTTGCGACAGCATGGAACTGGAAGGCGCCAACTGGTGTAATGACCTTTTAGCAGAATTTAAAAGACGTAAAGGATACGATGTCTTGCCCTACCTGCCTTTCATTTTGGTTAAAGTCGGCGCTATGGGAGTACCCATTAAAGGAGGCGAAATTACGCAATTGGACAGGACAGCCAAAGAGGAGATAGCCCGCGTTCGTTACGATTTTGTCACCACTTGCATGGATCTGATGAACGAGCGTTTTCTGGGTACCTATAATGAATGGTGTCACCGGCATGGTCTAAAATCAAGAGTACAGGCTTATGGGCGCGAGTTCCATCTATTAGACGCCTCGCTTTCAATCGACATTCCCGAGTGTGAAACATGGTTAAAGCGCGGCGCATACACCGACCTCGGAGAGATACCTTCCAATTGCGGTATCAACAAATATGTAGCGTCTGCCGCTCACTATACCGGCAAGAAAATTATCAGTTGTGAAGAACTCACCAATTCCGGCGCTCTTTTCAACACGACATTGGAGCGTTTGAAACTCACGGGCGACATGAGCAATCTATCCGGTGTGAATCATTCCATACTTCATGGCTTCAACTATAGTCCGTTGGAAGTGCCGTTTCCCGGATGGGTTCGCTATGGCTCGTTCCTCAGCGAACGCAATCTCTGGTGGCCCTGGTTCAAATTATTCACGGCTTACAAAACCCGCCTTTCTCTTGTACTGCAGGAGAGTGAAGCCTTTGCCGACATAGCCGTGATGCATCCGCTTGCCGATATGTGGACGCTCTATGGTCCGCAACGTGAACCGTACCCCGAATTACAGCATCCGAAATACCAATACAGAGTGTGGGACAGCATCCACAAAAATGGGAACAGTTGCGACTATACAAGCGAATTCATCATCCGGCAAAGTGTTGTAGAAAACGGTTTCCTGACTTATAACAGCAGAAAATACCATACCCTTATCCTGGTGGAAGTGGAATCCATCATGCCCGCAACGGCTGAGAAACTGGCTAATTTCGTGAAAAAAGGAGGAAAACTGATTTTTGTGGGAAAAGAACCTTATAAATCACCCGGCCTGAAAGATTACAAAAAGAACGACCGGAAAGTGGCGCAGACGATTAGCGCCCTAAAGCATACGCATGCGTCACGGGTGTTTACCGTGGAAGCGCCCGGCGACGATTTGATTGCCTGGTTTAAAGGCGTACAGCAAAAATGCGGCATCAAGCCTTATATGGAAATCGACCGGCCCAACTTGTATGTCAACCAGATACGCCAAAAGACAAAAGACAAGGATATTTTCTTTGTAAGCAATTGCAACGCCGACAAGCGGTTCGTATTGAAAACCGTTTTCCCCGAATCAAAAGGGCGGGCATGGTTGTGGAATATCGAAACCGGCGAACGCTGCCTCTATCCGGCTGCTGTTGGCAACACCTTAACTTTAGATTTACCACCGGCCGCTTCGCAACTGATTGTATTCGATACAACTGCCGAAGACACGCCGGCGCCTCTACTCCCCGCCGAAACTCAGGGCACAGAACTGCAAAAGTGGCATCTGAGCATGGAGCATATTAACGGGACTGCACAAAAACGGAACATTACCGCCTTGTCGGATTTGTCAACAGACGAAACAACCCGTTCTTTTGCCGGTCACTTGTTGTATGAACAAACCATTGCCGGTTCGGAATCGTACAATTGGTTGGATTTAGGAAAAGTCTATGGCATTTCGGAAGTCGTGCTGAATGGCGAAAAATTAGGTTGTCGCTGGTATGGACGGCATTTGTACCGTATTCCCGAACATCTGGCAAAGGCAGGTAAAAAAACGATTCAAATTAAAATTACCACCACCTTGGGCAATTATTTCAAATCGAACCCCCAAGACAATATTGATAATTCATGGATGTCATGGCAAGAATGGTATCCGATGGGTATGGTGGGTCCTGTAAAATTATTGTAATAACAATTAAATAAAAATAATATGAAAACTTGTTTTTTGGAAAAAAGTATTGTAGCAGTATTCCTGTTACTGACAGTCGGCACTCTTTCGGCGCAGCAGACGAAGTTTAGCGAACCGAAATTAAGCGACCCCGCTTCATGGACGATGGTCTTCAATGCACAGGCGCTTGGCGGTGGCTGGAGTGGAAACGGTGGCGACGGTTGGCTGCGGATACTCGAATTTTTACCCGACGGAAAAACGGTCAAGGTAAAAACATTTTCCCCACTGTTTGCAGCTTCGCCAACCACTCAACAGTTTGCATGGCGAACAAAACCGTATGATGAATTTACTTTTACCCTTGAATAAGCGAGTTTATGAAAAAATATTGAAAACTAGACAATTATTAAATAAATATAAAAGGATGAATATGAAATTATTATTTTTAATCAAACTGACTACGCTTTGCACACTTGCATTTTGCAGTGCATTTACAGCGACGGGACAAACACCGGCAAAACAAACGGAATCTCCTAAAACGTTGTTTGTTGAAGCGTGGATTGCTCTGCAGGAGTATCCGTTTAACATCAATGCGATTGTCAATCAAGTGGAGCAGGACTGGAAAGGGTTTTGCCTCGGTTTGAATTATCAGGGCAAACTCGTTGGCAGTATGTATGCCGACGGCAAACAGCAACTCTGTTATTCGCCGGAAGATATTCCGCTTCTGAAATGGTCGCACGTGGCAATGTCCTACACCGAAGGAGTGGGAATGACGCTGTACGTCAACGGAAAGAGCGTTGCAACGAAACCGTTCACGCAGCCCGCCGTCTTCGCAGGCAAAGATATTCCCGTTGAAACCGGAAAATGTCAAATCAAACAAATTCCGGTTTATACGTTCATTCCCGGTTATGACAGAAACGACTTGGACAAATACAAAGTTTGGATGACGTTCAAAGGAAAGTTCGAGAACGTAAAAGTCGGGGAAGCACTTCCGAATTTCGAGAGTTGGAGCAAAACGGTTGCTTCCGACGAACGAATCGGGAAGCAGGTATTGTCGTTTCCAAAACTGCCCGGCAGCGAAATCAAACCCGGTGCTTTCGGCGCGTTTTATAGCCGTTTGAAATACGATGACGAAGAATGGGAGAATACCTGGCGGGTATCCGACCATCCCGATGTTGTCGTTCGGTTCCCGGATTCTCCGGTAAAATATGTTTTTTGGCGAGGAACGAGTTATGTACCGGCAATCGTCAGTGAAAACAACATCTGGATTACTGACCAGTGCGCTGAAAGCGCACTCGGACTGGGAGAATGTTATGAAGCGTTAAGCGACAAACAATGTCGCTTTTCACACGTTAGAATCATAGAGAACACGCCTGTTCGCTCGGTGATACACTGGCGTAATGCCGTATCAAGCGTGCAGAACAAAATAGCGATGGAAGACGAAAGCGGCTGGGGGAATTGGTCGGATGAATACTGGACAATTTATCCCGACGGCGTAGCGGTGCGGAAACAGATATTACATTCGCTGCACTGCACGCCGGATAATCTAAGATATGAGTTCGACGAAATTCTGCCGCTCAACGCTGCCGGTACACGAAGCGAAGATAATCTCGAATGGGCGGCGGTTACGATGGCAGACTTGGACGGCAATACGGCAACGTATTCTTGGGAAAAAGAACCGCCTCTGGATTTCAATCAAACGAAATACCAGCCGATTGAAATGATTAACACGAAATCGAAATATAAACCGTTTTTTATCTTCGACGAAAAGCGGCTTGCGATACCGTGGACAGCAAAGGCAAAGGAGGGGGTATCAAACTTTGCTTGGTGGAGTCATTGGCCCCTTGCTCAAATCAATTCGTGTAGTATTGACGCGGTGCGTCCCGACAAGGTGTCTTCTACAGCATTGGATGCTACTCCGTATGACAAAAACGGCAATCGATTACTCAATGTTGAATTTGGTCCGAACAATACGACCATTTACCGTTCACTCATCGGAGCGACAACGCAGGATGTCAAAACAGTGATTCCATTGGCTCGCTCCTGGAATATGCCGCCGAAATTAGAAGTTTTATCAGCCGGTTGGGAAAACAAAGGATACGATGTGTATCAGCGGGCATACATTTTACGCAAAACGGATGCAAGTCCGGCTTCTTTGAAATTAGTCTTGCACGCATCGGAAACATCGCCGCTGTGCAATGTGTGTATCGTGTTGGAGAACACCGATAATGAAGGAGTAAATATCAAAAGCGATGGTTCTAAAATAAAACCGACAGTGAGTGTGATTCAGGGGCTGACGGAATCCAAAACGTTGCTTTGGTTGCCGTTGCAAGGTACAAAAAAATGTACACTGTCAATAAATAAATTTCTGCAAAATAACTTATAAAAAAAATAACAATAATATGAAAACTTGTTTTTTGAAAAAAAGTATTGTAGCAGTATTCCTGTTACTGACAGTTGGTACACTTTCGGCGCAACAGACGAAGTTTAGCGAACCGAAATTAAGCGACCCCGCTTCATGGACGATGGTCTTCAATGCACAGGCGCTGGGCGGTGGCTGGCATGGAAACGGCGGCGACGGTTGGCTGCGGATACTCGAATTTTTACCCGATGGAAAAACGGTCAAGGTAAAAACATTTTCCCCTCTGTTTGCAGCTTCGCCAACCACTCAACAGTTTGCATGGCGAACAAAACCGTATGATGAATTTACTTTTACACTTGAATAGGCGAATCAAAATGAAAAAATATAACAATTGTATATTGTCTATATCTACCATTATAATATCCGGCTTCTTATCAGAGATGCGGAACAAAGAAGCGTATGGTTTAATCCTTATGTTGATTTTTTTGATCTATTCTTTGATAATTAACAAAAGGAAGCGGAATATTATTTATATAACAGCAGCATTGCCTGTATTAATGTATATCGCATTTCGTATTACACGGGGATTCTCGTTTTATCATTCACAGATGTGGATTTTGTTAACTGTCTATGCCGTATGGCTATTGTCCGGTTTTTTGTCCGGCTATTTCTTATCAAAATGGAAGTTAGTACAAAAACACTTTGTCTTGGCATTAATAACAGTCATTTCTTTTATTCTTGCACTTATGCCGGGTGATTTTAATCAGATATTCCAGTTTTTTGCTGTTGGCATAATTTATTTGGCAGCTCCTTATGTTGCATTTCGGTTAGGCGCAACTCAAAAGTATGTTCCTTGGGTCATCATTGCTCCTTTTCTGTTAGTATATGGGGCAACATTAATAAATAGTACCGGAGCATCGATGCTATTTCCAATAGCAATTATTCCTGTATGTAGTGTTCTCATTTATGTTATTGTCTCAAAAATCAAAATGCGTATTCTAAAAATGTTAATACTTGGTTCTTATGTTCTGTTTTTGGGATATGGTTGGTATGCAGGATTTGAAAGTTACCGGCAGTGGGTATTTGTGCAGAAGTATAAACTTCCGCAAGATCATTGGTCAAACCAGAGAAAAGGACGTGGCAAAACCGATTTCCGATGAAACAATTTATTCAAGCAGGAGTTAATAATAAGCAATTGATGCACGTAGAATAATGAAACTAATTATTAAGTACATATTACTATTCATGCTTTGCGTAGGAAGTTTATTTCTAAATTCTTCCTGTTTTGTGAATGGAGAAATCGCACCTAAATGGTATTGGACACTGTTTTGTGCTATGGTTTTGATATTGATTGGCATTGTATTTTCTTTTTTCTATCCAACGGGCAGAATACAACAAAAAAAGATAATTCTTTTCTTTTGCCTGATAATTACCGGTTCGTGTATGGCACAAGCTCTGTATGGGATTTTTCAATATCTGGGAATGTTTCCTGCTGTTAACGGCTTTCGTATTACCGGCAGTTTTGACAATCCTGCCGGATTTGCCGCCTGTTTGTGCGCCGGATTTCCAATTCCCTTCTATTTTATCAGAAAATCATATACTTGGCAACGATGGTATGCTTTAGTGTCAGTTGCGGTAATAGGTGTAGCAGTCGTGTTATCCGCCTCACGTGCGGGAATAATCGCGCTGTTTGTCGTTGCCTTATTCATGCTATTTTACCAATTGAAGATAAAAACAAAATCGAAAATTATTATTTTGTCTGTTTCTTTGGTATTAGCTCTTTCGGGTTTGTATTTTCTGAAAAAAGATTCCGCTGACGGACGTTTGCTGATTTGGCGATGTACTTATGAGATGATTCAAGATAAACCTTTGCTTGGATACGGACATGGAGGATTTAAAGCCAATTACATGAACTATCAGGCAAGGTATTTTGCTGAACATCCCGATAGCCAATACGCAATGCTGGCAGATAATGTAAATCGTCCTTTTAATGAATATTTATTACTGCTGACCAATTACGGCTTGGCAGGATTTATTTTGTTTCTTGCTTTTGTGTGGTTTTTATGGCACTCCTTCCATCGAAACCGGAGTAAAAACATGCTTGTTTGGATTGCCGGATGGAGTTTATTGTCCATTGCCGTATTTGCTTTTTTCTCGTACCCTTTAACTTATCCTTTTATATGGATAATGGGAATATTTAGCCTGATTGTCATTATTCATCAGGCAAAATATCCGGTCAAAATACCATCAATAATCATCCAATCATTAAAATTAATGATGATTCCGGTCATTATATTGTCCTGTGCGGAAATTTACAATCATTTGTCGGCAGAAATGCTTTGGCGCTATTGTGCCAACCAATCACTGCTTGGAAAAACGGAAAAAATGCTGCCCATGTACGAACATTTACATAAAAGATTGGCAAACAGTGAACTGTTTCTCTATAATTATGCAGCCGAGTTGAATGTTGCCAAGCAGTATGATAAAAGTTTAGCTATTGCGCAGGAATGTGAAAAACTTTGGGAGGATTATGATTTGCAGATGTTGATGGCGGATAATTATCAAAACATGCAACAATATCAAGAAGCAGAATTCCATTATATAAAAGCATCGAATATGTGTCCGGTAAAGTTTATGCCATTATACCAATTGTATAAACTCTATGAGGTTACGGGAGAAAAAGAAAATGCTTTGGAGATAGCCAATAAGATTATTGAAAAGCCGGTAAAAGTGATGTCGCCAACAATAAAAAATATTCAACAGGAAATTCAACAAAAATTAAATGATTTATGACAAAAATTAAAGAGAGCGGAATGAGGCTGTTATTGATGCTGACAGCAGTTTTAATGCTGAATTGTGTTTCGGCACAAGAAAAAAAAGCAACCATTCAATTTGACAGCAAGAAACATGATTTTGGAACAATCAATCTAAAAAAAGATTCTGTGGTTTATGCTACTTTTCTTTTTGAAAACAAGGGAAATGCACCTTTGATAGTTTATAAAGTGACAACCTCTTGTGGATGTACAGTTTCGGAATGGACTAAGGAGCCGGTAGAATCGGGAAATAAAGGGTCTGTTAAAATCATTTTCAATCCTAAAGGATTTTCAGGCAGATTTTCCAAGAGCATTTATGTAAAATCAAATGCGACCGAAGATGTTATAATATTGAAGATTGAAGGAGAAGTTACAGATAAAGAGAAAGGTATATTTAATCTATTTTAGAGAAAGGAGGGTTTATAAAATAGAAAATTTAGGATTTAGTGTTAAGAGAAAAAATTATTTATTAAAAATCAATTTAAATTAAAAAATCATGAAATTAAAAATTGTTATTAAAGCGTGTGTTATTGTTATGTGTTTTGCATTATTTTCTTGTTCACAAGATGAAGAAGTGTATAGTTGTGATAAAGAGGTAAATGCTTGGGTAAAAGAGAATTTAGTTGATATTCAACAAATGACAAGAGAAGGTTGGCTACAATTGGATGAAAGTGTTAATCGTGCAACTTATGTTGCATTCGCTCCTGAACAAAAGCAAGAATTTTGGTTGCAAAAATTGCAAGAAGTTTTGTCCTTGGATTGGAATGAATTAGAAAAAAGTCATATCGAAGCCCTTTCTCAAAAAGTTATTGATAATCCGAACTGGTTTTCAAAAGAGAGAACAAAAGAAGAGTCCGAAGAATATGACTTATTTCAATACAAGTGGATTGAATATGCTCAAGAAGAGCTTGGCTGGACTCTCAATCAAGTTGGGTCTATTGCGTTAACAGGAAACAAGGTGGTTGATAAACAAGGTGGAATACAGATGAACACGACAGGAATTAGATTAAAGAGTGGTTCTGAGAAGCCAAGTTGCGGTTGTAATCAAATGGATTCTTGGTGTGGAGTAACAAAATATTGTAGTAATGATGATTGTGATGGATCGTCTTGGGGATGCGGTTTACTTGGACTTGCTCCATGTAATGGACTATGCAAAAATATCTGAATATGATTGGACTATCCAAAATTTTGGATAGTCCAATCATAATTTTTAAAAAATGAAACATCCATGTTAAATTTCGACACACAAGGGCATGATTATGTTTCATTGAATATCAAATAAAAAAATATAAACAGATGAAACATTTCTTTAAAATAGTCCTTTGGACTTGTCTTCTTGAACTGGTTACAAGTCCGATAAGATTTTGGTCTTTTGCCCTTTGTTCTGTTATTACATTTATTCTGTTCTTTTTGTTTTTAAATATTTTGGTAAAAAAATATTCCGTAAAATTAAAATCCGAATATATTTTTATAAGCACATTAATAGGATGTTCTCTTTTGCAAATACCTTTGCGGATATGGTGGATGCCGGACACATTAATTTCTCTGCTTGATTTTTTATTTCATTTATTCGGAATTATTATGGGTTACTTGTTTTATAAATCAAACAAAACAGGTAAAACAGTTGTACTCACATTTTCCCTTGTCAGTTGTCTTTTTATTTATTTCAAGGGCTATGATATATGGATTCATAAATTAAATTTCGGAACATTTACCGGTAAAATAGAAATGGTTGTTATTCCAAATTTTCAATTCACAGACGAAAAAGGAGAAATGTGTTCTATAAGTGATTTTTCCGGCAAGTATGTTGTCGTTGATTTTTGGTACACAGGTTGTGGCGTTTGTTTCAGAAAATTCCCTAAAGTACAAGATTTGTATGATAAATATAAAGACAATTCTACCGTTTCCATAATTTCGATGAATGCAAAAATAGAACAGGATACGGAAAGTGCAGCTTTTGAAACAATCCAAAAGAGAGGTTATTCATTTCCTGTATATCGTTTGAATATGAAAGATTCTATTTTAATAGAGTTGGGTGTGAATAAGTATCCTACCGTATTAATCTTTGACAAAAATGGACACGCTATTTTTAGGGGAAGCATTGAGAATGCAAGTGATTATATTGATAAATTATTTTGACAACCGGATGAAAAAACTTTTTTTACTTTTGATTTCTTATTTTTTGTTTTCCTGTACTCATCATCGTTACTCGCAGGAAATAGCATCCGTGCTGCAACAAGCAGGTGATAACCGTTCCGAATTGGAACAGGTGTTGAAGTATTACAGTCAAGATCCGGCAGACAGCCTGAAACTTCGGGCAACGGAGTTCCTAATAATGAATATGCCGGGCAAATATTCGGAATACTACGATGCGCCATGGAATGATGTTGCTACCGTCAATTTACGATGGACAAGTTCGTCCGACAAACAAATGGTATTGGATACTTATAAGTTAGGTAACCCAATTGTAAAAGAAGACGTAAAATATATTACGGCTGATTATCTGATCAACAATATTGAAATGGCGTTTAAAGTATGGAGGGAACAACCTTGGGGAAAATATATTACATTCAATACTTTCTGCGAAGAAATTTTGCCTTATAGAGTAAATAACGAACCATTAGAAAATTGGCGGGAGAAAGTGCTGGCAAGTTTCGCCGACATCAACCGTTTGTTTCAGAAACAGTCCAATATTACAGCCGTGGCAGCTTGTGCCGAAGTAAACCGGTTGTTACCCACATTCCGAATAGACAAAGATTTTTCTCAAATGAATTATTCCATGCTGATGGCTACCACACGAGGCACATGTGATGAAATATCCACTTTGGCTGTCTTTGTTATGCGTGCTTTGGGGGTTCCGGTCACCATCGATTTTACTCCGAAATGGTATAATTATAATCACGGACATACATGGAATACTGTTTCCGATAGTCTTGGCAATCATATTCCCTTTTTAGGAACGGAAATAGGACCTGGTTTGCCGCTATCTACTACAAAAAAATTTCGTAGAATGTTTGCGAATCAAGAAAATAGTATTACTTGTTTGCCATTGGGATTAGAGAATATCCTCATAAAGGATGTATCATTAGAATACTCCGGATATATGGATATAGAAATACCCATACGCTTTTCTTCTGTCTATCCGTCAGAAAAAGGATCGCTTGCTGCTTGGGGTATCGAACAGTGGAATCTTATCGGTTGGGGAGACGTTGATCAGCAAAAAATACGGTATTCCGTTAATAAAAATGTGTTATATATGCCCACGTTTTATTCAAATAAAACACAAACTCCTGTTAATTATCCCTTTATGTTGAATGAAAATAATGAAATTAAGTTTTTTGAACCGGATACAATTCATTGTCAAGCGATTTCAATAGGTGAAATAGCCCCATCCGATACTTTGGGATTTCCACGAATGGTATCAGGTATATTCGAGGGAGCTAATCACAGTGATTTTAGTGATGCCCACGTATTACATATTATTAAAGAAGTTCCCGGCAATTATTTTCAATCGGTCAAAATCAAAAATCATAAAAAATTTCGTTATGTTCGATATGTTTCACCAAAAGACAAAGAGGCGTATTGCAATGTGGCAGAAATAAGGTTCTATGATAACAATAAAATACAACTTCAAGGAATATCAATTGGAACAAAAGGAGTTTGGCCTACTAATCAGACTATGACTTATGAAAAAGCTTTTGACGGCAATACCAGTACTTATTTTGATGCGGATAGTAATGATTCATGGACAGGGTTGGATTTGGGAGAGGCGAAACAAATTAGTGAGATACATTATCTCCCCCGTACCGGAGATGTTCATGGTATATATGAGGATCAAATCTATGAGTTGTTCTTTTGGAACGGTCAAGAATGGCAATCTTTGGGAAAACAGAAAGCTTCCGTATATCCGTTAACATATCAAGTGCCAACGAATGCTTTGCTGAATGTGAAGAATATAACAATTGATAAAAGAGGGGGAAGAATATTTATCTTTCAAAACGGAAATCAAAAATGGATATAATGCAGTATAAATTATTAATAACTAACAAATAAACAAATATGGACAAACGGATATTATCTCTGATTATACTCTTCCCATTCCTTTCAATCATTGCTTGTTCGGATAGCATTGATGAAAAAGAAGAAGATACTTTAAGCGTCAAAGAAGATACTTTAAGCGTCAATAAAACTGAATTAAACTTATATTTTCCTCTTTTGACAATCAATACCACCAATGCTTCTCCGATAGTGTCAAAAGAAGTCTATCTAAACGCTGTTATAAGCATAGAGAATCGAAACAACAAGGGAGAGATTACTGAAAAACTTTTTGAAGCGGAAACCGAGATAAAAGGTCGGGGAAACACCTCTTGGACGTTAGCAAAGAAACCCTACCGTTTGAAGTTAAGCAAGTCTGCTGAAATTTTAGGTATGCCAAAAAGCAAACATTGGGTGCTGTTGGCAAATTATTCGGATAAAACCCTGATGCGCAACCAGCTTGCATTTGAAGTGAGCCGGCGTATGGATTTTGCTTATACGCCCCGCAATCAATATGTAGATGTCATTCTTAATGGTGATTATATCGGCAATTATTTGTTATGCGAGCAGATAAGAGTAGATAAAGACCGGGTAAACATCCCTGAGTTGAAACCGACGGATGCAAATATTACAGGAGGCTATTTATTAGAGATAGACGGACGTTACGGCGAACCGGAATGGTTTAAACCGGCGAGAGCGGATATGGTATTTTGCATCAAAACTCCGGAAGATATTACAGCCTATCAAAAAAACTATATTAAAAATTATATCCAAAAAATAGAGGATATACTGTATGGTAAAGACGGAATAAATACCGTAACCGAACTGCCTAAATATCTGGATTTAAAATCTTTTATAGATTATCTGTTAGTAAACGAATTATCGAAAAATGTAGATGGGCAACTGCATTTAAGTACCTTTGTTTATAAAAATCGAAATGACGATAAATTATACTTCGGTCCTGTTTGGGATTATGATATTGCGTTTGGAAATGTCAACTATCTCGATTGTGAAAAAACAAGCGGCTGGCGAGCCAGAGATGCGGCATGGTATCAACAATTTTTCTCTCATCCCGAATTTGAAAAAATGTTCAATGACCGTTGGAAAGAACTGCGCAGTGGAAAACTGGACGATTTAAATCCGTTTATAGACGAGTGGGCTGAAAAAATGGAAATGTCACAGCAAAATAATTTTAAACGCTGGCCTGTCTTAGACAAAGTAGTCTGGTTTAATCCCATTTTACCCGGCAGTTATGCAGGAGAAGTCGGCTATCTAAAAAATTGGTTGAAGGAGAGGTTGGAATGGATGGACCGGCAAGCATCAAAAACCGAGTGAAAGGCGACCGGACGAATTTCTTGGATAAACTCAAACGGACATTGGTGAGCCGGATGGAAAGCGATGATCGGCAACCCTTTCGGAAATAAAGTTGTGGAACCCGCCAATTTATTGTACCTTTGTCCTCAAATTCAACAGATAAAATTGTCGGCAGTCGTTACCGAACGGATAGAACGAAATTGGACAATTTGAAAAAGGAAATTGCAGACAAGACAACCAATCGCCTAACTTTTATTGAGATATACGAATTGCAAAAAAAAGAAGGGCGTGTCGTTATGTTTCAAATTCCGGCTGCTCCCAAAGGGATACCAATAGCGTTTGAAGGACATTATTACGGTAGGGATGGCGAATCTTTAGTTGCACTAAATATACAGGAGTATGAAAGTATTCGCCAACAACATGCTTTGGAAGATTGGAGTACCACTATTATTCCCCAAGCCGATTTGTTCAATTTAGATCCGGAAGCCATTGTCGTTGCCCGGAAAAATTTCAAGTTGAAATTTCCACATTTGGCAGAAGAAGTTGATGGTTGGAACGATATTACGTTTCTGAACAAGGCAAAAGTAACTGTCAATGGAAAAATCACAAGAGCAGCCTTGATATTACTTGGCAGGGAAGAAAGCGACTATTTATTGGCCCCTGCCAATTTGAAAATTCGTTGGATATTAAAAGACAATCATAATAAGGAACGGGACTATCTGATTGTTGGTTGTCCGATGTTATTGTCAGTGGACAAGATATACCAAAAAATTCGTAATATCAAATACCGCTTTATGCGGGGCGACAGTGTTTTTCCTGATGAGTTGGACACATACGAACCCTTTGTGATTCGGGAAGCCATTAATAATGCGCTTGCCCATCAAAATTTTGAAACAGGTGGAGTAATCAATGTTATAGAATTTGATGACCGGTTGGTTTTTACTAATTTAGGAACGTTTATACCAGAAACTATCAAAAGCGTAATTGATGAAGATGCACCCTCTGAAAAATACCGGAATCCATTTTTGGCAAGGGCAATGTTCAATCTCAATATGGTAGATACGGTTGGAAGCGGGATAAAAAAGATATTCAATTTCCAAAGACAGCGTTTCTTTCCTATGCCGGATTATGATTTTGCTGACGACAAGGTCAAAGTGACGATTACAGGACGAGTGATTGATTCACAATATGCCAAAGCACTCGAATTACTTCCCAACTTAACGTTGGATGAAGTATTGATGCTTGACAAAGTACAAAAACAGCAATTGCTTACTATTGAAGAAGAAAAGCATTTAAGGAAACTGAAACTCATTGAAGGGCGAAAGCCGAACTATTATGTTTCGCTCGGCGTTGCCGAAAAGACAGACCAAAAAGCAGAATACACAAAAAATGCGGCTTTAGACAAACAATATTATTTAGACTTGATTCTAAGGCATTTAAAAATACACAAGTCTGCTTCGCGTAAAGAAGTGGATGAATTATTGTGGAATAAACTGCCGGAATGGATGAGCGATGAACAAAAAAAGAACAAAATCAGAAATTTATTGTCTGAATTGAAATCTAAAAATGAAATAGCCAATACCGGTACAACAAAGGATTCCGTGTGGGTAGTTAGTAAATAATTTAGTAAATCATAGTAGAAAAATTAGTAAATAAACAACCGTAACTATCTGTATTACAATTGTATTTTGTTTTTCAAATTTAGCAAATAAACTCCCCTGCTTATTATAAACATACAACCGAGTTACTCGCGACCTTTTATATCGACAAATCATCGGAAACGGAATGCCGGATTTTACGGGCGGATTCTCTAATACTTTATAGTTGCACCTTTGCATCGAATGAAGGCAATAATGATGTAGGCGACCTGTATTATATACCCAATGATAGGATATACCGAAATGGCAGGTATTAATGTACTTAAAATTATTTTTCTCATTTTGATTTATTTTTTAATTGTAATTTACTTGTCTTGTTGTTTTTCTCACTATCTTTAAAAATCAACTTACTGCCTTTAAATTTCAACACCTCATTATCAAATATTCTATAAGAAAAAAGCGAA
>BNTW01000061.1 GCA_025996895.1 Bacteroidia bacterium | reverse complement strand
ATTCTCCGGTGATGAACGATTGTACTTTCAAGAAGGAGGCCGGATTGGCGTATTCGTAGGATTGATAACCCACTAAGGTCTGCGGATTTTGATGCACCAGATTATAAAAGCGTGTCGGATGTCCGGTTTCATTGTTCGGGTAACCGGTGGACATTTCCTGACTGATCAACGGGCGTCCCAGATTTTTATGCTTTTGAAATTCTCCGTTGAAAAATTGGAACAGACTGAAATCGTACCAGTTATAATAACCGTGAATATCATCAATATCGCCGTCATCGACTGTACTGAGAAATTCCTCTCCAAATTTTCCCACATTTCGCCGGTAATTGGAATCGAAGCTGATGGGACGGGTCGGATCCATTTCACGCATTTTTTTCACTACATCGGAAATAATCCGGAATTTCTTTTTCGAGGTTTCAAAATCCGGCTCCAAATCATAAAATTTCATTTCATTATTGACTGTCCAAAACAGGATAGACGGATGATTGCGGTATTTTTTCAGCATACCGAGGTATTCGTCCGCCCAGAGTTGGATCAATTCTTCGGCAGGCATGGAGTCGTGGATCATCAACCAGGGCCAGGTGCCTTCGTGGCTGATACCGATTCCGTTGCGGTCGGCTGCCGTAATCCACAGTTCGTTGTAAGGCGTGGTATGTGTGCGCGTTACGTCGATATTTCCGGCTTTCATCAATTGATAAAATGTGTTTGCCAAAGCCGAATCATTGGGTGCCAGGGCAAAAGGCGTGTGATTTCCGCCACGGAGCCAATAGGGTACGCCGTTTAATTCAAATAATCCGTTTTTTACTTCAAAAGTGCGGAACCCGGAAATAATTTCTACATTGTCTGTCAGGGGATTGCGAGTCGCCGCTTCGCTTGCTATCAATGACAGGTGAAAACGATATAAATTCGGATGTTGCGGCGTCCATAAGCGAGGTTTTAAGTTTTTTATACTGTATTTGATAACTTTTTCTTCGCCTGCTTTTAGTTCTGCATTTGGAATATACGACATATAAGGCTCTGGATATGAGGCAAAAGAATTTCCTGTTTCGTCTTCAATAATATCGGTAATAATATTAACGGAATTTTTTTTATTAGAATAATTTTTTACCGTTACCTCAAAATCCGCACCGGTCAAATTCGGTTTAATAAACACATCTTCAATTTTCACCAAGTCGGAAATCACCAGATTGACCGGTTGCCAAATGCCGGCAGGGTCTTCATTATAAAAGCCGTGAGCGATGTCTTTGAGCATTTTGTTGGTAACAGGAACGGTAACAGATACATTGACCACTTTGTCCGCATCGGCGATTTCTTTCACAAAATCGCGGGTTACTTTTACTACGACCAGGTTTTTTCCCGGTTTAAATAATTGGGTGCCATCGACTCCAAAATCACCGAACATCCCGATGTGCGAGCCGGCCAATTGACCGTTGATATAGACTTCGGCCACTTTGGAAACCGCGTCAAAATTCAATACAAGTCGTTTATTATCAATATTTTTTGGTAATTCAATCCATTGGCGATACCAAGCCGCTTTTGTTTTCTTGTAATCGAAGGTGTAATTCGCGCAACGGTCGGTTTCTTTTTGATAATACCGGTCGGAAACGCCTTTGCGGTGTCCGTAAAAGGTTTCGCCATGCAACCAAATACGTATCGGATTCCAGAAATCGGGTACGTTCATCACGTGCCAACCGGCGTCATTGGTATTTGGGCTTACCGCTTTATGGGCATCTTCCAATTGATATTCAGGCATAAACAACCAATTTCCGTCCAAGGAAATCGTTGTCCGACCGGCGCGCCCCGTTGCGACCGTGATGGGTTGATAGGCGGCACGTTCTTTTTGTCGTTTATTTTCTTTGTCCTGTTCCGTCAAACCGAATGTATATGTTTGTGGGGGCGTTGCGTGCAACGCCCCTACATTGATGGGCGTGATTGTTAAATCATCAAATTCGGTCGGTATCCAGCTACCGCCCAACGTTACCTCACCTTGAGGAGCTAAACGCGCATTTTTATCTATTACATCGATTCGCGGCAAGGTTTCGTCATTGAGGAAAACGCGGATGCGGTCGTCGCAGATTTCAATTTTGAATTGATACCAAACGCCCGTTTCGGGGTGAAAGTCCAAAGGTGCCAATGCCAAAAATTCATCTGTTCCCATGTAGCCCATCCGGCTCAAATACAATTCGTCGGACAAACCGCCTCTCATACCGAAAATGTAGCGATCGAAACGGTTGTAGTGCCGAAATCCCGCCCAGATTTGCACTTGTTCTTCCTCTTTCGGCGTCCGCGCTCTAAATTCTACCGTATAATTCTTCAAATCGTGATTACCCAATACGACATAGGCATCTTTGGAAACTAACACGCCGTCTTTCACGCTATTTTCTCCTCGCCCGGTGGTTTGCAATTTCAACGAAGTGTCGGAAAAATCCTGTGTATAAACGGATTGCGCTTGGGAATACAAACTTATTCCCAAGCAGCCAATCAACAATAATCCTATTTTAAGTTTATTCATTCTTCACATCAATTGATTATTTTCTTTCCGGCATGGTAAATGTCAGCGGTTGTTGTTTTTTCAATATTCTGGAAGCCTGACCGGTCAGCCAAAGATAATGATCGGTCGACTCGCCGTCTAATTGCACAAATTTGGCAACATTGCTCACCGGCGGATTATCGCTCACTTTGAAAATGGCCGTGCCTTCATTCACTTCGTCAAACATGGCAACATACAACATTTTCGCGCCGACATTGATAGCGGTCGAAATTTGCTGCCAATAAAAACGCCCGCCTTGACGCGGAATTGACGCCACCGGTTTTATATCATCTTTAAAAGCGTGACGGCTCAGGTTGTGCCAACTGAAACCCGGCGTTACGCAGGGAACATAATCTACGTTGTTGGCTTTGCACCATTCCATATCGGCCAAAATCACATCGCGGAAACGATCCATGTCGTTGTGCAACAACGGAGTAAAGCGTTGCACCGCCCAAGGCATAATCAAATCGCAGCTACGGATAATCGTATGTAAATAAGGGTCGTGTATGCAATCGGCATTCAGTTCGCGCCAGAAAGTCGGCACGCCCAACATTACGCTGCAACCGCCATACACCGGGTCATTTTTGAGAAAATCAATAAAACGCTCAATACCGATGTTGCGAATATCATAGGGACGGTCAGGAAATCCCACGCCCCAAATCGTTACGAGCGGTTTGCCGTTGAAAAACAAATAGGTTTGATTGCCTTTCTGATTGGTTACGCCGATGGAATCGACCAAAAATTTCCAATCCTCTATCAACATCGAACAGTCTTCACCCGCGCCTTTCAATCCCGACAAATCATACATAATGGCAATGGCGCGCTCATATTTGGCAGCCGCTTCAAAAGCGTTTTTGATCACAACGGTCGGGTCTTCTTTCCGTGCCGAAGGACGAGCCGCGCCGAAAAAACGCTGCATGAAAACACCGTCCAAGCCATATTCCTTCATCCATTTGAAATGCAAATCAATCGTGCTTTTATCGGCAGAATTGAAAAAACGTGCCGTCGTTCCGTCAGCTAACTTCAATCCGGTCGGATAGGTTTTTTCGTATTCGCTGACGTCCGGCCACATGTCAATCCGCACCTGATTTTCATCGGGATACATAATACCGTCGGCCGGTGCTCTAAACCAACCCTGATAACCGGCCATCACCAGCCCTTTGTAGTCGGGATACATCGTTTTTTTAGAATGTTTGTTGGTTTGTGCGTTCAGTGAAAAACTGAAAAAACACACTACTAAAATGCTGAAAATATATTTTGTTTTCATGGAATTATATTTTTTTCGTTATTAATTTATATTTTGAAACAAAGGAAATTTCGCCGGAAGCGTCAGACGGCAATTCAAATGCAATCACTTTTTCTTGTCCGGGTTTTAATTCGTAATGGTGAGCTTCTCCGCTTTGCACGCCGTTCAGAAACAAGCTGACTTTGCCGATGTCCGTAATATTCCCCTTATTAGTAATTTTTATGGACATTTTATCCGTATTATTGGACAAGTTCTTTTCCAAACCCACATAAGCCAATTCAAAATCGGCAGCATAGGAATAAGGATATTCGAGAGTTGTATTCACACCTTCCGACGGTTTTTCAAAACCGACACTGTCTTTAATACGATCTTGCGCCTTGTAGGACGGACTTTTCCCCCCGACCATAATCTTGAAATCGCCCGGTTCGACCACTCTGTCCATTTTGTCGTTCAAGAGTGAAATTTCGTAAGGTGTCAAAGTGAAAGAGATCGTTTTGGTTTCGCTCGCGTTCAAATGAATGCGTTCAAAATTTTTCAATTCCATGACACGGGTTTTCACTGAAGCGTACATATCGGTTACATACAACTGCGCCACTTCGTCGCCTGCGATTTTACCGGTGTTGGTAACGGACGCTTTCACGTCGATCGTTCCGTCGTTATTGACTTTTGCCGATAAATTAGAATATTCAAACGTGGTGTAACTCAATCCGAAACCGAAACGATACAAGGGATAAAATTCCAAATCGGTATATTCGTATCTTCTACCTGAAGTTTTAAAATTATAATACAACGGCACTTGTCCCACGTGTTGCGGAAAAGTTACCGGCAAACGTCCGGCGGGGTTGTAATCGCCGAAAAGCACATCGGCAGTTGCAAAACCGCCTTCCTGTCCGGGCAACCAATTCACCAAAATACCGGCTGTGTGTTGTGCAGCGTATGAAATATCGTAAGCGCGTCCGGATTGCAGCACCAAAATGACCGGTTTTCCGGTTTGGCAAACCGCTTCCAGCATCTCCTGTTGATGTCCCTGCAATATCAGTGTAGCCAAATCGTGGTTTTCTCCCGAAGTGTTTTGCATGCCTTTGTAGGCTTCGCTGGTGGAACAGTCACCCAACACCATGACCACTACGTCCGATTTTTTGGCAGCTTCCAACACTTTATTTATATCGTAATTTTCCTTATTGAAAAAATCACAGCCTTTTTCGTACCATACTTTGGTATTTTTTCCAACAGTCGCCTTAATTCCGGTCAGAACGGAATTTAACTGATTGGGTTGCAATTTCGGCGTATAGTCGCCCGGTTGCAAATCGTCCGCACCCGGTCCAATCACCGCAATATTCGCTATAGTTTTACTTAACGGCAAAATATTTCCTTCGTTTTTCAATAACACAATGGATTCGCGCGACACCTGACGGGCAGCTTCGCGGTGTTCGGGACTGTTCCAACCCGGATAAACCGTATTCCAGTCCAGCGATTTTGCCGGATTATTTTCAAAAAGTCCGTTGGCAAACATCACTCGCAAAATCGTCCGGCAGACTTTATCTAAATTTTTCACGTCAATTCGTCCGTCTTTGGCAGCGGCAATCACTTCGGAATTGTTGTAGGTGTCGCCACAATTAGTAGCAATGCCGGCAGCCAAAGCCTGATTGGCCGCATCAACCACATCCAAAGCCGTATAATGCTTCCGCGAAGTGAGGTTGCCGATGGCTCCGCAGTCGCTCACGATGTAGCCGTCAAAGCCCCATTCTTCGCGTAAAATATTGTATAACAGTTCTTTGCTTTTCGCAATCGGAACGCCTAGATAATCGGAATAAGCCATCATTATGGATTGACAATCGTAATTTTCAATCACGTGCCGGAACGGAACAAGATGTACCTCGCGAATTTCTCGTTCCGAAAGTCCGATGTCGTGCGAGTCGCGTCCGCCAAGCGGTGCGCCGTGAATAGCAAAATGCTTGGGAGTTGTATATAATCCTTTGGATTGATAGCCTTTGATCCACGCCCCGCCGATTTGCGAAACCAGCACCGGATCTTCGCCGTAGGTTTCTTCCATACGTCCCCAGCGCGGGTCTTGCGCCACGTCGAGCACCGGCGACCAAGCCTGTAAGGTGTGTGCACTCACTGTTTCGTCGCCGATAATGCCGGCAGCTTTTTCAATCAACGCCTTATCCCACGTCGCGCCCATCGCAATAGATTGGGGAAAAATCGTTGCACCACTTCCATACGAAAAACCGTGCAAGGCTTCCACCTTATTCATAAACGGCACGTGCAAACGCGGAATGCCGGGAATTCCCCAGCCTTCTCGCAACAATTCCATCTTGTCAGCGGGAGTCATAGCCGCCAAAACCAAGTCGATACGTTGTTCCACCGGGAGCGAAGCGTCCATCCACGGCTGATGGGCGTCATCTGCCGTAGCTTCATTCTTTTTTTCTACCTGTACGATAGTTAATTCACTGATACGAGCAGTTTTACCTATCAAAAGCAATTTGACATGTGCCCCGTATTTCGGTGTAAAGCTCAATGTAAATTTTTTATTTCCGCTCACGGAATATTTTACCGCTTCGCCCCAATTCATCGGGTCGTAAGAAATATAAATACGGAATAAATCGGACGAAAGCAGTTGTTTCGTCAAATCGGAAGTTTCAAGGATAATTTCCTTTACATCTCCCGGATTTTGCAAGTTTAATACCAATGGTTCATTGGGTTGTAAGACCAATGGGCCGATTTTTTGCGCCCAAATTGAAGGAATCGCAACAATACATAAGAATAGAATAGAAAATACGTTTTTCATGAATTATTATTTTATTGAATTATTAATCTACCGGGCCGTCCAACAGCAAGTCGTGTTCTTTTTTCGCACCGTCGTCCGAAGCATCTTCTCTAAATGTCCATTTGATTTTCATCAGCGTCAGCAAATCCCGCCAAAAGGTTAAACATTTCACATCAGAAAGTCGATAATCAATTGTAGAAACCACTAAAGTCGCTTTTTCCAACGGATAGGTTACCAAAGCCGCCCCCGACGGTTTTTTAAGATGTTCATATAAAACAATTTGCGCGCATTTGTGATTTTCCGGTTGCTCGTTAAACAGCGACCAATCCACATTCGACGCAGTCAGTATCACGTTTCCTTTTTCGACCAAATCGCCGGCTAAACCTTGCTTCATGATTTGGCGGTCGCCTTTAATTTCGGCAAAATATAAACCGGGAAGGTCAAAAAACCGCCCATATTCCGAATTTTTATCGTTTTCGAGCGCAGTGGCCGAACGGGAAGTGGTTTCTATATTGAATGGTAAAAGTGTTTTTGCTGCCGGCGAAAATCCCTTATCCGCTAAAAGCAGCCAAATGATTCCGCCTTCTTTTTTCGCTTTTTCCAATGCGGGAAGCAACGGATTTAATTGTTCCTGCGAAACCGTTTCACCGTCAATAATAAATACGTTGGCTGTTATTTTGTCCGAAAATTCCATTCCGATTGCATATAAGCGACGGTATAATTCGCCGGTTTTATCTCCGATAAAATACGCCGGCCCGGCAAAAGATTTGTCTTGCACAATTCCTTTACCCTGAATAACCTGTTCCGTATAATGGTCCCAAGCGCACGGTTTCGGCCCATTTTTAGCTAAAGCAGCCTGAAAAGCTTCAAACATCGGCAATTTCTTATATAACGGCAACGCCGGGTCTAATCCGGGATTGAACGTTGTTACATACGGCGGAATTCGTTCATATTGATACCCCGGTTTTCCTTCTTCGTAGGGTTTGGCCGGAAAAATACCGTCTTTCAAATTCGGCAAGCGCGAATAATCGTGATAACCCAAATTCTGGTGTTCGATACCAAACCAGCTGACTTCAGACGGCGAAAAATACGACAAATAAGGTAAAGCCATTTCTACTACATTCTGATAGAGGTCGATAGCCAACGCCTCGTTGCGGCCGTAATAGGAACGGAAAGCCTCGTCGCCGGCAAACGGATACAACTGTATGGGACGGCCGTAATAAGTAGCACCTGACTCCCCGACAATCAAGGGTTTATCGATGTCTTTCGGCAAATCTTCCAACTTCAAGCCATGCGCAAAATGCTTACTCCACACCGGCAGCCGGCCGTCCATATCACGGTCGCCGTCCAACGTGAGGAAAGGACGCGTCGGGTCGTATTCTTTGGCTGACAATGCCAATTGCACCAACTTTTTGTCCCACCAATCGGAAACTTCTTTTTCGGGTTTATTCAACAATGCAATGGCAAACATCTCGTTTCCGGCACTCCAGCCGATAACGGAAGGGTGATTGCGGTCGCGCAAAATCAGATTTTTCAAATGTTCGTGCGAGCGTTCCCATGTCAAATTTTCTTCGAGATTGAGGCGAATTGAACTACCAAACAAAGCCGTTTCATCCAATACCAGCAAGCCCATTTCGTCGGCCAAATCGTAATACACGCGCGGCCAAGGCTGTGCATGCGGACGCACCGCGTTTCCGCCGAAATCCTTAATCATCTGATACCACGCATAAGCAAACCGCCGCGAGCAGATATACGCGCTAAACGGGTGCTGAATATCGCCGAAACATTGTATTTTCTTTCCATTCAAGTGAAATTCGTTGCCTACAATCGTGAATTGACGCCAGCCAAAGCGTGTGGCTTTGCAGTCGTAAGTCTGTTTTTTATCTTTCACCTGAAGCAATACGCTGTAAAGATTGGGTGCGTCGGGCGACCACGTTTTCAACCGGTTTTGCACTTTTGTCCGCAGATGCAGGACTTTCAATTCGCCGGCTTTCAGTTCGACCACGGGTGAAGAAAGCGTCAAAGCGGTTTCGCC
The DNA here is from genome assembly GCA_025996895.1 of Bacteroidia bacterium. GTDB lineage: Bacteria > Bacteroidota > Bacteroidia > Bacteroidales > Azobacteroidaceae > Azobacteroides. The sequence goes on along the minus strand of BNTW01000061.1, from coordinate 6,751 downwards.
CAGTTGCCAATCAATTTCCATCAGATTAGTACTTTCGTTCAACCATTCTTTCACTCTTCCTTCCAAACTAATCTTCTGTGTTTTAGTCGATTGATTGATAATTTGCACTTGTATTTCCAATTCGTTTTTATCTAACCACGGCTGAACAAAAACATCGGTAATGCGAATATCCGGTACGGCAAACAGGAAAACGTCTTGCCAAATACCAAGTAAATCGTCTGTGTTTGAGCCGGTTGGATAGGTTGCGCCAAAATATTTATAATCCGGATGTTTTTTGTCGAATAGTTTCGTATGGCGCAAGCCGACTAAAATTTCATTGGGCTCATCGGTGCGGATTTTATCCGTAATATCCACATCGAAAGGCAAGTGCGAATCAAAATGACGAGCGGCTTCTTTACCGTTAATCAGCACTACACATTCTCCTGCAACCGCTTCAAAATGGAGTAATAAACGTTTCCCGTTCCATTTTTCGGGGATGATAAATTGTTTTTTCAACCAAGCCATGCGGGCGTCGTCCCACTGTTTGGGATAACTCGGATAATAGATCGAACTTGGCGCGTAGGGCAGATTGGTACCTTCGCCCACCTTGTTGCCGTTGCCCCAATTATTGACATTTATCGGAGACGGGATTTTGATTTTCACGCTTTCCCACTTTTCCGACGACGGCGCGGACAATTCGGGCGCAATACCTGTCCCACTTTCCCACGAAGCGGGAAGAGAAACCAACTGAACGTCCCACAGACCATTCAGGCAAATTTCTTGCCTGTAAGGAAATTCTTCAGGGATTGTTAAACCTTCGGCCGGGGAAAAATCTCCACTGAAAAGGACACCCTGACCAAAACTATTTGCCGATACGAATACGCAGGCAACAAAAAGCGATAATACGATACGTTTCATTTGCTTGTTTTTCATGTAAAAAACAAATATACTATCGCAAACTTAATATAATCTTAATTTGGAATTAATTTTAACATTGTGTAAGTCTTACAGAGTCAATAGTTTTAATGAAATTTTAATCTTTACCACCAAATTAACGTTCCATTTTCGTAAGAAAAAATTCGTTCGTTTGTGCCTCGCGAAAGGTTTCTCACCCAATAATCTCAATAAATTAAATTTAAATTATCGTCCGGCAGAATATTGCTATCCTGCCGGACGATAAAAACATTTATTGTACTTTGTGCATCCAGGCTCTGATCATATAATTCAGTTTTTTCCCTTCCGCCGTAGGTTTAAAACTAATTTGATTTTTGAGTCCCATTTCTATTGATCGATAAATGGCTACATCAACGGTAGCAAACGGATCATTTTTCAAAAATCCGAACTCAACTTCAATTACTTTCCCTGTTTCTGGATTAATACGCATTGCTATAGATAATAGTTCTCCTTTGACTTTCTGCTTTTGCGCAGGAGTAAATGCATTGTTCACAATGGATTTTACCAAAGGTTGCATGGAAGTATCGTCTTCTACATCTTTCAAAACCACACCAGGCTTGGGATAAGTGCCATCCTTATATTTTTGAGGAGCATAAGTAAATTGATTGGTTTTATTATACAAAGTTACCATATAAGAATCATCCGTATCGCATTGATAGGTATAGCTTCCCATATTAAATGTTTTTGTCGCATTATAATAATATGTTTGAGACAAAACTCCGGTTGCATAAAACAACAAACTCATAATCAATAAATTAATCTTTTTCATATCACAAACGACTAACCACATGCAAATTTAACAATAATTTGAACAATCAAATTATCGTCCGGCAGAATATTGCTGCTCTGCCGAACAACAAATCTTTCAGTCAATTATTTTCGGAAGAAACACAATAATCCCCACAACTAAAGCTGCAATAGCACTTACCAAGACACCGGCGGCAGATAAATCTTTAATTCGTTTAATACTTTCATGTCTCTCGGTTGAAACAAAATCGGCCAAATTTTCGATGGCGGAATTTATTATTTCCATCGCAAAAACAAAACCGATTGCAAAAATCACAATACACCATTCCGTAGCCGTAATATTCAAGAAATATCCTGCAATCAAAACACAAAGAGCAGCCACAAAATGAATACGCGAATTGTGTTCTTCTCTAAACAGAATACGCAATCCGTTGAAGGCATATTTAAAACTTTTAAGCCTTTTTCGTATGGAAAATTTTTGCTGTTTCTTCATGGGAATAATAAATTTATCGTCCGGCAGAAGATTGCTGCCCTGCCGAACGATAAATTAAACATCATAAAACTATCGTCTGCGAAGATTTTTCGTAAATATCATCCACTAACCATTGATCGTTTTCATTTCGTTTGCCATTTATTTTTACGGCACCGCTACGCGGCGCATGAATTTGGATTATCCGTTTTATAACCCGTGCGCTGTCGCACACGGCTATAAATCCACCGGCACGATGTGCCGTTCCGTTCAAATCAAAACCACAAATCCCTTTATCCCTTGAACACATTTTAATATTTGTCCGTTTACGACCCATTATGTATTACGCGCCTTTCTACCAAATCCGGAATGGTGCGTAGCATCAGCGCATTTATAACCGTGTGCGACAGCGCACGGATTTGATGCAAATGTTCATTCCGATTTTGCGCCGCGTAGTGGTGCCGCTTATCCGGGAAGATACCGCGAAATGGCATAAGCCTTCCCGTCTATATATCTATAGCCATTCACAAAATTTCCTTCCATATTGTGGTAATAAATCATTCCACTGAATGTATCGTCCCGCTGCAAATAGGTAATACGCTGCAATGGATTATCCAAATGTTCTTCCAAATAAGTCAAATCCGGATAAGCGATCATAACGAAACCGTCTTTCTCGTTGGTTTCTTTGTTAATGCGTATAATCAGACGAATAGCAAACGCCATATAGCGCGTATCGCCGGTCTCCCGATATTTATCTCCACATTCCGCACAAGCAATTACAAATCGTTCTACAGTTTCTACGGAGTTTCCTGATTTATCGTCCTTCTGTTTCTTTCGTTGGGAAAAGCCTAAAGGAATTTCCGTAATTTTGTACTGCTCATTCTCATTAGAAAATGCCATTCTCCATTCGGGAAACAGGGGACTGTCTTTCCCTCCGTTTTCTTGAATCAAGCGGATACCTTCATCCCTGTTTTGATTATCGTACCATGTTTTTGCTTCAATTGCTTCCGGCGACAATCTTTCTTTAGAGAAAAAACTGTCTTCCGTTATACAGGAAACGAAAATACAGGATAACAAAAATAATAAAATTGTTTGTCTTAAAATGGATTTACTCATAATCGTCTATCTTAAAAAATAAATTCAATTTATCATCCGGCAGAATATTGCTATCCTGCCGGACGATAATTAATAATTATTTACGCCACCCATGATAAGCAGAAACTACCAAATAGTATTTTTTTTCTGGACAAGGATTTACTATTTCAATCTTATGTTTTAGCAAAGACTTCTCAAGAATATATATTTCTTGCAATGTAAACTGTGAAATAATATTTGATTTAAATTGTACTTCAAGTACATTTCCCAACGAATCACATTGAAAAATCATAAGCAGAGTATTTCCTTTCAATTCTTGTTTTCTTTCCGCAGAAAATACTTTATCAAAAATATAATTATACTGGTTGAATTTACCTACACCAAATTCGCAATGATATGCTTCTACTATCTGATAAATATTATTATTTTTGTTTTGAATTATCTGTGTCAACGTATCATATACATAAGTTTGACCGTTTATTGATTTCTCAATATACCTTTTCGTGTCTGTCTTCAAATTTTGAGCATACAGCATGATTCCTATGCTACAAAAACAAACAATACTGAATAAAAATAATTTTGTTTTCATCTTACAAACAACTAAACACTTGCAAATTTAGCAATATCTTTGAACAATCAAAATTTATCGTCCGGCTGAAGATTGCTGCCCTGCCGGACGACAAATCAAACATCATTTACACCAACCATGATAAACGGACATTAAACTGTAATATTTTTTTTCTGGACAAGTATTTTTCAGTTCAAATTTATATTTTAATAATGACCTTTCAAGTGCATATATTTCCTGCAATGAAATTTGGAAAATAGCTTTTGATTTAAATTGCACTTCAAGTACATTCCCTGAAGAATCACAATAAAAATCTAAAAGAAGTGTATTTCCTTGTAATTCTTTTTTTCTCTTCGGGGAAAATATTTCATCAAAAATATAATCATACGATCTAAATTTGCCCGGATAAAATTGACAATCACCATAAATTACCTCTTTGTAAATATGGTCATTCTTGTTTTGAACGGTATATGTCAATGTATCATAAACATAGACTCTATCATTTATTGATCGTTCTATATACCTTTCTGTGTTTGTTTCCGGATTTTGAGCATACAGCATGATTCCTATGCCACAAAAACAAATAATACTGAATAAAAATAATTTTGTTTTCATCTTCTTATATATTTAATTATTTACAACCAGAATTAATACTAATATTAAATAATGCTCCCGGTATTAAATCTTTATCAGTAGGCATATCCTTATATGGACTATTAGGAATATTTTTGAAATCTTCTAAAAAATCCCAGTAATTCATATAATTACATTGAGGATATAATCCCATTATGTCTGAATAATCAGGATATGTTTGCCCATTATGTGTTATTTCAAAAAGCCATTCCATATATTTTATAGGATATTTTTTACCTGCTCCTAACTTATCACAAGCACCATTTCTTATGATGCAAGCAATATCCTGCATTACTTTTGCTTCAAATTCAATATTCGGACAACCGGTATTAGTGTATTGAGCTATTCCACCGGCATAATACGAATCTTGATATAGATGGATAAATTCCTCAGGAAAAGAACTGTTTATTGAACTTGAATTTTTAAATGTCAATTCTTTTGTAATTGGATTAAAACCTCCTTCGGTACTGTTGGGTGAATATCTTGCATTGGAAAATGAAAATCCTCCCTCTTTCAAAAAATTGTGAACATATTCATATCCGCATTGATCCAACATTTCTTCTAATATTTCATTTAGCTTCTCAATACCGGTATTATCCAAATCAAAATCGTCTATTATATCCTCTGCGTCGTCAGATGGAGAAGGCTGATTTCCGGGATTTCCGGGATTACCTCCGCCACCGCCACCACTGGTACCTCCATCACCACTTGTGTCCGGGTAACAATTCTCATACCAACAATATTGATTATAAGGCTCGCAATAATCATACATATAGTCTCCACCATAATAAATAGGACGACAACTGTAGTAGGTTTCGCATACATAATCACAAAAATAGTAATCACTTTTCAAGGGGCCGTTGGAGGTATTGGTCGCCTCTTTAGCCGGATAGATAGCATAGGGAACACCTGCTTTGTAACTCCAACCGTTCATAAATTCACCATTCAGGTAGTGATAATAAATGACCCCGCTGAACGCTGAATTCCGATACAGATAAGACATATCCCTCAAAGGCTGATCGATGTTCTTTTCCAAATAATCCAACTTGGGATACATAATCATAATAAAACCATCCGTTTCTTTTGTCTTCTTATTTGTTCGAACAACTAATCGAGTATCTGACGCCTTGTAACGCATGTCACCTGTTTCCTGAAATTTGTCCGCACATTCCGAAGTTATAAAAAGAAATTGTTCATCACCCACCAAATGGACTTCCGTTACTTTGTAGTTCTCGTCCTCATTCCAAAAAGCCGTTCGCCAATCGGGTTTTAACATGTTTGTTTCATCAATACTGACCGATTTCCATTCTAAATACCCGCCTGCTACTTGATCCTCATACCATTTTTGCGCTGCGGATACTTCCGGAGGCAAACTCCTTTTTGACGATAAAAACTCGCCCTCTTCCATGCAGGCATACACGATACCTGCCAACAAAATTAGCAAAAATGCTTTGCTTACATTCTTTTTCCGCATAAATTTGTGTCTTTCGTTAATAAAATTTGTTAATTATCTCTGTTTATTATTTTTTGCATTTCTTCTTTCATCCTTTTTATTTTCGGTGAATCTATTTTTGCTTTTTTATTCAAGATATAATTTGCTTCCTGTTTTGCATGCTCATATATTCCGGCAATAGCTGCTACCCAAGCCGCCCGCGACTGGGTATAAATCAGTTGGACAACAATCGGAATGAGCAACAAAAAAAGTAAGATTTTACTAACAGCAACTGTTTTTGCTTCCTTCACTCCCCCTTCAGGGGGTTGGGGGGCTATTAGTCCCAAAGCTGCTACCAGTCCCATTGCGACAAACCCGCCAAAAATGCCGGTATTGTCAAAAATGCCGGTGATGTCCGAAAGTCCCTGCCAGGGATACGCCAAACGGTTGTAACCGTCAATCGTCTGAAACACAACGAAAACGGGCAACAAATATAACAGGTATTTAAGGATCAACGAACGCATGACAATAATTGGTCTTCCCGTTCCCGCACCGGAAGACCATATTTCAAAAATGCTTATATTTAACAAAAATAATATTCTAACATTTTGACAACACTTTGCCGGTTAGAACGGGACAAAGATAGAGTTAATTTTCAAAAACAAGGATTTTTCCAGTTATTTTTAGCAAAATGTCATATTTTCAATGATCAATAAGCTGTAATCATTCATAATGATTCTTTGATTTTAGGGGACTTCTAAAAATTAATTCATTGTCAATCAAATAATTATGCTTATCTTTGCAGAGTATAAACAACTTATAAAAAGGTAATAAGATGCAGTACAAAAGACGAGGAAATATTGGATTATTTGAC
>BNTW01000060.1 GCA_025996895.1 Bacteroidia bacterium | reverse complement strand
CTTTTCCGATGAAGAAACGGTTAATGTTTCATTGTCTTGATAAATCGCGATTTTGCTTTCGTTTTTTATCTCACTGATGGCCGTCGGCGATTTGAAACTTACCTCGAAGCGATCGATATAGGGTGTTTAACGATGGGCAGGGGATTGCGCGTCAAGCGCGCAATGGCACACATGGCACAAAAAAACCTATCGGGAAGTTCGCATAACATTTAATTCCCGGTGTAGGGGCGTTGCGCGCAACGCCCCTACTTTTTTGTATTCAAATTTATATTTTGTAGTTTTGCCGACAATTATGGGTTTGCTATATTATCGCTACGACAATACTTTCGAGGGTTTGCTCACCGCCGTTTTCGATATTTATTATCGCAAGGAACTGCCTGATCGAATTGTAGGTGAAACGGTTGAGATTCCGCTTTTTACCGAAACGCATGCAGTCGTTACCGATGAGGAAAAATCCGGCCGGGTGTGGCAGGCATTGCAAAAAAAACTGTCTAAACCGGCACAAAACATGCTGTTTATCTGCTATTTATCGGAACTGCCGGACATCGAATTACGGATTTGGCATTATATCCAAAAAACGCTGCTGTCACCGGTTTCCATCGAAACCAATTTTGCCGATGACGATGTGCTGGAATTGTCGAAAGTGTATAAAAAAGTTTCGCGCGAGGCGGAACGAATGCGCCAATTTGTGCGTTTCCAAAAAACGGCCGACGGTGTGTTTTTTGCGGTGATGTCTCCTTTATATAATGTATTGCCCTTATGCACTCGATTTTTTCAAGACCGCTATGCCGGTCAACCCTGGTTGATTTACGATGCGCGCCGAGATTTCGGTTTGTATTACGATTTAAAAACGGTTGAAACCGTGCATTTTACGGAAATTCCTATCCACTTGAAAACCGGACGGATCACGCACGAGCAGCAGGACGAAACCGAAATCGCTTTTCAAAATCTGTGGAAAGACTATTTGTCGGCGATTACCATTCGCGAACGGAAAAACCTGAAATTGCAAATGCAACACATGCCCAAACGATTTTGGAAATATTTAACAGAAAAATCAGGTTGAATTTCAAAAGTTTATCGTACTTTTGCTCAATCACTTATTTTATGTATCATGAAAAGAGTATTTTTTTATTTGATTTTTTTATTTTGTATCAGCCCCCTGTTTGCTCAAGGACATGCTTCCCGGGATTTAATATTCCCGCAATATGAAGAAGGCACCGCACTGCTGAAAGATGGAACAAAGGCGAAAGGTTTTTACAACTATTCGATGACGAAGAGCCAAATTCAATATTTGGACGACAACGGAATAGTTATGACTTTCGCTAATCCGCAAGAAGTCAGTGTAGTAACTATTAGCGATCGCGTTTTTGAAAATACCCCGAAAGGCTTTTTAGAACGTGTGCCGGTGGGCGACGGTTTTTATTACATTGATTGGCATATTAAGCTGGTTTCCGTAGGTAAAAAAACAGCTTACGGAAGTTTGTCGCAAAGTGCAAGTGCAAACAATTATGTTGTTTCGGCCGACCAGCCGGAAGTGCCGACTACCAATGTCAGCCCGATGTATTGGTCGTATTCGCCCAACACCCACAATTCCAGCCCGCAAGCAGTGGTGAATGGAATAATGGTACAATATGACGACGGCGTGAAGGCTTTTGCCGACTGTTCGTATTTTCTGAAAATAAACGGGCAATTCAAAAAATTCGATTCGGCTAAATCGTTGTCGAAAATTCTCGGTTGTTGCCAGGAAGAATTGCAGGCATTTGTAAAGAAAGAGAACGTTAATTTCAAAAACCCGCAAGACGTTTATCGCATGATGACGACTTTTTTGGCAAACAGTGAAAAAACGGCTTCGGTTTATGATTTTACGGTGAAAACGATTGACGGCGCGGATTTTCCGTTGTCGAAACTCAAAGGTAAAAAGGTAATGATTGTGAATGTGGCTTCCAAATGCGGACTGACACCCCAATACAAGCAGCTACAGGAATTGTACAACAAATACAAGGATAAAAATTTTGTGATTATCGGTTTTCCTGCAAACAATTTCGGTGCGCAAGAGCCGGGAAGCAATGCGGAAATCAAGGAATTTTGTACAGCTAATTATGGTGTAACCTTCCCGATGATGGCTAAGATATCCGTCAAAGGCGATGATATGTCCCCGCTTTACCAATGGCTGACCGAACAGTCGAAAAACGGTGTAGCCAATGCCGAAGTAGCTTGGAATTTTCAAAAATTCCTGATCGACGAACGGGGACATTGGGTCAAATCCATCGCTCCGGGCGACTCTCCCCAATCGGAAGAAATCATCGCGTGGATAGAGAAGAAATAACTTTTTCGATTATTTCAGGAAAATAACGGTATTCCAAAGCATGTACTTTGGTTGCCACATCCTCCGGAGAATCCGTCGACAAGACCGTACAGCGGGCTTGAAAAATGGGTTCTCCTTCGTCGTAATGCTCATTGACGTAGTGAATGGTAATGCCCGACTCTGTTTCCCGGTTGGCCACCACCCTTTCATGCACATGCGAGCCGTACATGCCTTTTCCGCCGAATTTCGGCAACAGGGCAGGATGGATATTGATAATCCGGTTGGGATAGGTTTTCAACAGATTTTCCGGAACTTTTAATAAAAATCCGGCTAAAACGATAAAATCAACGGCATGATTTTTCAATAACTGCAAGGCTTCGCCGTTTTCAAAACCGCTTTTCGGAAGCGTGAAAGACGGAATACCGAATTTTTTCGCGCGTTCATGCACGTAGGCATCGCTTTTGTTACTCAACACCAGCGAAAACTCCACGTCTTTTTTGTCCGCGAAATACCGCAAAATATTTTCTACATTCGTTCCCGATCCGGAAGCTAACAATGCTATTCTTATCATTTCTATGCACATTAAAAGGATTATTGTGCAATTTTTCCCTGAAATTATTTTTTCTTTCAAAGAAAAACCTTATCTTTGCCCCGCAAAAATAAAAACAAATCTTGAATTTTACTAATTAAAAATTAAAAGTTATGTCAGAAATTGCTGAAAGAGTAAAAGATCTTATCGCAGATAAACTGAGTGTTGAGAAATCGGAAGTTACGCCGGAAGCGAACTTTACTAATGATTTAGGAGCAGATTCTTTGGATACTGTTGAATTGATCATGGATTTTGAACGTGCTTTCAACATGAAGCCGATTCCCGATGATCAAGCGCAAAGCATTCAAACAGTAGGTGATGCGATTGCTTATATCGAAGCGCACGCAAACGAAGGTCAGGAATAAGTGAGTGCAACTCAATTCTAAAAAAACTTCATGAAATTAAAAAGAGTAGTTGTAACTGGTCTTGGGGCGGTTACGCCGTTGGGCAATGATGTCAAAACGACATGGGAAGCCCTTATCAACGGAGTAAGCGGTGCCGGGCCGATTACATTATTTGATGCCTCTAAATTCAAAACTCATTTCGCTTGCGAAGTGAAAGGTTTTGATCCGAACGAACATTTAGACCGTAAAGAAGCGCGGAAAATGGACCGCTATGCCCAATTAGGGATTGTGGCGGCACAAGAAGCAATGGCCGATTCCGGTATAAATAAGGAAAATACGAATCTCGACAGAGTAGGCGTGGTTTTTTCGTCCGGGATTGGAGGGCTCGGAACGTTTGAACAGGAAGTGGGCAATTATTTTCAACACGAAGATTTAGGGCCGCGCCTCAATCCGTTTTTCATTCCCAAAATGATTAGCGACATCGCCGCCGGTCATATTTCCATCATGTATGGATTGCGGGGGCCGAATTTCGGAACAGTTTCGGCTTGTGCTTCTTCGACCAATGGATTGATTTCCGCTTTCGATCTTATTCGTTTGGGAAAGGTCGATGCCATGGTTACAGGGGGAGCGGAAGCAGCCGTAACGATTTCGGGTGTAGGCGGATTTAATGCAATGAATGCGCTTTCTACTCGAAACGATTCACCGGAAACAGCTTCTCGTCCGTTCAGTGGTAGCCGCGACGGTTTCGTTATCGGCGAAGGCGGCGTTTGCTTGGTGTTGGAAGAATTGGAACATGCGTTAGCGCGCGGTGCTCACATTTATGCAGAAATTGTGGGTGGCGGTGCTTCCGGCGATGCTTATCACTTGACGGCTTCCCATCCGGATGGGTTGGGTGCTATCCTGGTGATGAAGAATGCATTAGCCGATGCGAAAATGCAACCGTCCGACATCGATTACGTCAATGTGCATGGGACTTCCACGCCGGTGGGCGATCCGTCGGAAGTGAAAGCCATTAAGGAAGTGTTTGGCGACGATGCTTACAAGCTCAATGTCAGTTCGACGAAATCCATGACCGGCCACATGTTGGGGGCTGCGGGTGCAATCGAAGCGTTGGCTTGCGTGTTGGCGGTGCAGAACGACATCGTTCCTCCAACGATCAATCATGAGCCGGGCGACGACGATCCTGAAATTGATTATAATCTGAATTTCACCTTTAATAAAGCACAAAAACGCGAAGTGCGGGCGGCACTCTCCAATACCTTTGGTTTTGGCGGACACAATGCCTGTATCATCGTAAAGAAGTTTGAAAAATAAAAAGCAAACTCAGGTTAATTTAATTAAGAAAAGGCTCTTTCTATTATGCGAAGAAAGGGCTTTTTTTAATTTGCGAATTCCAATAAAACCTGCTAACTTTGCAGGCTTAAAAATTAAATACTTTCAATAATGAACGTTACATTAAAAAACATTGATCCGGTAAATGCCGAATTGACCATTGCAATCGGGAAAGACGATTATCAGCCGCAAGTAGAAAAAGCATTGAATAAACTCCGTAAAGATTTGGTGATTGACGGATTCCGCAAAGGAAACGCACCCAAAGGACGTATTCAAGCCCTCTATGGAAAATCGGTGTTGGTCGATGAAATCAATCAATTGGTATCAGAAAAATTATACGCTTATATTAAGGACAATCAGTTGAATGTGCTGGGCGAGCCGCTTCCTGGCGAAAAAGAACAATTCCCGTTGGATTTCGACAAACAGGAAGACTACGAATTTACGTTTGATTTGGCGTTGTCGCCCGACATGAATGTTTCGCTGACGAAAAAAGACGAATTGCCGTATTATACGATTGCCGTAACAGACGAAATGATTGACCGCCAAGTGAATAGCTTCAAAGCCAATCAGGGAACGTATGAACAAGCCGGCGCCGCAGAAGAGCGGGATATGGTGAAAGGCGTGTTAAAAGGCAGTGTGGAAAACGACAGCGCGGTGCTGATGCCAATGTATATCAAAAATGCCGAAGAAAACGCCAAATTTATCGGGGCGAAAGTGGGCGATGTGATTACATTTAATCCCTATAAGGCTTATGAAGGTCATGAGGCCGAATTAGCATCTTTCCTGAAAGTGGCGAAAGAAGACGTGAAAAATAAAAAGCAAACTCAGGTTAATTTAATTAAGAAAAGGCTCTTTCTATTATGCGAAGAAAGGGGCTTTTTTTAATTTGCGAATTCCAATAAAACCTGCTAACTTTGCAGGCTTAAAAATTAAATACTTTCAATAATGAACGTTACATTAAAAAACATTGATCCGGTAAATGCCGAATTGACCATTGCAATCGGGAAAGACGATTATCAGCCGCAAGTAGAAAAAGCATTGAATAAACTCCGTAAAGATTTGGTGATTGACGGATTCCGCAAAGGAAACGCACCCAAAGGACGTATTCAAGCCCTCTATGGAAAATCGGTGTTGGTCGATGAAATCAATCAATTGGTATCAGAAAAATTATACGCTTATATTAAGGACAATCAGTTGAATGTGCTGGGCGAGCCGCTTCCTGGCGAAAAAGAACAATTCCCGTTGGATTTCGACAAACAGGAAGACTACGAATTTACGTTTGATTTGGCGTTGTCGCCCGACATGAATGTTTCGCTGACGAAAAAAGACGAATTGCCGTATTATACGATTGCCGTAACAGACGAAATGATTGACCGCCAAGTGAATAGCTTCAAAGCCAATCAGGGAACGTATGAACAAGCCGGCGCCGCAGAAGAGCGGGATATGGTGAAAGGCGTGTTAAAAGGCAGTGTGGAAAACGACAGCGCGGTGCTGATGCCAATGTATATCAAAAATGCCGAAGAAAACGCCAAATTTATCGGGGCGAAAGTGGGCGATGTGATTACATTTAATCCCTATAAGGCTTATGAAGGTCATGAGGCCGAATTAGCATCTTTCCTGAAAGTGGCGAAAGAAGACGTGAAAAAGCATACGGACGATTTCACTTTTACGATTAACGAAATCACGCGCTACAAAGAAGCCGAAGTCAATCAGGAATTGTTTGACAAAATCTACGAGCCGGGAACGGTTACATCGGAAGAGGCTTTTCGCGCAAAAATTAAGGAAATGATTGAACAGCAGTTACTTCCCGAAAGCGATTATAAATTTATCATCGATGTTAAACAGTTGTTGGAAGAAAAAGCGAAGGACATTCAATTCCCCGATGCTTTCCTGAAACGCTGGCTGTTGGCTTCCGATGAAAAACGTACGCCGGAAAGCATCGAAGAAGATTATCCGAAAATCTTGGCCGATTTGAAATTCCATTTGATTAAGGAAGAAATCGTGAAGCAAAAGGAAATCAAAGTCGAAACGGACGAAATCAAACAAGCGGCTTTCAATGCAACACGCGCGCAGTTTGCGCAATACGGCATGAACAATATCCCCGACAATCTGTTGGAAAATTATGCGCAGGAAATGTTGAAAAAAGAAGCGACCGTGCGCAATTTGATTGACCGCGTGATTGAGGACAAAATTATCGCCGTGTTGAAAGAAGAAATCACATTACAACCTAAAGAAGTAAGCATGGAAGAATTTCAAGCATTTTTCCAGCCGGAAACAAAAGAATAATTTAAAAGGACAACATTCATGAACAACGATTTTAAAAATTACGCAGTGAAGCATTTGGGTATGAATGCGAATGCGTTGGACAAATATTCAACCATTACGAGCAATTACATTTCACCGACGATTATCGAAGAACGTCAGTTGAATGTAGCTCAAATGGACGTTTTCTCGCGCTTAATGATGGACAGGATTATTTTCCTGGGTACGCAAATCGACGATTATTCGGCGAATGTCATTCAGGCACAACTGCTGTATCTGGACTCTGCCGAAACGGGCAAAGACATCTCGATTTACATCAATTCGCCGGGTGGCTCGGTCTATGCGGGTTACGGCATTTACGACACCATGCAATTTATTGGGAGTGATGTAGCAACAATTTGTACCGGAATGGCGGCGTCGATGGCGGCGGTGCTGTTGGTTGCCGGCACGAAAGGCAAACGTTCGGCGTTGCGCCACTCGCGTGTCATGATTCACCAGCCGTTGGGCGGTGCGCAAGGCCAGGCTTCCGATATTGAAATTACGGCCCGCGAAATATTGAAAATCAAAAAGGAAATTTATACCATTATTGCCGATCATTCCGGCCAGCCCTACGAAAAAGTGTTGCAGGACGGCGACCGCGACTTCTGGATGACCTCCCAAGAAGCGTTGGAGTATGGAATGATTGACCAAATTTACACAAAAAAATAATGGCAAAAACGCCTCAACAGTATTGTAGTTTTTGCGGACGACCGGAGAATGAATTGCAAATGCTGCTCACTGGAGTGAACGGATATATTTGCGACGAATGTGCGGAACGCGCCCACCAGATTGTGAAGGAAACGGTTGCACAGGCCAATAAAACAAAAGATTTTTTGACATCCAAAGAAGAAATTCCGCGTCCCAAGGAGATTAAAGATTTTTTAGACCAGTATGTGATTGGCCAGGACGACGCGAAACGCTATTTGTCGGTGGCTGTTTATAATCACTATAAACGGCTGATGCAACACACGACCGATAATGATGTGGAAATTGAAAAGTCCAATATTATTATGGTCGGCCCTACCGGAACAGGTAAAACGCTTTTGGCGAAAACGATTGCCCGCTTGTTGAAAGTGCCTTTTACGATTGTCGATGCAACGGTATTGACCGAAGCGGGATACGTGGGCGAAGATATCGAAAGCCTTTTGACGCGTTTGTTGCAAGTGGCTGACTATAAGGTGGAAGAAGCCGAAAGAGGAATTGTTTTTATCGACGAAATCGACAAAATTGCCCGCAAAGGCGATAATCCTTCCATCACGCGCGACGTGAGCGGTGAAGGCGTACAGCAGGGTTTATTGAAATTATTAGAAGGCTCGATTGTCAATGTACCCCCGCAAGGCGGACGAAAACACCCCGATCAAAAATTAATTCCCGTCAATACGAAGGACATTCTTTTTGTTTGCGGCGGCGCGTTTGAAGGTATCGAGCGGAAAATTGCGCAACGGCTGAATACACAGGTAGTTGGGTATGCAGCGAATACGAATCGACAACAAATCGACCGCAACAATCTGTTGAAATACATTGCTCCGCAAGATTTGAAGTCTTTCGGACTGATTCCCGAAATTATCGGGCGTCTGCCGGTATTGACTTACCTCAATCCGTTAGACCGCCAAGCCTTGCGAAATATCCTGACTGAACCGAAAAATTCGATCATCAAGCAGTATATCAAAATGTTTGAAATGGATGGAGTTACTTTGTCGTTCGACGAGGCGGTGTTGGAATACATTGTCGATAAGGCGGTTGAATTTAAACTGGGGGCACGCGGCTTACGTTCGATTACGGAAGACATTATGCTCGACGCTATGTTTGAAATTCCTTCTTCCGACAAAAAGACGTTGCATATCACGCTGGAATACGCCAAAGAGCGAATTGAAAAGGCCGAACGACTGCACCTGTAAGGGGTTTTATGATGTCTTTCTATTTAAAAAGCAAAAAATCAGAAAAAAGTTTTCAAATTATTGTTTTTTTTCAGAACAATAATATATCTTTGTTTGTGCTGAAGCATTTCATAGCAGAAAGAGAATGAAAAAAGATTTTTTGACAGACGCACTGAAAAAACATTTTGGGTTCGATACCTTTAAAGGAAATCAAGAAGCGGTTATCCGCAATGTTTTAGACGGAAAAGATACTTTTGTTTTGATGCCGACAGGCGGAGGGAAGTCATTGTGTTATCAACTACCCTCGTTGCTGTTGCCCGGTACGGCTGTTGTCATTTCTCCGCTGATTGCTCTCATGAAAAATCAAGTTGATGCCATGCGCAATTTCAGCGAAGATAACGGAGTGGCTCATTTTATCAATTCTTCGTTGAACAGGGCGGCCATCGATGCCGTAAAAGACGACATCAAGCAGGGAAAAACCAAATTGCTGTATGTCGCACCCGAATCGCTGACCAAAGAAGAAAATATCGAATTTTTGCGTCAAGTTCCGGTGTCGTTTTATGCTATCGACGAAGCCCATTGCATCTCGGAATGGGGACACGATTTTCGTCCGGAATATCGTCGTATTCGTCCGATAATCAATGAAATATCCCGTCATCCATTGATTGCGCTGACCGCTACGGCTACACCGAAAGTGCAGCACGATATTCAAAAAAATCTCGGAATGATGGATGCTATCGTTTATAAATCTTCGTTCAACCGGGCAAATTTGTATTACGAAGTACGCCAGAAAGATCAGAATGTCGATAAAGAAATTGTCAAATTCATTAAGGGTAATCCGGGCAAATCAGGTATCATTTATTGTCTTTCGCGGAAAAAAGTGGAAGATTTTACCGAGATACTGAAAGCCAACGGTATCAATGCGTTAGCCTATCACGCAGGTATGGATTCGCAAGTGCGTTCCGAAAATCAGGACAAATTTTTGATGGAAGAAGCCGAAGTGATTGTCGCAACCATCGCCTTTGGCATGGGAATTGACAAACCCGATGTTCGTTATGTGATACATTACGACATTCCCAAAAGTCTGGAAGGCTATTATCAGGAAACCGGACGTGCAGGACGCGATGGCGGCGAAGGGAAATGTATTGTATTTTATGTGCATAAGGATTTGCAAAAGTTGGAAAAATTTATGCAAGGTAAACCTATTTCCGAACAGGAAATAGGCAAGCAGCTGCTCGAAGAGACCAAAGCATACGCGGAAACCGCTGTGTGCCGTCGAAAAGTTTTATTACACTATTTTGGAGAAGAATATACTGAAGATAATTGTGGAAATTGTGATAACTGTTTAAACCCGAAAATGCAAGTGGAAGCAAAGGAATTACTAATCTCGGTTTTAGAAACCGTCGAAATCTTGAAAGATAAATTTAAAGCCGACCATGTGATTAATATCTTACAGGGAAAGAAAACGTCTGAAATCATTTCGTACGAACACGACGAGCTCGAAATGTTTGGCACCGGCAAAGACGAAGACGAAAAAACGTGGAATACCGTTATTCGTCAGGCCATGATTGCCGGATTTCTTGATAAAGATATTGAAAACTATGGTTTATTGAAATTAACACCGGCCGGCCGTAAGTACTTGAAAAATCCGGAGTCGTTCAAAATTACGAAAGACAACGATTTTGAAGAGGAAGAAAGCACGGACGAAACGCCTGTACGTGGCGGTGCTTCTTGCGCCGTCGATCCGGTGCTGTATTCCATGATGAAAGATTTGCGGAAAAAACTCTCCAAGAAATTGGAAGTTCCGCCGTATGTGATTTTTCAAGACCCGTCGCTCGAAGCCATGGCAACGACCTATCCGGTTACGATAGAAGAGTTGCAAAACATTCCAGGCGTTGGCTCAGGGAAAGCCAAACGCTATGGATCGGAATTTGTCGAACTGATTAAACGCCACGTGGCTGAAAATGAGATCGAGCGTCCCGAAGACCTTCGCGTGCGCACGGTGGCCAATAAATCGAAGTTGAAAGTATATATTGTACAAAGTATTGACCGCAAAGTGGCGTTGGACGACATTGCACTGACCAAAGGCTTAGAATTTAACGAATTACTCGACGAAATCGAAGCCATCGTTTATGCGGGAACAAAAATCAACATCGACTATTTCCTGAACGAAGTGATGGACGAAGACCATATCGAAAACAATTACCTTTATTTTAAAGAATCGGAAACAGACGGTTTGGAAGAAGCTATCAAAGAACTCGGTAATCAATATACAGAAGAAGAAATCCGTCTGGTACGGATCAAGTTCTTGTCGGAAATGGCGAATTGATCCATTTGAATGATATAAAATAAAAAAAAGTTGTCCCTAAAGACAACTTTTTTAATAATATAAAGAATCGTTTTATTCCGATACCACTTCAAACGGAATTTCGACCGAAACTTCTTTGTGCAGTTTGAGAAGAGCTTTGTAATGGCCTACTTCTTTCACCGGATCTTTGATTACAAGTTGTTTCCGATCTATTTCAAACCCTTTTTTAGCCAGTTCTTCGGCGATTTGGATATTCGTAACCGAGCCGAAAATCGTACCGGTCGAACTTGTTTTCGCGCCGATAACCAATGAAACACCGTCTAATTTGGCAGCCAATGCTTGCGCATCGGATTTGATTTTTTCCAATTTATGTGCGCGTTGGCGAAGATTTTCAGCCAATACTTTTTTTGCCGATTCGGAAGCGATAACCGCTTTCTTCTGCGGAATCAGGTAATTGCGTCCGTAACCGCTTTTTATATTCACTATATCGTCTTTGTAACCCAAGTTAATGACGTCTTCCAATAATATTACTTGCATAATTGTTCCTCCTTTTTTTATTTCATCAAATCGGTTACATACGGAAGCAGTGCCAAATGACGGGCGCGCTTCACAGCTTGAGCAACACGGTGCTGAAACTTCAGCGAAGTGCCGGTGATACGACGAGGCAGGATTTTTCCTTGCTCGTTCAGGAATTTCTTCAAAAATTCAGGGTCTTTATAGTCGATGAATTTGATACCGCTTTTTTTGAAACGGCAATATTTTTTACGCTTAACATCTACGCTGGGCGGAGTTAAGTAACGGATTTCCGAATTGTTGTTTGCTGCCATGATTAATTTTCCTTTACAGATTAGATTTGTTTCTTCTTTTCGTTGCATATTCTGCAAAATACTTATCCTGACGGAATGTCAAAAAGCGCAATACTCGTTCGTCGCGGCGGAATTGTGTTTCCAGCTTGGCAACGACAGTCGGGTCCGATTTGAATTCTAACAAGGTGTAGAATCCGGTAGATTTTTTTTGGATGGGGTAAGCCAGCTTGCGCAGTCCCCAATTCTCTTCGTTCACAATCTCTGAGCCTTCGGCTTTGAGAAATCCGGTGAACTTTTCGACCGCTTCCTTCATCTGTGCATCAGACAAAACGGGAGTCAAAATGAAAACGGCTTCGTAATTGTTCATAAATACCTGTTTTTTAATTAATTGATAAATATTCCCAAAAAAGGGACTGCAAAGGTAATCATTCTAATTTGAATTTGCAAGGAATCTTGCGTATTAGAAATAAATTTTGTATATTACGCGCTCGTTCATTTTGATTTACAAATTCTTTCCTGTAATTTTGACGTCATAAAATAAGCATTATGGAAGATTACGGATTTTTTAGCGTGGCCGCCGCTATTCCCGAATTGAAAGTCGGAGATTGTGCTTTCAATGTGCAACAGATTGAAAAACAAATTGTTGAAGCAAACGAAAAAGGCGCGGGAATGGTTTGCTTTCCCGAATTGTGTATCACAGGTTATACCTGCGCCGATTTGTTTTTTCAGGAAACATTGATCCGCGAAGCGGAAAAAGCGATCGCCGGATTGCTGAAAGCCACCGAAAAACTTCCCACCGGTTTTATTATCGGTGCACCGGTAGAACACAACGCGAAATTGTATAACTGCGCATTGGTTTGCCAAGCAGGAAAAATCGCGGGAATTGTCCCGAAAATCTATTTGCCGAATTATGCCGAATTCTACGAAAAACGCTGGTTTGAAGCCTACAAATTGGATTTTCCGGTAACCGAAACCGAATATGCCGGTAACCGCACTGCTTTCGGAACAAACATCGTGTTCGGCGACAGCGAACGGAATTTTGCCGTTGAGATTTGCGAGGACGTTTGGGCTGTCATTCCACCGAGTTCGTTCCATGCGATGAACAGGGCGCAACTTATTTTCAATCTTTCGGCAAGTCCCGAATTGATTGGCAAACAACAGTACGTGAAGTCGTTGCTCAGTCAGCAGTCGGCGCGTTGTCAGGCAGGATATGTTTATACCGCTGCCGGATTTGGCGAATCGACCACCGATTTGGTTTATGCCGGAAATGCTTATATCTACGAAAACGGCCGGCTGTTGGCGGAAGCGCAACGCTTTCAATTCAACAATCAGCTGATAATCAGCGAAATCGATTTTGATCTATTGACTGCCGAACGGAAGAAAAATACGACTTTCGTTGTCCGTCCGGAAAATCCGGATTATAAAAAAATAGCATTCAATTTAAAGAATACACAAGAAATAGCATTGAGCCGGGCGGTCAATCCGGCTCCGTTTGTTCCCACAACGAATTATTATAATGAGAGTTGTGAAGAAATCTTTTCCATACAAGTGGCCGGATTGGCCAAACGTATGGTGCATACCCATGTTAAATCGCTGATTATCGGTGTTTCGGGCGGATTGGATTCGACTTTGGCGTTGCTGGTCTGCGCCAAAACCGTCGATAAATTGGGTTTGCCCCGAAAAATGATTTGCGGCGTAACGATGCCCGGTTTCGGCACGACCGGCCGTACTTATCAAAACGCGCTCAACCTGATGCAGTCGTTGGGTATCACGACGAAGGAAATCAGCATTGTTCCGGCTTGCGAACAGCATTTTAAGGACATCGGACATAATCCGGAAATCCACGATGTAACCTACGAAAACACGCAGGCGCGCGAACGCACACAGATTCTGATGGATTTGGCTAACCAATTGAACGGCATGGTTATCGGCACCGGCGACATGTCGGAATTGGCGTTGGGTTGGGCGACCTACAACGGCGACCACATGTCGATGTATGGCGTCAATTTGGGAATACCCAAGACGCTTGTGCGCTATTTGGTGCGCTGGGTGGCCGAAACGCAGATGGACGCGCTAAGCCAAAAAACGTTGCGCGATATTGTGGAGACTCCGGTCAGCCCCGAACTGCTTCCGGTGGATAATCAGGGACAAATGACGCAATTTACCGAAGAGGTGGTCGGCCCTTACGAATTGCACGATTTTTTCCTCTATTATATGCTGCGTTACGGATTTCGTCCCGCTAAAATTTATTACCTGGCGAAACACGCTTTTTGTGGAACTTACGACAATTCATTGATTTTGAAATGGTTGGAAGTATTTTTCCGCCGGTTTTTCAGCAATCAATTCAAACGCAGCTGTATGCCCGACGGGCCGAAAGTCGGATCGGTCAATCTATCGCCACGCGGCGACTGGCGCATGCCGAGCGATGCAAGTGTCAATTTGTGGTTACAGGAAATAAAAAATCAGGTTATTGCTAACGTCAGCACGCTTATTTGAACTTTTTTTTCTTTCAAAACCGGCTGCATACACGCTTCGAGCGTTGCACCGGTCGTCAAAACATCGTCAATCAGCAAGACATGTTTGTTTGGCAATAGATCACTGTTTTTGACATCAAAAATGCCTTCCGTATTTTTCCAACGCTCATAAACGCCTTTGCGGGTTTGGCTGACGTTGGCTTTCCGGCGGTAAAGAATATTCGTTTTGACAGGAATTCCGGTAACGGAGGCAATACCTTGGGCGATTACTTCCGATTGATTAAATCCGCGCTGTCGCTGTTTGTGCGGGTGCAACGGTACCGGAATTAAATAATCAACGTCGTCGAAAAATCCGGACGAAAGCATATCGCCGGCCAAATAGGCACCCAGCCATTTTCCTAAATAAATATTTCCACGATATTTAATTTTTTCCACTAATTTTTGCCCCAAACCACCTTTGTTGTAATACAAATAGGCCGTGGCTTTACACACCGGTACTTTCCCCAGAAAACGGTCAAAAGCCGGATTATCCGCACAGTGGTGATAATTCGTTTTCGGTAATTTTTGGAAACAGGATAGACACAAAAATGCTTCCTCTTCCATTAACGATTGGGAACAATTCGCGCACACACGCGGATAAAAAAGGAAGAAAAGGTTTTTAATAGCCGTAAGGAATTGCATTGTAAATTTCACTTAAAATTTTAGTGCAAAGATAAAAAATATTTTAGTACCTTTGTACCCCTAAATTGTTTATAAATTAAATTATTATACAATGGATATTACACATATCGAACACATTGGGATTGCTGTTAAAAGTATTACGGACAGCCTCCCCTATTATGAAAAAGTATTGGGTCTGAAATGCTACAACATCGAAGAAGTGGCCGACCAAAAAGTAAAAACCGCATTTTTTAAAGTGGGGCAAACGAAAATAGAGTTATTAGAACCTACATCGGAAGATTCTACGATTGCAAAGTTTATCGAAAAGAAAGGCGAAGGCGTACATCACATCGCATTTGCCGTTCCCGATGTGGCTTCAGCTTTGGCCGAAGTGGAAGCAAAAGGCGTCCAATTAATTGATAAATCCCCTCGTGGAGGCGCAGAAGGCTTACACATCGCTTTCCTCCACCCGAAATCAACAGGTAGCGTTTTAACAGAATTATGTCAATAATATTATGAGCAGTCAATTAGAAAAAGTAAAAGAACTCATTGATTTACGGGCGAAGGCTCGTTTGGGTGGCGGAGAAAAAGCCATTGAAAAACAACATACTCAGGGCAAATATACTGCCCGCGAACGGATTGCCTTGCTAGTAGACGAAGGCAGTTTTGAAGAGTTGGATATGTTTGTACTTCACCGCTTTACAAACATTTCCAACTCCTCAAAACCACCTTTGTCTTCTAGCAAGCCAATCCCTTTGCCAGCAGAATATTTGCTATGACAACGTTTGTTTTCAATGTCT
>BNTW01000059.1 GCA_025996895.1 Bacteroidia bacterium | reverse complement strand
TGTCCGTTAATGAGTGTTTAACGGATGGGCGGGGGATTGCGGCCTTCGCCGCAATGACAACATTATTTCACGATAATTTTGTGCGTCTGCGCCTCCCCGTTGCCTAACACCGCTTTCACGATGTAAACCCCGGTAGGGGCGTTGCGCGCAACGCCCCTACGCAAATCCATTTGATATACATTATTCTCAATCCGACCCGCTTGTTTTACTTTCCGTCCTTGCATATCGAATAATTCTACCGAATGTATTTTTTCCGATGAATAAACCGTTAATATTTCCTCCGCCTGATAAATATTCAACTTACTTTGCGATAAAATAGTATCAATGTATGTCGCCGCTTTCTCAATCTCCAAAACAAACCGGTCAACATACTCTTTTTCATCACTTTGAATAAAGGTATAAGAGGAATTATTCAACAAATCCTGCCTCATCCCTGTTTTCTTATCCAATAAAAAGATGGATTTCACCTCAATGTCTTCCATGCCGGAGAAATCCAACGTAATCCGGCTGCCAAATCTCGCATAAATGCCCAACGGAATTTCCACCTTTTCAAAGTCTTGATCTTGCAAATACTGTATTTCATTCTTTTGATTATTCTCATCAGTAAAATAAATTTGCGGCGTAAGCTTGGCCTCCGGATAAAATAGCTTGTAAATATTCTTTTCGTTTTCGCTATTCAACCACAAAGTCGCCGAATTACTCTTCCCTTTATTCGTCGCCGTTACCCGCAGTCCCTCGCTTTCCTTAAAGTCTTTAAAGCCCTTAAAGCCTTGCCCCGGCGATTTGAACTGATGACTTTCCGCCGTCGCCCTCACAACCGACACCGTCTCAAACGGAAAATACAAATCCACCGAATCGGCCAACGCCGTCGTCTCAATGAAAAATCCTTGCAGAGCAGCAATGGTATCGGATTTTGGATGAGCCACAAACGCTTCATCCTCAAACAAATAATACGAATCGCTGATGCTGTCTTTGTTCGCCGTCCAAAATTCGGTAAAATCCAAGGAAGACAGATACGGATTGCCAATCATGATTTTGGAAGCGCCCGGCACCCGTATTTTGAAGGCGTCCAAGCCAGCACCGAAGGCTCTGTCATCCGGCACTTGACTAATGTTTCCATCAAAAATAAACCGGTAAGCATCATAAGCCTCTACCTCATGTTTTATTCCCCCGCGATGAATCGTTCCCGGCTCTTTGCCGGACCAGGGAAGACCGTCCCAATCTTTCATAAAATATTTGAACGAGCTGATATTCGTAAGCCTGTCGAAAGTATGCTCGCGGTGATAACCGCTGACTTCATCGTTCTCAAAATAGGGCAATTCAATAATTCCTTTCGTGTTTTGCAAACCTTCCTGGTAGTTATTCTTGCCGTCGCTGCCGATACCGGTTGCTTGTCCATTGGCCCAAAAAGCGTAGGAATACGCAAATTTACTATCCAATTCGATACCGTTGGTGTTGAACGGAACCGTGAAATTACCCACATAGCCGGTCGTCCATCCGTCAGCATCTAACGGTTTGCAGAGGAAATTCATTTGCCAAGTGTAGGGCATTCCGCCGAAAGCGAAATCGCCCGTAGCTACTTTTTTCAACGGGATTGCCAAGCCGTACCACTGACTGCGGTTCATCGGCTCGGCCGACAGCGGGTCGCCATTGATGGACGTAGCGTCATAATTGGCTGGGTCGCCATAATAGCCAACATTGTATTGAATAAATGCTTTATTGTAATTCAATAAATTGGGTTGCGCCACTTCACCGCCAAAGTGAAAAATAATACTGTCGCATACCGGAATGCTGTATTTGATCGTATAAGGCGAATGAACTAAATCCAATATCGGATAATTAATAGCATTACCCGGTATATGCACCGTGGTACAAGGTGCAGGAACATCACTAGCCGGTGTTCCGGTGGCATCTAATGCCCAGTTATCCGGATTATTCCAATTATTATCCGCTGTATTAGGCAACCAATACATCAATTCGGGAATTACCTCCACATTACAACTGGCCGGTATATTGTTATTAAAAGCAGCAATAGGCATAGTGGTGGTATTGAACATGACTTTCGCATCCAGATTCATAGGAAAATAGGCAGGAAGCTCTATTTTGTCTGCGCTGGTGGTGGTAGTCGGATAAAACCAGTTGACGGTTACTTTATTGGCCTTGTCTTCTATATTGAGAAAAACTTCCATATCGTCGGCACAGGTTCTGCCCATGGCCTCGAAAATATAAATATAAACCGTACCGCTGGAAGTATAACTGCTTCCCTGCCCTTCAATCGAATATTGCACGACATCAATACCAAAGAAACCGGGCGCCGGAATGTAGTGCAATTCATTTCTCCCACTTGTTGTTCCGGGGATGGAGGTGATAGAAACCACAGCTCCTGTGGCGCTATTCGCGCTGATAACGGAGGAAGCATCCATATTGACATCATCCATGGTCTCATTTAAAAATTCACTATCGTTCTTTAAAAAGTCAAAGTAATAATCACTCCCGACTACATACGGCAGGCCGTAATAATCATTGTACAGCGGGACTGCGAGGACATTATTATCGGTGTCGCACTCGTCATTGGCATACGTTCCATTGCCCAAATCATTGAGATTGATAACCATATCTTCAATTGTATTTAATTGACCGGCTGTTACTTCCAACGCAACGACTACACTGGCGCCGGGAGCTATACTGCTACTTCTGGTATAGGTATAGAGCCAATTAGCTGAAGCAATGCTCCCATCATAAAGGGAAACCGAAAACGGCGGCATTGTAGCTTCTCCCACATTAGTTACTGTAAACGTAATGGTCAGATCACCAGAAGGATCGAATGAGTATGTTAAACCGGAGGTGATGGCCAAATCCGCGGCATGCACAAAAGGGACACCGTATTGATTAATCGTGGTTTGCTGCTGCAAGAAAGCGTTGTATGGCCGCACATCATCGGCGTCGCCCATTTTTTTGTTTTCACCGGCAAAAACAGTGGCGGGGTTGAGTTGGTATTTAGGAATGGTTAAGTCATCGTTGACGTTGACAGCATTGTACATGTATTGGTTCCAGACCGGGCGGGCGGGCGCCCAAGGCTCTCCTCCGCTTTTGAAAATGCGTAAGGCGCCATTAGCACCTTTCCCTGTCGGATTTCCTCCAATGAGTATTTCCGCTTGGCCATCGCCGTCAATATCGGCTATGGTTGGATATTCATAACCGGTACCGGAGGAACATTGAATTGGCGCTACTAAATTATAATTAGTCAGTACTTTGGTAGTCGGATGGATGGCGACGGTATTGCCCAGATAATCCGTTCCTTGGCCGCTACCATTGATAATACGTAACTGATCTTCATCCCGGTAAACGATTTCAGCAATCCCATCCTGGTTGAAATCAAATAACGTTAATCCGGTAGTCAAAGAGCCATCGGTATTACTTAGTTTCCAAAAAAGATTCAAAAGAGAATTTGTTTCATCATATTTATAAGCCCATATATACATATTACCCGTACCGGTTCCACCAATAAATAAAATTTCGGGTTTGCCGCAACCGTCTATATCTCCAATAAAAGGAACCCCCATCAGGCTAATAATCTCATTACCCGAATCAAAATATTTTTGGGCTAAAACGGTTCCTTTGTGAGGACTCCAAACATAAACGAAAGCACGCGGTGTTGACGAATAATTTTCTACAATAAGATCCAGGTATCCATCCCCGTCAATATCGGCCACTTGTGTCCAACCATCTGTACACTCCGGACGATTTAGCAGGGAAGTATCTAATTGATATAAAACAGCCATAGACCAGGAACCACCTGATTCTGTTACCTGATACACTTGACTACCGGCAATCAATTCTAAACGACCATCGCCATCTATATCAGCCGCCATCGTTGCATCGCCATTAACTATAGGCCGGTTAATACGCCCTTTGTTTCCCGATCCTTGGCAAAGCAATTGGCCGGTTGCAGCGTTAAAGATGCTATTACCGGCATAGACTTCGGCATAGCCATCATTATTAAAATCGGCAAAACCAACGGCAGTGGAGGCATTGGCGAGGGTAAGATCGGTCCAGTTGGCATTGGATGTCCATACTAAACCCCCATTCCTGTTGTAGGCTCTTAACCGGAGATCTCCCTCGGCAACCACTATGATAGCCGAATCTTTTTCCGTACCTAATGTTGTATCCAGTATCTTGGTTTTTCCTATGGCGAATGCCCCCGTTTGATAACCGCAATAAGGTCTGTATGTTCCAAACTCAGATTGATCCCGGTTGGTTCCCTGAAAAATTGTTATTGTTTGTGATGCCCAACCAGTTACCCCTGGTACCGGATTGGATATTGTATTATATTTAGCACTCGTAACTATTTCCGGTTTTCCATCCCCATCCAGATCTCCCACTAAAGGCGGTAGATAAATATAGACTGTTCCCGGACTTGTTCCTGCTGGTACAGCCCAATTCGTACCTAACAGACTCACAAAACAATCGGAAGGCGCAATATTATTCGGTTCGGGAAGAATCTTCAAATTAACCGTTATGGTGTAGTTATCTGTACCACAAGCCAGCGTAAATGCAAAGGCATCCGTACCGAAATAGTCGGTAGTAGCTACCGTGCTGGTATATGTAATTTTGCCTTTGGCCGGAGTAGCCATTCCGAGGGTTGGGCCAGGGGAAGTGATTGCCGGAAGTCCGGTTTTACAGGCAGCTGGGATTTTGGTATCGGGAAAGTCTTTTAGATTAATTGTTATCGAAGTGGTTGCAAAAACTTGGCAGGTGGTGTCGAGCGTAATCTCGTCGGCTTTTGCGGGTAGAGCAACTAAAAACAAGGCGAATAAAGTCAGCAATTGCAGTTTCATTTTTTTGGATTTAATAGTGATGAATAAATAAATACAGGAACAAACAAGCAAAAGTGCCAAACCGCTTCCAACCGGCACGCCGGAATTGGGGTCGCCTTGCAAAGACGGATTGCCGCCCTGTTGTCCCGGTGGGTCGGATTGCCGGGTGCTGCCGAAAAGATTGGTCAGGAAATCGCCGGAAGGATTGAACGACGAAGATTCACCAAAAGCAGAAAGATTTTCGCGATAAAACAGATTGCTTTGCGACAAAAAATCCATATCGGATGGTTGTTGTAGAGACGTTGCATTTGTGTCAAACGGCAGGCGTTGATCCATTGTTTGGGCAAAAACACCCAGAGGAAGCAAAAACAAGATTAGATAAATAAATGTTCGCATAATTTTATGAGTTATGAGTTATGAGTTGAGAAAACCCCACCCCAACCCTCCCCTGAAGGGGAGGGAGTGGCAGCGCACAATTTTGCAAGGACTTTTTCTCCCCCTTTAGGGGGCTGGGGGGTGAAAACGCCTTCGGGATTGTTGCGTATTAAAAATAAATTTTGTATATTACGCGCGTGAGAAAAAAGGCGCGTTACAAGGCACATAACGCGTGAATTTTTGTTAAACCGCCAGGTGAGTAATGTGTGTGTGTATCATATTATTTTGCATTTTTTAAAATAATTTTGTATGTTTTACAACATAAGTCACACTTTTTTTAAGAATTGTTCGCATCACAAATTATTACGAGAGTGAATTACAGCAAAGAGTGTGCCAAATTTGCTGTTATCTCTGCGGAACTAAGGGTGCTTTTTTGAAATTATCTACGCGGTCGCTCTGGATTTGCATTTCCTCAAATAAAATCGCAGCCGGGGCGATTACGGTCAGTAAATTTCCGGCAATCGTGTTATAGATAAATTCTTCGTCCGAAACTGCCGTGATTTTCTTGAAAATCTGCGCATCTACGTTATTAATCACTGCCGAGCGAATGCGTTTTTCCGATCCGTCGGTTACGCTCACCTGATACAATTCACTCGGATAAGCTCCCGCGCCATTCACGTCGCGAACGATATAAGCATAGTCGTAGCCTTCTTCTTTGGCGCGTTCCAGCAAATCGTGTTTCAAATCGGCGTACTTTTTGGTACGTGTATCCGACAAACGAACGATACCTGTATTCACGTTGCTTGTCAAGCCGGCATTAATCAAGGCGTGTCCGTTGGAATGCGGAACTTTGGGCGTCGGTACGCGGTCGTTCAACAGGGTTTTCAGCACGCCGTTTTCGACCAATGTCAGTTTTTCGGGTGGGACGACGCCC
This sequence comes from Bacteroidia bacterium, assembly GCA_025996895.1. GTDB lineage: Bacteria > Bacteroidota > Bacteroidia > Bacteroidales > Azobacteroidaceae > Azobacteroides. Next base: position 10,153 of record BNTW01000059.1, on the reverse strand, counting down.
TGTCCGTCTATCGGCGCGTAGCCCAGCAGTTTGACTCCTTTGTATTCTTTCGTTCCTGTCCAATCTTCTATCGTGATTTCACGGGCAGTGATGCGTTTGTTCATCATTTCTTCCAAACCGTTGCCTCCGTATGAAAAGCCGCTGGTAGTGAGCGGTTTGCGTTCGGCAATCAATACCTGGTCGTCACCGACAAAGAAATTAGTGTAGAACGTAGTCGGAACGGCCAACCCCTCGAATAACACCGGCCCCGAATAAGATTCAACCATTTTGGGGGCTTGAATTTCTTCTATCAGCTTTTGTGCCAACCGGTTACATTCTTCCTGCATTTTTTCGGCCGAAGGCAGTTCGTCGGACGAAGCATACACCTGGTCAAAGCCGTTGCCCAGGTCTTCTCCCTCTTTCGTTTTCGCCGACACATTTGCCCCTACATACATAAATGCCAGCGGATAAGCAAATTGCGTTCCTTCGGTATTATAGAAATAAATGGTCGCGTCGATTAATTGCACCGTAACATTGGATTGTAAAATATCGGGATAATTGCTGAAAACACTCGAGACGGTCTGCGCATAATTTTCGTAGAACGAACGGTTTTTATTCAACGCCGGACGAGGCAAATCCCTCAACCGGACAGGTTCGGTTTTGTCCCAATCGGGCAATTCCAACTCTTTGGCGGGAATATTCAATTGCTTGATAGCTGCAATTTTCTGCTCGTAAGTTTCGGCTGCACTTTTGTAAATAGCGTCCAAATCTTTCCAAACCGTATTGCGAATGCCTTTAATATCGTTATCCAATGTCGGTGAGCCGTCGTAACCCACTGAACTTCCGGTTGTTCCTACAAAATTCTCGTCCGTACATTGATAATCACCAATCAGCAGGCGAGCGTTGGACGAGCGCGAAACATTTTCGCTCGACGACACCAAACTGCCGTTCGTTGCCGAAACCGTCATTTGATTCATTTCGCCGATGGAATAAGCCACGAAGAACGGCCGTTGCAGTCCGTCCATTTTCAAGTTGTCTAATCCCCGGTTGACTTCTTCCTTCACCGCTTTGAAAATAATGTCTTCTTTCGATAAACCGCTGTCGGCTTCGTTGCTGTCGGGTTTGGGCAATAACGGCGGTTGTGTCTGGCTTTTTGCCCGTTTCTGCGTTTCGATTTGTTTCACCAAAAGAGCCGGTGCCACGCAAGAAACCGGAATTCCACCGGATTCCGCCCCGCAAGTGCCGTTAAAAACCGCGTATTTATCTCCGCAGGCCTCAATTTGAGAAAACATCGCTAACGGCGTGCCGACCAAATCCACACCCCGCACCAGTTCGTCGGGACGGCCGTCGGTATAAATCCGATAAACCACTAATGGATTGACATTGAACGCATTGGGCGAATAGCGGCTCGTATTTGTGAAACCGCCCGAAACGTCTTTAAAATAATAAGCGTATTCTTTATTCTGCGCTTTGGCTTCTTTCCGCAAACGACGGATTAATTCGTCGTCCGAAAAGCGTTGTGTGCTCTCTACCAGCAAGTTGGATTGGCGTGAAACCGGTGCGTAGCCGATATTGGCGCGTCCATGTCCGTTGGAATGTAAAAATCCTTCAATCGGTGTCCGGCTCATCAAGAAATTGCGCAAAATTCCCTTATTGACCACTTCCACCCGTTGGCCTTTAATTCCTTCATCATCAAAATGATACGAACCGACCAACGGCGTCTGATTGTAATAGTGAATTGTCGGATCGAACGTAACAGACAGGTGTTTGGGCAATACGGTTTCGCCCACTTTTTTCTTGAATGTCTGTGCGTCGTTTTCCTGTTTCAGCCGTGCGCCTTCTACCCGGTGACCAAAAATTTCGTGGAAAAATACGCCCGCCGCTTCCGGCGAAAGGATGGCCGGGCCGGTAAACGATTCCACAACCGGTGCTTTTTTCAATGCCGAAAGCATCGCACTCATTTCCCGCGCGGTTTGCAAAACGGCTTCGTCCGAAGGCAATTCGTCGAGCGAAAAGCCTGACCACGATTTGGAGAGCGGTAAATACATGCCATCGTCAGCCAGTGCGTCGGCCGATAAAAATAATTGAATACTGATAGCATTTTCTGCTATTTCGCTTCCTTCGGTATCCACGAAAATTTTCCGCGAAAGCGTAGCTGTAAAATATGCTATACCGTTCCGAATGTCTTTATTTTCGTCGAAAACAGCCGAATATTTACGCACTTTTTCTTCCAACGCTTGCGGAAGGATAGACAGTTCCGCCCAGGCGCGCGGTTGTTCGTAAAAATTTTCTACAGGCTCTTGCGAAAAATCAGGCGACTTATCTTCCTGTTCCACTTTCACGGCCATATTGGCTTTCACTTGTTCGTAGGTCTGAACGCCTTGCTTGTACAACTCGTCCAATTGCAGCCAAGTTTGCGTTTTCAGTACACCGTTGTTTATTTCGTAAGGAACGTATGCACCATGCACACTGACGCCTGATCCGCCCCAGCCACCCGATTCACGAATTTCGTGTGAGTTATCCAAACGATAATCGCCCACCCGAAGGCAAGTCGATAAAATACCCGAAGGCGAATTTAAAATCGCGGGCGATTGAAGTTTTCCCAAATTGGCTGCCGTATTAATCGATTGAACTTCGTCGAGACGGACAAAAGCATAATAGGCCGGCAGAGGTTGTTTATTTAACACTTCAAAATTGCGGTTTAACTCGGTTTTCAACGTATTAAAAACGGGGTCTTGGCCGTAAGACAAAAAAGTTCCCAGAACGAGGGCGAGCAATGCAATACAATACTGTTTATTCATATAATCTGTTTATTTCGTATAAAATTAGCGACAAATATAAGAAGATGTTCCAAATTATTCAATTTATTCTTATCTTCGCTGTCAATATTTAATAAAAAATAAGACATGAGAGCGTTTTTTTTTACTTTAATAATAAGTCTGTTTATGAGTTCGATTTATGCGCAAAATCCGAAATGGGCTGAGGTAGAGGCTTTTGAAAAGCAATCGCTTCCGCAGTCGGCGTTAGAAGTCGTCAATCAAATTTATCAAGACGCAGTGCAAAAAAGTAACAGTTCCGAAATGATTAAGGCGTTGATTTATCAGTTGAAATGCGAAACAGCGATAAATAGCGACCAACTGCCCGATCGCATCCGGGAAATCGAACAGCAAGCGGACGCCGGCACTCGTCCGGTGGAAAAAGCGGTTTTGTCTTCTCTAACGGCCGAATTGTATGCAAAATATTATCAAGCAGACAGTTATAAGATTAACCGGCGGACGCCTGTGGTGGGCTATGTTCCGGAAGATATACGCGAATGGACAAGCAATCTTTTTTTGGATAAAATAGCTGATTTGGTGCGTCAATCGCTAACTCCTGCCGACAAATTACAGGCTACTAACGTATTGGACTACAAAGAGATATTGTTGGAAGGTAGTGCTTCGCGTACGCTTCGACCTACTTTGTTTGATTTTTTGGCTTATCGCGGAATCGATATTTTAAGCCAAAACAATGATTATCAGCAGCAAAATTTTTACCGGCCAATTTTGGATTTATACAGACAATTAACTGATTTTCAGAAGAAAACGAACAACGAGCAGGCGTATGTGATTACCGAATTAGACCGTTTGGAATTTGTCAGACGCAATTCCAGGCAAGACACCGATAAATCGTATATCGACGCACTCAACCGGTTGGAAGAACAATATCGTTCAAAAGATTTTTGTGTGGAAATTATTTATAAAAAAGCGATTTATTATCTTCACTTTGACAATGAGGCAACTGTGTTTTCGGAAAGGCAGAAAAGAGCCTACGAAATTTGTACTTCCGGTATTAAGCAATATCCGAATTACGAACGTATCGGATTGTTGCAGAATTTGTTAGCGCAAACTATCGAAAGCCATGTAAATATAGCTTCCGAAAATACGGTTTATCCGGGTAAAGAGTTGGAATTGAAAATAAATCACCAAAATGTCCCGAAATTGACGGTTGAAATCTACAAAAAGAATGGAAAATTAGTAGAAAAACGGGAAATAAAATTAATCAATTCCTTTCCGTTTTTATCTTCCGATACAATCGTGAAAATTCCGATGAAAGAAGTGGGCAGTTACGAATATATCGCTTATACCGGCTCTACACAGCAAGATACGACAAACATTGCATTTTCGGTAAGCCGTTTAGCAACCATTTCGCGCATTATCAACGGACAATGGGAGTTTTTAGTGGTCGATAAGCTCAGCGGCAAACCCATTGAAGGTGCCAAACTTAATTTTTATCAAAAACAAGAGAAATCCGGCCAATTACTTCTGAAAAAATCCTTGCCGACCAATGCGCTCGGATTGGCTGTGCTGGAAAGCAATGCCTCCATTCAGGTATATAATGCATCGTATGGAGACGATACCACGTTGCCTGTTTCACCCATGCAGTATATTCCAGGCAACAGCAACAACGCTTCAGGCGAAGGTCTTTTTCAAATGGCTCTTTTGACAGACAGAGCTTTGTATCGTCCCGGACAAACCCTCTATTTTAAAGGGATTGCCTATCAATTAGGGGCTAAAAAACAAGAAGTCATTCCGAACAAAACCTATACTGTTACGTTGCGCGACGCCAATTATCAGGAAATTGCTGCGAAATCTTTCACCACCAATGAATTTGGCTCTATTCAGGGCGAGTTTGTTATTCCGCAGGGACGGCTTTCCGGGACTTTCACCCTGCGCTCGGACGACGGCAACGGAACGGCTTATGTGCAAGTGGAAGAATATAAGCGGCCTACGTTCGACATTCAATTTTTGCCGAATGAAGAAACCTATCGTTTCGGTGACAGCATTACGGTGAAAGGAAATGCGATAACGTTTTCCGGCGTCAATCTACAAGAAATAGACGTGCGTTACCGTATTACCCGCCAACCGCATTGGCTGTATCGCGGACGCTACCATAATCCTGAACAAATTGCCGAAGGAACGGTGCAAACGCAAGCAGACGGCAGTTTTTCGATTGGTTTTCGAGCCGAAAAAACGTTTCAAGACACCGATAATAACAGCGTTTATTATAACTACACGATTGAAGCCGAATTGACCGACAGCAAAGGAGAAACACAAAATTCGCTCTATTCCATTTCTGTCGGAGATAAATCAATGTTCTTAACTTTCAGTGGATTAGATGATATTGTTACCAAAGAAAAATTACCGGCCGTTCAAATCAACGCCGCTAATTTGAACGGAAAAGCTATACCCGCAAGCGGAACGTATGAACTGTTTGTATTAAAACCCAAAGACAAAACACAATTCGATGTCGAAGCGGATAACTGGCTGATAGACAAATCCGTTTATTCGGGCAGTTTTGAAGCCGGCAAAGCATTGGATTTGACTAAATGGCAAAATTTGGCTTCCGGCCGATACCGGATAATCGTTAAAGCGAAAGACCAACAGGACAGAGAAGTTGAAAACCAGCAGGATTTCACGCCAGCTTCCGAAAAAGACAAGCGTCCGCCGGTTACGGTGTATGATTGGATTCTCACGCCGAAACTTACTTGCGCGGTCGGCGAAAAAGCCGAAATCATTTACGGCTCGTCGGCCAAAGACGTGTATGTTTTATACGAATTTTTCCAGGGAAGAAAAAAAATAAGTGCTTCGCGCTTTGTATTGAATAATGAAAATAAAAAACTTGAAATTCCCTATTTGGAAGATTACGGAGACGGAATCGGCGTACATTTTATGTTTGTGAAAGACGGAAAAGTATATGAAAAAAGCGTTACGATCCATAAGAAACAGGAAAATAAAAATTTGAAAATCGAAACGAAAGTTTTCCGCGACCGTTTGTTGCCCGGACAAAAAGAAGAATGGACTTTTTCAATTAAAGATGCTAATAATCAGCCGGTTAACGCCGAATTTCTGACAAGTATGTACGACGCTTCGTTGGATAAACTCCGCGCTCATTCGTGGAATTTCCGGCCGGTCAGACAATTAGGTGTGGCTGTGCCTTACAGTCAGTTAGGTGTTGAATTTCAGACTTCCCGAAATAATATATATTTTTCCACAGAGGAAAAAACAGTAAATGTTCCGGATTTTAGATACGACCAATTTAATTGGTTTGGATTTTATGTGAGAAATAATTTATTCAGATCCGGTCAAATGATGAAATCGATGGATTACCCAGGGGCGGTGCAACAAATGGAGAATGAATCCGTTGATATAGCTGATTTACAGGATCAAAAAGTCATTATTCAGGAAGAAAAATCAACGGAAATTTTTGCCCATGTAGAAACTCCGCCGGTGCAAATCCGTCAGAATTTCAGTGAAACCGCCTTTTTCTATCCGCAGTTGAAAACCAACGAAGCGGGAGAAACGCTGATTTCCTTTACTGTTCCCGAAAGCAACACGACGTGGAATTTCATGGGATTGGCACACACGGCCGATTTGAAATACGGACAAATCCTCCGGCAAGCCGTCAGTCAAAAACCGCTGATGGTCAGCCCGAATTTGCCTCGCTTCTTGCGCGAAGGCGACCGCACGACGATTGTTTCGGATATTTCCAACCTTTCGGACAAACCGCTCACCGGAACGGTCAGTCTCGAAAGTTTTGATCCGAATACTAATCAATCGAATATCACGATTGTACAGGCTTCGCAACCCTTCAGTATGGAAGCCGGAAAAACCGTTTCCGTCCGCTGGACGTTCGATATTCCCGCCGGAATGGATTTGACCGCGTTGAAAATTGTGGCGCAAGCCGGCGATTTCAGTGACGGCGAACAACATTTACTTTCGGTGTTGCCCAACCGCATGCTGGTGACGGAAAGTCTGCCGTTGAATGTTTTGCAGGGACAAACGCGGACATTCACGTTCGACAAAAAGGCTTCGACCACGTTGAAAAACTACCGCCTGACGCTGGAATTTGCGAGCAATCCGGCGTGGTATGCCATTCAGGCGTTGCCCACGATCACCGCACCGCAAAACGACAACGTAATTGATTGGTTTGCAGCCTATTATTCCAATACATTAGCGGCACACGTTGCCAACAGTACGCCGAAAATCAAGCAGATTATCGACATTTGGACAAAACAGGGCGGAACAAAGGAAACGTTATTATCCAATCTGGAAAAAAATCAGGAATTGAAAGCCGCTTTGCTGGAAGAAACGCCTTGGGTGCTGGACGCGAAAAACGAAACGGAACAAAAACAGCGTTTGTCGCTCTTGTTCAACTTCAACCATACGCAACGCCTGAATGAGCAGGCTGTTGAAAAATTGCGTAACTTGCAAGCCGAAGACGGCGGTTTCTTGTGGTTTAAAGGCATGACCGGCAGTGTTTCGATTACGCAATGGGTGTTGTACGGAATGGGTGAACTCGCTCATTATAGAGCGATTACCGATAAAAACCCGCTGGAAGACAATCAGCTTCGCGCCATTGACTTTATCGACCGTGCATTTAAAAAGCATTTTGAAGAACTGAAAAAGGACAATCCGAAGTGGAAGGAAAAACAATCGATTTCTACCTACGAATTAGAATATTTGCTGGCTCGTTCGTTCTATAAAGATGTTCCGTTGGGTGAAAACACCGAAATTGTTCAATTTTATACCGGTTTGGCCAATCAATATTGGACAAAAACGAATACATTGTACGACAGAGCCATTACGGCCATGATTTTGCAACGCGACGGAAATACGAAAACCGCACAGGCGATTATCAAATCGTTGCGCGAACATGCCACACGCAAGCCCGGTTTCGGCATGTTTTGGGCGAATAATGCCACGAATTGCTTTATCACACAGAGCGCGACTTGCGTGCATACGTTTATTATGCAAGCCTTCGACGAAGTGGGCGCAACCCCGCACGAAATGAACGAGATGCGTCTGTGGCTGTTGAAACAGAAGCAGACCCAACGCTGGGAAAATGTCCCGGCGACCGTCAATGCGATAGCCGTATTACTGAAAGCGGCCACACCGTTGTTGGAAAGCACGGGCGATGTGCAAATCCGCGTGGGCAATCAAACCCTCAACACACAACAGGGAGAAGCCGGTACAGGCTATTTCAAGCAAGTGTGGAACGCGCAGGAAATCACGCAGGAAATGCACACGGTCAGTGTTTCCAAAGCAGACGCCGGCCCGACTTGGGGCGCACTCTATTGGCAGTATTTTGAGGAGTTGGATAAAATCACCGCTTCCAAAACAGAACTCAATGTAGAAAAGAAATTGTTTGTTGAAAAAATCACGCCGTCGGGCAAAACGCTCGTGCCGGTAACGGAAGCTAACCCGTTGAAAATCGGCGACAAACTGACAGTGCGCCTGACTGTCCGCACCGACCGCGACTTGGAATATGTACTCTTGAAAGATATGCGGGCTTCCGCGTTAGAGCCTGTCGAACAGCTTTCGGGCGTCGAATGGAAACAGGGATTGGTTTATTACCGTTCTTCCAAAGACGCCTCTACTAATTTTTATTTTTCCGTATTGCCGAAAGGAACGTATGTGTTTGAATATCAACTGTATGCTACTCATGCGGGCGAATATTCCAACGGAATTACGACCATTCAATGCATGTATGCACCGGAATATGTATCGCACACGGCGGGCGGAAAAATCATTGTTCAATCCACTGATAATTAATGTTTTATGAAACGAATATTTGCTTTATCATTTTTATTTTCATTCATTGTTATTTGGACGTCCTGCGAACAAAGGGGAATATTGGTCGAATGGATTTCTACGACGGAAGCCGAAACTTGGAAGGCTCATCAGGATTTATTTGTAACGGACAAAAGCGACAGCCTGTATGATGTTGAAATTTGTCCCGAACAATCCTTGCAGGAAATAGACGGTTTTGGCGCGTGTTTCAACGAATTGGGCTGGAAAGCACTTTCCCTCTTGTCTAAAAAAGACCGGAATACGATTTTGGCGGAACTGTTTCAACCGGGAAAAGGCTTAAACTTCAATATTGCGCGAATGCCGGTCGGTGCCAATGATTTTTCCTTAAACTGGTATTCGTATGACGAAACAAAAGGTGATTTCGCGTTGAAAGATTTCAATATTGATAACGACGAAAAAACGTTGATCCCCTTTATTCAAGGTGCTAAACAATTGAATCCGAATTTGAAGATTTGGGCTTCGCCGTGGTCGCCGCCCACCTGGATGAAATATAACAAGCATTATGCCTGCCGTCCTGACCCGAAAGTAAATGACCTGAAAGGCAATCCGAATACGGATTTGGAAGGCACAAATATGTTTGTTCAGGAAGACAAATACATGGAAGCCTACGCCCGCTATTTCGGGAAATTTATCGATGCTTATGCCGATCGAGGCATTCGGATTTACTGCGTGGCTCCGCAAAACGAGTTCAATTCGTGTCAGAATTTTCCCAGCTGTACCTGGACGATTGCCGGATTGACCCGGTTTGTTGGCCGGTTTTTAGGCCCCGAAATGGCACGCCGAAACGTTTCCATCATGCTGGGAACGGTCGAACGTCCCGATGCAAGGGCTTTGGAAGCGATGTTGAACGATTCGCTGGCTAAAAAATACATAACCAACGCCGGCTTTCAATGGGCGGGCAAAGGCGCGTTACCGAAAATCTACACCGGCTATCCTTACCTGCGCTTGTATCAGACCGAGCAGGAATGCGGCGACGGCCGGAACGACTGGAAAGGGGCGGTGCATTCGTGGGAGTTGATGTTGCATTATCTCTCCAACGGTTGCAACGTATATGATTATTGGAACATTGCCCTCGAAAAAGGCGGGATTAGCCGGTGGGGCTGGGCGCAAAACTCGCTGGTGGTGGTGAATCCGCAAACAAAAACCTACGAATATACGTTTGAGTTTTATTTGATGAAACATTTCAGCCACTATGTTCTGCCCGGTGCTGTCCGCTTGCAAACCTTCGGTTATGACAATTTGCTGGCGTTCAAAAACACCAACGGTAGTGTAATTGTTGTAGTAAGCAATCTCACCGGCAGCGACAAACCGCTGAAAATCAAGATAGGAAGCAAAATTATTCAAGCCAATTTAAAAGCAAATTCATTCAACACCATCCGTATTTGATTTTGGCACGTTCTTTGCTATATTCTTTTTCCGTAACAATTTGTGATGCGAACAATTCTTAAAAAAAGTGTGGTTTATGTTGTAAAACATATCAAATTATTTTAAAAAATGCAAAATAATATGCTACACACACACATTACTCACCTGGCGGTTTAACA
>BNTW01000058.1 GCA_025996895.1 Bacteroidia bacterium | reverse complement strand
GTGTCTTGCCAAAACTGTCGCGGTAACTCTCGCACAAACGGAAGTAGATCGGATTGTCGTTGGTGCCTGCTTTGTGTTTCTGTACCCCTTTGATAAACATGGCACAAAGGTACGAATAGTGCCACCTATCCTCCAAAAAGCCGGGTGCCACACAGGGGGCTTTTTCGTGGTTTTAGCACCAAAAAACGAATGTTTTAACATATACACCATCCCACAGAACGTATAAAGCATATTTAACTTGGATATTTTTGATCTTTTAACACTTCGATAAAGGGGTGGCTGCAATGTGGGTTAAATATTTTCTTTCCATAATTTTATTCCTCCTTCTTTTTAGTTGTTCTCTTAACCGTGTGTTCTACGGACAGCAGGGCAAGGTTGAGTTTTACCGTTGTTTCCGTTTCCGTTGTTTCAAGGTCGCTCAAAAGCAGATCGGAAATAATCTCGCCGCTTTTCTGCAACATCGTTTTTTGCTGTTCTTCGCCATGTTTGTGCAGTTCCGAAAAATTGCGCGACAATTCCCTGACTTTGGCAAAAGTTTCGATAATTTCTATCGTTCTTTCCGTTGCCAAAGGGCTTTTCAGAATGGTGGCGAGCATATAAAGCGCCTTTTCACTCATTCCTTTGACCGGAACAGGGGAAAATTTGAGTTTTTGAAGGTGGTCGAAATTTTCGACCACCTCTGTTTTCTCGCTGTCTGTCAATACAATAATATAGCCTTCGGGAAATTTATCGGGATTGTTCCTGATGGCTTCATTGACACGCTTTGTTTCTACGCCGTAAATTTCGGCGACATCGCAGTCAAGGATGACCTGTTTTCCCTGAATTGTGATGATTTTGTCTTCGATTCTTTTTAAGTCCATGATAATTGATTTTATTGATTTATTGCATATTTGTAATTTATACTGTTCTCACTGAAACCGAAATTGGTTTCATTTTCAAATGTTTTTTCCCAGAGAGAAGATTTTTCTTCATCCGAAAGACTTTGCCATATTATGGACATTCGTTTTTCGCGGTCGTTGTCTGACGATAATGTTTGAGGAAGATTAAACAAGGCTATTTTTTCGCCTAATGAAAGACATTCAAACAGTTGGTCTAATTTCGATTTTGATTTTTTTGTTTCCAACTTTTTGGCAAGGATAGCCATATCGTGGCTAATCTTGTTGTCGGTAATCCGGGCGTAAATTTGTGTCGTTTTAATGTTGGTATGCCCCAACATTTTAGATACGGTTTCAATAGGAACGCCCTTTGCCAAAGTTGTGGTGGTTGCGAATGTGTGTCTTGCAAGGTGGAACGTCAGATTTTTCGCAATTCCGCAAAGTTCGCCAATCTCTTTTAAATAGGCATTCATCTTTTGATTGCTTGGGACAGGAAGAATCATTCCATTGGGTAATGCGCCTTTGTACTTTTCCAGAATTTGTTTTGGAACATCCAATAAGGGAATATTCGATTGTATATCCGTTTTTTGCCTTTTCGTCATTATCCACAAATTACCATCAAAGGATACCCGAACATTGTTTTCCCGCAAATTCTTCACATCTATATACGCTAAACCTGTGAAGCAGGCGAATATAAAAATGTCACGTACCTGTTCAAGCCGTTTGATAGGAAATTCTTTTTGTAGGATTGCCTCTATTTCTTCCTGTGTCAGGTATCCCCTGTCCACTTTTGGCGACTTAATTTTATAGTTGGCGAAAGGGTCGTGGTAAAGCCAGCCGTTATTTCTTGCCATTAGAATAACCGACTTGAAGCGTTGCATAAATTTGGCGGTAGTATTGGCATTGCATCCGCAAACGCTGCGCATGTATGCTTCAAAATCCGTGATAAGTTTGTGATTGATTTCTTTCAGAGAAATATCCGAAACATGGTATTCTTCTTTCAAGAAACTTGTCAGTCGCCTGCGAGTAATTTCATATTTTTCATAACAAACAGTTGATTTGCTGATACCTATTAATTTATGAATATCATCATTGTGCTGTTTGAACAATTCCAAAAGCATTTGATTTTTGACCTCAATTCCGAAGAAAATGTTTTTAATCCGTTCGGGAGTAACATGGCTTTCTCTTTCCTGTAAGTCCCGATAAATTTTGGTCATTGTCGTTTTAATACTTTCGAGGATATTATTTACCTCTTGCACTTCGATAGCCCTGCCGATTGCTTTTCCGGCTTTGACATTCCAATAGTCCGGCTTAATTTCGACTTTAGCAGCAAACTGTACTGCCATTCCATTGACGGTAATCCGTCCCATAACCGGCACATTGCCGTTTGATTTCTGTCCGTTTCTTTTCATATAGAAAAGAATGCTGAATGTACTTTTCATATCTTTACTTTTTTAGGTTACAAAATTAATTGTAACAAGTTAAACATTAAGTACATACAGACTGCCAAATCGCGACAGCATACTGCCAATTTTGGACAAATCGTAACCTGTTTTTGCTCGTAAATCGTAACCTGTGTCTGATTTCGGAAGTAGGTTACGAATTAGCAACGGAAAACTGTCTTTTTTTGGCATTTCAATGTCTTTCCTCCCAGACATGTAAACAAAGAAAAAACCCTACAAATCATTGAATTTGTAGGGTTTGTCTTACTTTTGGCACCTATTGTCTTCGGTACCTTGCGGTATGGACGGGACTGCGTCCGAGAAACGATGAGAGCGCCGGGAAATTTAAGAGTACCGCAACGACCAAAGGCAACAAACATCTCCGTGCTATTATCGTTCAGGTGGGTTGGGCAGCTTCACGCACTAAAGGAAGCTATTTTATGGACAAATTTCAGAAACTTGCCATGAGAAAATCAAGGAAAAAGGCGCTGGTAGCGTAAAGGCCGGGTATTTTTGTGGTGGCAATTTGTTTGAGCAGTCAAGCAAAACCCCGTCTGCAAAGTGGCCAATGTTACTTGCCCGCAGAAAGAATTTATAGGGGAAATATAAGAAAATATACGGTTGGACGGATTGGCGAGACCGATAGCCCCGCCAATTTTTATGCGTTTGTGGGGAATCTGAAGATTTTATGCTAACTTTACAGAAATTAAAAATGTATAATTTTAAAATAGAAAAATGATATAAAATATTGAATATTAAATAATTAGAGCAATCGCTCTTATTCTCACACTTACGAAATCTACCAATTTCTACCCGAGAATAAGCAAGCGGAGGTTCACGTCAAAGGGCGTGAACTGTCCGTGCTTATTTGGGTAAATGGTTTTGGTAGAGCCAGTAAGTGTAAATAAGCAATCAATGGGCAGTTTCACGCCCGATTCGTTTGTTGAAAGTTTAAGAGTTGAACGTTCCACAAAAGAATAAAAAATGCTTTTCAACTCTTTCGCTTTTGCGGTTTTTCTTCCGCTCGTTTTCGCTCTTTATTGGGCAGTTTTCAACAAAAATTTGTTATGGCGAAACTTATTTCTGCTCGTAGCAAGTTATGTTTTCTATGGTTGGTGGGATTGGCGGTTTCTTTCGCTGCTCGCCATTTCTTCGTTAATGGATTATCTTGTTGGGATAAAAATTGGAAAAATCAACGAACAGGAAGAAACGTCTGCCACTAAACGCAGTAAAAAGCGTTGGCTGTGGTTAAGTATGGCAATCAATATCGGTATTTTGGGATTTTTCAAGTACTGTAATTTCTTTGTTGATAGTTTTATTTCGTTGTTTGCAAGTTTTGGAATTACGCTTCCTGCTTTCACCCTGCAAATTATTTTACCTGTTGGAATTTCGTTCTATACTTTCCAAACAATGAGTTATACCATTGATATTTACAAACGAAAAATGAAGCCGACCAACGATTGGGTGCAGTTTTTCGCTTTTGTAAGTTTTTTTCCGCTCTTGGTTGCCGGACCTATTGAACGCGCAGCAAATCTGCTTCCACAATTTGAAACATTGAAGAAACCCAATTACAACCGTTTTCGCGATGGAATGTTACAGATTGCTTGGGGATTTTTCAAAAAATTGATGCTTGCCGACCGTTTGGCAGTTTTTGTTGATTCTTCATTCGGAAATATGGCAAATGCAAACGGTTTGCCAATGTTGTTGGGTGTGATATTTTTTGCATTTCAACTGTATCTCGATTTTTCCGCCTATTCCAACATTGCCATTGGTACAGCAAAACTGTTTGGTTTTGATGCAATGACTAACTTCAAACGCCCTTATTTGAGTTCTTCATTTGGCAATTTTTGGAAACGTTGGCACATTTCGCTTTCGTCTTGGTTTCAAGATTATGTCTATATTCCTCTTGGAGGAAATCGCAAAGGCAAAAGACGAACAGTTATAAATGTGCTGATTGTGTTTGCTGTGAGCGGTTTATGGCACGGCGCAAGTTGGAATTTTGTAATTTGGGGAACTCTGAACGCCCTGTTTATGATTTTGCTCGACCCGCTATTGTCGCTCACAAAAAACAAATTGACAGAAAAAGACAACACTTTTATTCGAGTATTGAAATCTGTCTTGATAACTGCCTGCTGGGCTTTTTCGCTGTCATTTTTCAGAGCAAAAGGCTTTGATGCTGCGATTGATTGCATACGAAATCTCGGTTTTGCAAATTCCGCCGAAATTATAAATTTTGGACTCAATGCCGTTGAACTGAAACTCTCTTTTCTGCTCTTGGCAATATTGCTGTTACAGGAAATTCTTTGGGAAAACAAAAGCGAAAAAATAAGCACAATATTTTATAAAACGCCTGCCATTTTTCGGTGGACTTTTTATATTGTATTGGTTTTAAGCATTGTTTATTTCGGACAATACGGTGGCGAGAATGAAAATGCTTTTATTTACTTTCAATTTTAATAATTATGGCACAGAATAAATATCAAAATAAGAAAAATATTCGTCAAACACAAACGAAAAATAACGCTAAACAGCAACAACCTGTGGCAAAGCCGTTCAGTTGGATTAAATTTTGCAGCAAGGTGTTGATTTTGTTTGCAATAGTCGTGGCAGTTGTGGTTTATACCGACCACAAAGAGTTTTTCAAAGCCGACCAAAGCAATAATCACGTTGACAGGAAATGGAAATCGTTTTATAAATTTACCAAAAACAAGCAGGTTGATATTTTGCTGTGTGGCAATTCGCACATTATTACAGGTATTGACCCTTTTGTTTTGTCGTGCGCAACTTCCACTAATTCTTTTATTCTCGGTACGCCCGGCGTAAGTATTGTTGATACTTACTTTTCGTTATGCGATGCGTTGAAACATACAACACCAAAAGTAATTGTTATTGAAACATACGCAATCAGCGGCAATAACGATAAAGATAATGGCAGTATGTTTCAAATAATGAGTTTTGAAGCCCATAATAATTTTTGGTATAAAATGCGAATGATGCCCGAATTGTTTAATAACGACAGTTGGGTAAAAGCGTGGTCGCCAACAATCAGAAATCATTCCTTTTTGCTGACAAATAAGGAACAAATTGATTTTAATATCAAAAATTACGGAAAACTATCGAATGACCAAAATAAACTTGACTTAGGCAGATTTTCGCGTTTCGATAAAGGTTTGCAAGCGGAAACGCTTGCAAAATATGATTCCATTGGTGCGCCTGTGGATGGCAGCAAATTTACAGTTTCCGAAAGAAGTAAAAAATATCTCAAAAAGATAATGACTTTGTGTAAAGAAAAAGAAATACCTGTATTATTTCTCACTATTCCAATGTATTATAAGCATATTTACGATTACGAACATTGGAAAAATGTTTTGGCAGAGGAATTAAAAAAATACCCAGATGCCAAATGGATTGATTGGCAAATGCCTTATGATACCACAACTTTTACGCCAGAGATTTTTGAAAATACTTACGAAGCAAATCAACACTTGTCGAATTTTGGGATGACCGTTACGGCGTACAATTTGGCAGATTTTCTTTTACAAAACAATCCGTATCATTTGCCCGACCGCAGCCAAGAGCCGCAGTGGATTGCCGATTTCAAAAACCAGCCACATTTTATTTTCAATCAAAACGTTCCGTCTGGAATGTCAGGATATTATATTGTGGCAAAAGAAAAAAAGGCAGATAAATTTTTCGTAAAAGAATTGTCAGTACAACAAAATCAAAATCACGACCGTATATTCTTAAAAGTAGAAAACCGTCCTGATTTGCCGCCGACTATTGTTGCAGAATTTGTTATACAGTATCAAAATCAAGAGATGACTGCGCCGATTCAAATGCAAACTTTTCGAGAAGTTTCTCCAATTCTACACAAACTTTATATAGCAGATATACGCAAAGAGGTTAAGGTTTTAGATGTAAAATATTGAGTAAAATATTGAATATTTTTCTCATAAATTTACCAAAACATTTAAGCCAAAAATAAAAATTAATGTTGGCTATATCTTAATTTTTTGTACCTTTGTAGCCAAAAATAAAATGATAAGATATGATTGGTCGTAAAGAAGAGCAGGAAGAATTACAGCAGATTCTTGAAAGCAAACAATCTGAATTTGTTGCCGTTTTTGGCAGACGCAGAGTTGGTAAAACATTCTTAATCAAAGAGTTTTTCAACAATAAATTCGCGTTTTATCATACAGGAATTGCTAATCAGGAAATGACAATGCAGTTAAATTCATTCAATAAATCATTGAACAATTACAGCAATATTTCATTTCCAAACAGCAAAACGTGGTTTGATGCCTTTGAAAGCTTGGTGGCGCTAATCAAAAACAAGAGAACAAAAGGTAAAAAGGTGATTTTTATAGACGAAATGCCTTGGATGGATACGCACAAATCGGGCTTTTTGTCGGCTTTGGAGTGGTTTTGGAACTCGTATGCGTCTGCGCAAAAAGACATTATTTTGATTGTCTGCGGCTCGGCTTCCTCGTGGATTATGAACAAAATTATAAGAAATCACGGCGGCTTGCACAACCGGGTTACACAGCAAATATACCTGAAGCCCTTTAATCTGGCAGAGTGTGAACAACTTTTTGAAGAAAATGGAGTGTCTTTAAGTCGCCACCAAATTTTAGAAAGTTATATGATTTTTGGTGGTATTCCTTATTATTTATCGCTGTTTCAAAAACGTTTTGGACTAACTCAAAATGTTGATTATCTTTGTTTTAAAGACAAAGGAAAATTGACTGACGAATTTGAAAATCTGTATGCTTCATTGTTTAAAAATTACGACAAACATATTGCTATCGTTCGGGCATTAAGTTCAAAATTGAAAGGATTATCCCGTGAAGATATTGTTGAAATAACTAAAATTTCAAACGGTGGCGGCTTATCCCGAATACTCGAAGAATTAGAATTGAGTGGTTTTATCAGGCGTTACAATTCCTTTGAAAAGAAAGAGAAAAATGCTTTGTTTCAATTAGTTGACTTTTTCTCGTTGTTTTATTTCAACTTTATGGCAGACAAGCGAAATAATGACGAGCATTTTTGGACAAATTTCATAGAAAATGCAAAACACAGAGCTTGGAGTGGTTACAGCTTTGAATTAGTTTGTTTATCTCATTTACAGCAAATTAAGCAAAAATTAAGCATTGCGGGAGTGTTGTCGCGAACGTCTGCGTGGCGGAGTAACGGCAGTGAAAATGATACACAGACACAAATTGACCTGCTCATAGAACGCAACGACAATGTAATCAATCTTTGTGAAATGAAATATTATTCCGGAGTATTTGAAATTGACAAAGAATACGACCTCGCTTTACAGAATAAACGTGCAATATTTCGTTCGGAAACAAATACAAACAAAGCGATACATATCACTCTTATAACAACTTACGGTGTTAAACACAACAAATATTGGGGAAATATTCAGAGCGAAGTTTATATGGAAGATTTGTTCAAGTTTTGATTTATTAGTGGCTATAACTAATAAAAAAACATACTTATAGCCAATAAGCAAGTTTGCTATAAAATCCGTAGCTATTTTCTCTAATTTCTTGTTCGTTATTGTACTGTGGATAAAGATACAACAAGTCTAAAATTGCTTTTTCGGGGGTAGCAAAAATCAAACTTTGTTTGTTCAAAAACACTTTTTGTTCATACCCAAACATCAATTCCGGTAAAATTTGTTGATAGGAAAATGAGCCGAAAACGTTCTCAAAATTTGCCTTTTTCAACGAACATTTACTCTTTTTATCTTGTTTTCCTGCTTGGCCGTTTTTGTCGGAAAGGCACAGACAAAAATCACCTGCGTCGGCGCAAGTATCACGGAAGGCTACGGAGTGGGACGTCAGTATTCTTTTCCCGGGCAACTGCAAATGATGTTGGGAAACAATTATTCGGTGTTGAACTGCGGAGTGAGCGGAACAACCATGCTGCGCAAAGGCGGTATGCCCTATTGGAATCAGACGCAACGCTATCAGGAAGCATTGAACAGCAATCCCGATGTGGTGTTTATTGATTTGGGCGGTAATGATGCCAAGTATGAAAATCGTGATCATTGGAACGAATTAGTGCAAGATAGCCGCGATTTGATACATCCTAATGTGCCGGGTGCAGGACTAATGGCGAAACGGCTCTACGAACAACTGAAACTGCAATGGGACAACTCGTTCGATATTTTCCAAAATCTGGATACGGCCGGAGTGGAATATACGGCAAGTAATTATAAAGGTTATGAATGTGCCGATTTGACTGTTGATGGAGAAAGTACAAAAATAGTTAAACCGAAAAAAACGACTACCGGCCATCCCTGGTTTTGGCGGCAACAGCCTTTGGAAAGCGATTCCTTAATAATTACTTTATTATTGGAACGTGGTTTTCATATTATTTACGGCAATATTCCGAACTATTTTGACAATGCAACTCCTTGGGATAATTTTTATTCCTTTTGGACAAACAAAGGCTTGGGCGAAAAAATCGTTTGGGAAGAATTGGGCGACGCGGATTTAGTGATTAAAAATGTTATCTGGTCGCCGGAAGAGCCAACAGCACGAGTACCGGTTATCCTTTCGGCAGGCGAAACGGTTGTTCTGACTGCCGAGCCGAGCACAACCGAGCCTCTTTATTGAGGGCCACCGGCTGCCCGGAATTATACACTTATGGTAAAAATAAATGAAAAGAGAGGCATTACAGAAATCAGTTACGATAATAATTCAAAAACGCAAAAGATAACGATTGCGAAAAATGCGATTACACAAGTAACGACCGGCGAGCCGTTGGTGTTTTATCGTGAAGGCGTGTTGCATTTCGGTGAGGAAATGAACAATGCCTCGCTGTCGATTTACAATTTGCAGGGACAGTTGCAGCAAAACCAACCGGTTGCCGGTCAATCGGTTTCGGTCGATTTACACCAGGGAACGTATATGGTGCGTATCCAAAACAGTGAGGGAGTGCAGACACACAAGATCTTGATAGGGAAATAACAACTTCAGCAGGTAAAGCGAAAAAGGCTGCCCAATACTTTTTGGACAGCCTCAACTATTAGAATCCGCTTAATCTGCGTGATTAAGAAAGTGCCGCGATGGCCGAGCCGACTAAGTTCGGATCTTCCATTTCGTCGATAATAGTCATCGTAACGCCGGCGGGCAATAAGGCTTTCAATTCTTTATCAACCAAGTCCTTATAATACGGTTTGCCGTCTTTGTCTTTGCCCCAAAATACGCTTCCGTCGGCAGCTAAACAGATTTTTTTGCTTGCCGGATCTTGCACTACTAACACCTGTACCAATCCGGCCAGCGAAGCAGCAACCAATTTCGCCGAGCGGTCGTAAATCCATTTTGCCACTTTCACTTGTCCGGCAGGATAATCGTTGGGGTTGTTAATCGTTTTCGCCAAATCACCACCGTCGAAATCGTATTTAATTTTTTCATCCAAGAATACCGTCTTGAAAATTTCGCCCAGATAACCGCCCGAAATTGCTTTTTCAAAGCGTTGTTCGCCTTTATTGTTCGACATAGCATCAACCAAGCCGTCAACAACGGTCAAATGAGGCGGTATGAAGTTTCCGGATTCGAGATTAACAGGAATCATTCCGGTATCTCTATTGTTCAATTTTTCAATTTTATCCAGGTGCATCAAGCTGGCCATGTTCGTACCCGTGCCCACAATTAAACCGGTGTAATTGTCGTAACCGGCTTCGCTCAATCCGGCAAACAGACAAGCCACCGTATCGTTAATCACTTTAATGTCGGTGAACTCAGGTTGAATATCTTTGTGGCTGTTCAAGTATTTGACAAACGGCTCGCCGACCGGTTTTCCAATCATTTCGGGAATATCAATACCTTTCGTCCAGCGCAACAGGATGGCGTCGCCGTTGAGTCGAGCCGCTGCAGGATAAGAGAAGCAGTAACCGATTTGCGTTACTTTTTTGTCTAATTTCTTGAGTTCGGCAATCAGTTTCGCCATTTCGCGAAACAAATCTTCTTGCTTGAAGCCAACTGTTTCTTTTGCGGAAAGCGGTTTTTTCTTCACTTCCAAAATGGCAGGCTTGCCGTCTTTAAACTCCACAATTGCCGCGCGAAAATTTGTGCCGCCCCAATCGAGTGCTAATACTTTTCCGTCCGGAATGTACTTTTTAGGAGTAATGTGCGTAGGAATATCCGAAATTTCCATGCCGTCTTTTTTCAAGCCTTCCACGATTTTCGCTTGCAAGCTGGCAGCGATAACCCGCAACTCCTCCGTTGTTAATGCAAAAATGTTATTTTCCATTGTATATTAAGTATTAAAAATGAATGAATGCAAAGATAAATAAATATTCGGTAAATAAAAAAAGGTTGTCGTTTCCGAACAACCTTTGCGCACTTTTTGTAAAAAACTTATGCCGGATGAATTGCTTCCGACGGGCAGACATCTGCACACGTACCGCAATCGGTACAAAGTTCGGGGTCGATTTTGTAAATATCGCCTTCCGAAATTGCTCCTACCGGACATTCGTCAATACAAGTTCCACAAGCAATACAATCTTCTGATATTACGTAAGCCATTTCTATTTCGTTTTAAAGTTAAACTACACCGCAAAGATATACACAAATCCATGATTTTTCAGCACAAAATAACGGGAACGGCTTAATTTAAATTCATTCAAAATAACCTTTTGGCACTTTATTTGTTGTATCCATAAAAGTAATTATTAATTTTATCATTCATAATTTATGAAGACAAGTCAAAAATTTACAGCCGAATTGATCGGCACATTTGTTTTAGTATTAGGCGGTTGCGGTACAGCGATTTTCGCAGGCGGCTCGGTCGGATTTCTGGGCGTGGCCTTGGCCTTCGGTTTAACGGTAGTGGCGATGGCTTATGGTATCGGACACATTTCGGGTGCGCACCTCAATCCTGCGGTTTCGGTGGGCGTTTTTTGCGCCGGCAGAATGAGTGCGAAAGAATTGGGCTTCTATGTATTGGCGCAGGTGATTGGCGGCATTTTGGCCGGCGCGCTGTTGGCGTTTATCGTTGCGCAATACGGCGGCGTGAGAGGCACATTTGCGGCTAACGGCTACGGTACAGATTTCTTCGGCAATGCTGACGGTTACGTTAATTTGAGTTGTGCCGGTGCATTTGCAGCCGAATTGGTGCTGACATTTGTGTTCTTAATCGTGATTTTGGGTGTTACCGATGCCCGCGCGCCGAAAGGGTTTGCCGGCTTGGCCATCGGTTTGACACTGACGCTCATTCACTTAATCAGTATTCCCTTGACGAACACTTCGGTCAATCCCGCTCGGTCCATCAGTCAGGCGATTTTTGCCGAAAACCCGTTGGCATTGCCGCAACTGTGGCTGTTTATCGTTGCACCGGTCATCGGGGCAGCTCTGGCCGCTGTGGTTTATAAAGCGATAGCAGGGAAGGAAAAGAAATAAATACAGAAACTATATAGTTGTATTTTATAAAACCACCACGTTGAGAAATTTCTCTTTGTGGTGGTTTTGTACTCGGAGCGGGACTTGAACCCGCACGACCGCGATGGTCACAAGATTTTAAGTCTTGCGTGTCTACCATTCCACCATCCGAGCAGACCAATTAAAATTCAGAGTGCGAAATTAGACATCTTTTTCCAAACTTACAAATATTTCTTATGATATTTGTCACACACCCGCTATCATCTGCGTCAATCGGATAAACTCTTCGACTGACAGTTGTTCGGGGCGTTTGTCGAAAATGGAGTTGGCAAAAATCGGATTTTCTTTGCCCAAGAGGTTTTTCAGCGAGTTGCGCATCGTTTTGCGTCGCTGGTTGAAAGCGGTTTTGACAACGGTTTTCAACAAAGCCTCGTCACAATCCAAGTGCGTGCGCGCGTTGCGTTTCATGCAGATAACTGCCGATTGCACTTTGGGAGGCGGATCAAAAACAGTGGGCGGAACGGTAAAAAGATATTCAAAATCATACCACACTTGCAGTAAGACCGAAATAATTCCGTAGGCTTTTTTACCGGGTTGCGAGGCCAAACGTTCGGCAACTTCCTTTTGCAGCATGCCGGCACAAAAAGGAATTTTATCCTTGTATTCCAACACTTTAAAAAATATTTGGCTCGAAATATTGTAGGGATAATTGCCAATCACGCAAAATGGTCCGTCAAAAAGTGTATTTAAATCCAAGCGTAAAAAATCGGCTTCGATAATCTTCAACGCCGGATAATGCTCTTTTAAATATTGTACGGATTCCGTATCGACTTCCACCACCGTCAAGTCGTGCCGGTTTTCCAGCAGAAACTGCGTCAAAACACCTGTGCCGGGACCTACTTCCAACACCGGAACATCAACGGGAACATCCGCCAGCGTATCGGCAATCCGGCGGGCAATGGACAAATCTTTCAAAAAATGCTGTCCCAAATCCTTTTTCGGACGGATTTCTCTGCGATAAACACTATTTATTTGCTCATTCATCGTTCATTTTTAAAATTCTTCCCTATCTTTGCGCAAAAGTAACAAAAAATGAAATCAAAGTTGCTGAAATTCGCAAAAACATTCTTACCGCTATTCTTCGGGCTGTTTATTTTTTGGCTGGTATTCCGCAAAATGGATTTCCGGGTAATCCTGTCTATTCTCAAACAAGATGTCGATTTTCGGTATATCCTGCTGTCACTTCCCTTTGGTCTGGGGGCAAACATTGTTCGCGCCTATCGCTGGGGTTTGCTGATACGTCCGCTGGGATACAAGCCTAAAAATTCCAACCTGATTTATGCCGTATTAGGAAATTACGGCGTCAATCTGGTTTTTCCGCGTTTGGGCGAAGTATGGCGATGTACGATGATTTGCCGTTACGAAAAAATTCCCTTTACCAAACTGTTCGGCACATTGATTAGCGACCGGCTGGCCGACCTTTTCGCGGTCGCATTTATGGTTATTCCCGCGTTTATCTTGAACGTTCCTTATTTTAAATCGTTTTTTGCCCAACATCCCGAAGCCTTTGACGTTTTTCACAAAATCGTATCTTCCGGTTGGACTTACGCAATCCTTTTGGCGATTGGATTGTTATTAATCCTGTTATATATTGTGTTTAAACAACATCCTTGGGTGAAAAAAATAGCAGAATTGTGTGGAAATGTGTGGGAAGGTGTGCGCAGTATCGCAAGCATGAAGGACAAATGGTTGTTTTTCTTTTATACCTTGCTTATTTGGCTCGGTTATTTTTTGTTTATGTATATCTGCTTTTATGCGTTTCCTTTTACAAAAAATCTGGGCTGGAATTGCGGTTTGATTACGTTCGCGATGGCAAGTATCGCGGTGGCCGTTCCTGTGCAGGGTGGTATCGGCCCTTGGCACGCAATGGTGATTGCGGTGTTGATGGGTTTCGGTGTAAGCACGATTGACGCAGGAGCATTCGCTTTTTGTGTACATACCATTCAACAATTAATATTTACGGCAGCCTTCGGATTGTTTGGGGTGTTGGCTCTGCCGATTGCAAACGGAAAAAATAAAAATTAAAAAACAATAAGTCATGGAAAACAGTTTGAGCAATTTAAAGCCTTCCAATGTCTGGAAGCATTTTTACGAACTGACGCAAATTCCGCGTCCGTCGGGACACAGTGAAGCAATTACGCTTTTCATTGAAAATTTCGGTAAAAAACTGGGATTGGAAACCTTGCGCGACCCGGCAAACAATATTTGTATCCGCAAGCCGGCCACCAAAGGTTATGAAAACCGGCCGACCATTATCTTGCAGTCGCATTTAGATATGGTGCCTCAAGCCAATTCGGACATTCAATTTGATTTTACGAAAGACACTATCCAACCCTATATCGACGGCGAATGGGTGAAGGCCAAAGGCACGACGCTGGGTGCAGACAATGGTATCGGTGTAGCGACTACAATGGCTATTCTCGAAGCAAACGACTTGGAACATGGGCCTTTAGAAGGGTTATTTACCACCGACGAAGAAACCGGAATGTATGGTGCAATCGCTGTTCGTCCGGGTTTTATCAACGGAAAAATCATGCTGAATTTGGACTCCGAACTTGACGGTGAACTCTATATCGGTTGCGCGGGCGGTGAAGATGTTACGGTGCAATTCCAATACAAAGACGAAGAGTGGATACCCAAAGAAGACGTCGCCGTAAAAGTTTCTTTAACCGGATTGAAAGGCGGACACAGCGGCGTAGATATCCATTTGGGACGCGCAAACGCCAATCAATTATTGTTCCGTTTCCTGAAAGACGCTACACAAACCTACGATATTCGTTTGGCTTCGGTTTCGGGCGGATCCTTGCGCAACGCCATTCCGCGCGAAGCGTTTGCCCTGATTGTGGTTGATGGAAAAGAGCAGTACAAAAAAATCCAACAGATGGTGGCAGGCTACGAAGACCTGTTCAATCAGGAATTGAAAGGCATTGAAAATAAAATCACGTTTAAGGCGGAATTTGCGGAAATCACACCGGAAATCAAATTGATACCGAAAGATATTCAACACCGCTTCATTCATGCGATCAACGGCTGTCCGAACAATGTGATTAACAAATTCGCCGAAATTCCCGACACGGTCGAAACATCCATCAACATGGCTATTGTCCAATCGAGCGAAGGATTAATCGAAGTGAAATTTCTGGCACGCAGTTCGTCCGAAAGCAAGAAACAGGCGATTTGCAGCAGTATCGAAAGTATTTTTACGCTGGCTAAAGCCGAATTTATCGAAGCAGGCAACGGCTATCCGGGCTGGGACCCCAACCCGAAATCTGCGGTTTTGGCAGTCATGGAAAAGGTGTTTGAAACCCAGCGCGGCAAAAAACCCAAAGTGGAAGTGATGCACGCCGGTTTGGAATGCGGTATCATTTTGTCGAACGTTCCCGGATTAGATACGGTTTCGTTCGGGCCGACGATTAAATTTCCGCACTCTCCGGACGAAAAAGTGGAAATCGCTACCGTCCAAAAATTCTGGGATTACCTGACAGCCATATTAAAACAAGTCTAACAGTTTAAAAGATAACACAATGAAAAAGTTCATTTTATTTGCAGTGCTGGGAATGGCAGCTTTTATGTCATGTACCGAAAAAGAGTATTATGACATGGAAACTATTAATAAATATTATACCGTTGAATGGAAGGATTGGCAAAAAGCTACCGATCAAGATGGGTATTTTCTTTATTATTATTGTACATTTAGAGAGCCGTTATTGACTAATCAAGTATTAGATTTTCACTCATTTTTAAGTGCTTACCTCTATTATAAAATAGATAATAGGGATACTTTTTCTCCTTTACCGTATAGTGATTTTATAGTTGATGATAAAGGATACAAATGGGAAGAACAACTTTCTATAGAGTATCAACCTGGCTATATTACTTTTATATTAAAGGTTGATGATTTATATCCGGTCGATCCGCTCAGCTATTATGATTTTATGGTTAGCATTCCAAAAATATAGATAATTCAAAAATAATTACTATCTTTGTGGTCTGATTTTTCCTTTGGTATGGAATTAAACACACTAACTGCTATTTCTCCCGTTGATGGAAGGTATCGCGATAAAACCGACAGTCTGTCGGCTTACTTTTCGGAATATGCACTTATACGTTACCGGGTACTGGTGGAAATGGAGTATTTTATTGCTTTGTGTGAATTGCCGTTGCCGCAATTAAAAAATGTGGGAAATGCTTTGCTTTACGAAAAATTGCGGGAGATTTACCGCCGTTTTTCGCTCGAAGACGCACAAAAAATAAAAGATATCGAAAAAACCACCAACCACGACGTGAAAGCAGTGGAATATTTTATCAAAGAAAAGTTCGACGAACTGCTGTTACAGGATTATAAGGAGTTTATCCATTTCGGATTGACTTCGCAAGACATCAACAACACGGCTGTTCCATTGTCGGTAAAAGAAGCGTTGAAAAACGAATTTGTTCCGGCATTAAACGGACTGCTCGAAACATTAAGGCAATATGCCGATGAGTGGCATTCTGTTTCGATGCTGGCACGGACGCATGGACACCCGGATTTCCTTGCCCAAGCGGGTAGGGGAGGCCGGTTGTCCATG
>BNTW01000057.1 GCA_025996895.1 Bacteroidia bacterium | reverse complement strand
GTGGTGCGCGTTTGGGCAATTTATATCCCGAAATCACCGAAATGCAAACGCGCACCACGCAAGCCCAACATCGGGTTTTGTTCCAGCAAACCTTCTACGCGGCTGTGGATTTCTTCGTAGGCAACGCCCATAACCTTCGCCATTTCTTGTTGTCCTTTTTCATCGTGGGGAACAAATTCGTGCAAAGGAGGGTCTAACAAGCGAACAGTAACCGGCAAACCTTCCATCGCTTCAAAAATTCCGGTAAAGTCGGTGCGTTGCAAGGGCAATAATTTTGTCAATGCTACGCGGCGTCCGGCTTCGTCTTTTGCTAAAATCATTTCGCGCATGGCGATAATCTTGTCGCCTTCAAAAAACATGTGTTCTGTACGAGTAAGTCCGATACCTTGCGCACCGAAGTTGCGTGCAACCGTAGCGTCTTTTGGAGTATCGGCATTTGTGCGTACTTTCAAGCGTGAATATTTGTCGGTCAAATTCATCAATTCGCCGAAATCACCACTCAATTCGGCTTCTTGTGTTTCGATTTTTCCGGCATAAACCAAACCGGTCGATCCGTTCAACGAAATCCAGTCGCCTTCTTTCAACTTTTGGTCGCCGATAACCATTGTTTTTGCTTTGTAATCGATTTGAACGCCGTTAGCAGCTGATACACAGCATTTTCCCATGCCACGAGCCACAACTGCTGCGTGCGAAGTCATACCACCGCGAGCAGTCATAATTCCTTCTGCTACAGCCATACCGCGCAAATCTTCGGGCGAAGTTTCGATACGGCACAATACTACTTTTTCACCGCGTTTCACCCATTCTTCGGCGTCGTCTGCATGGAAAACTACTTTTCCGGTTGCAGCTCCCGGCGATGCGGGCAAGCCTTTAGTGATCGGTTTGGCAGCAGCCAAAGCTGATTTTTTGAAAACCGGGTGAAGCAATTCATCTAATTTTTCCGGCTCTTGACGCAATAAAGCGGTTTTTTCGTCAATATAACCCTGTTTCAGCATTTCTATAGCGATGCGCACCATGGCTGCACCGGTACGTTTGCCGTTGCGGGTTTGCAACAACCACAATTTACCGTCTTGAATAGTAAATTCGAGGTCTTGCATATCTTTGAAATAATCTTCGAGTTTTTGTTGTGTTTCAATCAAATCTTTGGCGCATGCAGGCATCGATTCTTCCAAAGACGGATATTTCGCTTTGCGTTCTTCTTCGGAAATTCCCTGTTGAACTGCCCAGCGTTTGGAACCTTCAATAGTGATTTGTTGCGGAGTACGGATACCGGCCACCACATCTTCGCCCTGTGCATTAATCAAATATTCGCCGTTAAAAATATCTTCGCCGGTGGCAGCATCACGCGTGAAAGCCACACCGGTAGCGGAAGTTTGCCCCATGTTTCCGAAAACCATCGCCTGCACATTCACAGCTGTTCCCCATTCTTCGGGAATGCGATACATTTGACGATAAAGAATTGCGCGTTCGTTCATCCAACTGTCGAATACGGCGCAAACAGCACCCCAGAGTTGTTCCCAAGGACTGTCGGGAAAATCTTTGCCGGTTTGAGCTTTCACCGCTGCTTTGAACTTTTTCACCAATTCTTTCAAATCTTCTACGGTCAGTTCCGTATCCAATTCAACACCCCGATGTTCTTTCACTTCTTCCATGATTTTTTCAAACGGGTCGATTTCCGTTTTGGAAGTAGGTTTCATACCCAATACCACGTCGCCATACATCTGTACGAAACGGCGGTAGCTGTCCCATGCGAAACGCGGATTGCCCGATTTTTTAGCAATTGCTTCTACAGCAGCGTCGTTGATACCGAGATTTAAAACGGTGTCCATCATTCCGGGCATCGACACGCGCGCACCCGAACGAACAGAAACCAACAGCGGATTTTCTTTATTGCCAAAGCCCGTTCCGGTGGCTTCTTCCACTTTCCTGATTGCAGCTTCTACTTCGGGTTTAATCAGTTCAGTAACAGCCTCTTTTCCCAACTGATTGTATTCGGTACAAACTTCAGTTGTAATCGTAAATCCCGGAGGAACAGGAACACCGATTAAATTCATTTCGGCCAAGTTCGCGCCTTTACCACCCAGGAGGTTTTTCATGTCTGCTCTACCTTCGGCTTTTCCATTGCCGAACAGATAAACTCTTTTTTTGTCCATAATAATAATATATATTTTAGATGATTGATTTTTCAAAATGTCCGCAAAGGTACAAAAAAAATCGTTTATTTTATATTATGGAAAACATTTTGTACGTCTTCGTCTTCCTCGAATTTATCGAGTAACTTTTCGAGCGAGATGCGTTGTTCTTCCGTAACTTCCTTATAATCATTCGGTATCCATTCAAATTCGGCACTGTGGATTTCGTAGCCGTTTTCTTCCAAATATTTTTGAATGGACGAATACGATTGAAATTCGCCGTAAAGCAAAATCACATTTTCTTCTTCGTCGTATTCGATTTCATCTACGCCATAATCAATGAGTTCGAGTTCCAACTCTTCCGAATCGACACTGTCTTTCGGCGTGATTTTGAATACGCATTTGTGGTCGAACAAAAATTGCAGGCTTCCGCTTGTTCCCAACGAGCCGCCGTATTTATTGAAATAACTGCGTACATTGGCTACAGTGCGCATGTTGTTGTCCGTCGCGGTTTCGACCATAATGGCAATTCCGAAAGGCCCATATCCTTCGTAAACAATTTCTTTGATGTCGGCTGCGTCTTTCGCCGTTGCCCGCTTGATAGCTCTGTCGACGTTTTCCTTCGGCATGTTTTCCTTTTTCGATTGCTGTATCAGCACGCGCAGGCGCGGATTGGTATCGGGATCTGCACCGCCTTCTTTGGCTGCAATCGTAATCTGCTTGCCGAGTTTAGTAAATACGCGGGCCATATTGCCCCATCTTTTCATTTTTGTCGCTTTGCGATATTCAAAAGCTCTTCCCATATTTTATATATCTTATTTATTAAATTAAATTTGATTTGCTATTTTGTTTTCCTCATATCAATTTTCTACTGAGACTTTTTATTGCTTCGTATTGCAAATCTTCAACGGTAATTTTATATATGATATTATTTTCCATAATAGATATTTTTATATTTTTTCTTGTAAGAAATGCAAAGGTACGATTATTTTTATTTCGCTTCAAAATTGCGTTCAAAATTTAAAAGTTCGTTTTGCAATTTTTCTACCGAAGGCAAAGCGGCTTTGATTTCCTCTGCCAATTCGGTATAATGGAAAGTGCTCACCCCAATCGGATTGTTGATGTAGAACAGGGCTTGTTCCGGGTTTTTGCATTTTTGCATAATTTTAATGTGATGTCCCCAAGGTACAAATATTAATTTTGGAACGAGCTGTTCAATTTTTGACGCATTTAATAATTTCGGCGTTTGCGAAACAACTTGTTTCGCAATTAGATTATTGTCTGAATAAAATAGGTAAAATCGCTTTATTATTTCAAGATTTCTTTTTGAAAACCCTTTCATCTCCGGAAATTCCGCCTGCAAATCTTTACTCAGCTGCTCAATAAACCCGCTACCCCATTTGGCATACTCCTGTTTTTCGGCAATTTGTTTGCCCAAATTCCAATAAAGCATGATCATCTGGCTGTTGACCGACAATACTGCTTTTATCTGACTGGTTTTGATTTGTTGTTTCAAATCGCCCAGCCAATCGCGATATTCCAAAAGTTGAATCATTTGGCTCATAAATTTCTATAGTTTAAAGTATATACTCATTTTGATTTTTGCGGAGTTCAAATCACCGCAACACCGCTCCTACTTTTTCTTCCAATGCCTTTTGTATCCGCGCCATTAAGTTGTCTATCTGCTTGTCGTTCAATGTTTTTTCTTCATCTTGCAGGGTGAAACTGATCGCGTAGGATTTTTTGCCTTCCGGCAGGTTTTTACCTTCATAGACATCGAATAAGCTGACTTCCTTCAGCAATTTTTTGTCGGTTTGATAAGCGATTTTTTCGATTTCTGCAAACGAAACAGGCTTGTCCAGCAATAAGGCTAAATCGCGCCGTACCGCAGGGAATTTGGACATTTCGCTGTATTTTACCTGTGTATTTTTATTTTCTTTCATTAAAGCGTTCCAACTCAATTCGGCAAAATAAACTTCCGCCGAAATATCGAATTTCTTGGCAATGGCCTTTTGCACAATGCCTAAAACGCCTAACGTTTTTCCCGAAACCGTTTCAATGGATAGGGCAGAGGAAAAAATATCGTTGTTGAAGGGTTTATAGATGATTTTCTTCGATGTAAGTCCCAAGCGCAGCAAAACGTTTTCGATATGGGCTTTCAATTCATATACAGACGATTTTTCAGTTGGACGTATCCAGCTGTTGCTCACCGAATTACCGGTAATCCACAATGCCAATTTAAAATCTTCCTTAATGGTGGTAAGATAATCATGGTCTTTCAGCCTTTCGGGAATATGAAAATAAGTATTGCCTAATTCGTAGAATTTCAAATCCGGATTTTTGCGGTTGCGGTTGTAAGCAATGGATTCCAAGCCACCGAATAACAATGTTTGGCGCATTACGTCCAAATCTGCACTCAGCGGATTGCGCAGCAAAACGCAATTCTGCTTCGGGAACGTTGTTAAATCGTTGTAATAATTACCCGAAGTGAGCGAATTGTTTAGAATTTCGTTAAAACCCGCGCCGGTCAGCTGTTCCGAAATCAGGTTTTGCAACTCGTAACTCCGGTCGGTCGGTGTTTGATACGACAAAGTCGATTTCAGTTCTTCGCCTATTTCAATATTATTGTAGCCGTAAATGCGCAAAATATCCTCAATCACATCGACATCGCGCGTAACATCAACGCGGTAAGTCGGAATGCTTAATTTCCATGTTTCGCTTTTTTCGTCCAAAATCTCGATTTCGAGGCTTTTCAAAATGCTTTCAATTGTTTCAGCCGGAATTTTTTTGCCGGTTAAATGATGCACTTTGGAAAGGCTTAATTCGACGACAGCCGGATTGATTTTTACCGGATAAATGTCTTGAATTTCGCCGCTAATTGTTCCACCGGCAACTTCCTTAATCAGCAATGCTGCGCGTTTCAACACATATAAGGTATTGTTCGGGTCAGCCCCGCGCTCGAAACGGAACGAAGCGTCGGTGTTCAGCCCATGATAACGGGCAGTTTTGCGTATCCGGGTCGGATTGAAATACGCCGATTCGAGGAACACATCGGTAGTTGCTTCGGTTACACCCGAATCCAATCCACCGAAAACACCACCAATACACATACCGCCTTCTGCGTTGCAAATCATCAAATCACGGCCGGAAAGTTTGCGTTCTACGCCGTCCAGCGTAACAAAAGGCGTTCCTTCGGGTTGCGTTTTGACAATCACTTTTCCGCCTTTAATTTTCTTTACATCGAAAGCGTGCAAGGGCTGTCCGGTTTCGTGCAAAATATAATTGGTAACATCGACCACATTATTAATCGAACGGACACCAATCGTTTCCAAACGGTTTTTCAACCATTCGGGACTTTCTTTCACTTGTATATTTTTGATGGTAACGCCCGAATAACGCGGGCAGGCGTTGGTGTCTTCCACTTCCACCGTAATCGCCGGCGTTGGGTCTTCAATCGCGAAAGTTTCTACCGAAGGCCTTTGGGGGTTCACGGTGCATGGTTCACGGTGCACGACAGGAACATCTGTTTTATCGTGTACCGTGTACCGTGTACCGTGTACCGAGAAATAAGCTGCCAAGTCGCGCGCTACGCCGTAGTGTGAGGCCGCATCGATACGGTTGGGTGTAATATCCACTTCCAACACATAATCGCTTTCTACCTTATAATATTGAGCGGCGGGTATGCCGGCCGGTGTGTCTTCGGGTAAAACGATAATACCGTCGTGGCTTGTTCCAAGACCGGTTTCGTCTTCCGCACAAATCATTCCGTTGGATTCTACACCGCGTATTTTCGATTTTTTAATGACAAACGATTCTTCGCCGGAATACAGCGTGGTGCCGATTGTGGCAACTATGACTTTTTGACCGGCAGCTACATTGGGCGCACCGCAGACGATTTGTTGAGGCTCGTTGGTGCCCAAATCGACGGTTGTAACGTGCAAATGATCCGAATTAGGATGATCTTCGCAAGTGAGTACATGACCGACGATCAAGCCTTTCAATCCGCCTTTGACGGTTTCCACTTCTTCGATGCTACCGGTTTCCAGACCGATAGAAGTCAAAGCATCTGCCAATTGTTCGGGCGATAAATCGAACGAAACATAATCTTTCAGCCAATTATAGGAAATATTCATGAGCTAAATTTTTTTTCTTATGATGAAAATAATCGGCAAAAATAATAAAAAATGCGGTATAAACTCAATTTATCACGACTTTTTTTAATTGGTTGGCTTGGTCTAATTTTACAATATAAATTCCGGAATGTAAATCGGGAATGATTGCTTCGTTAGATAAAATGCTTGTCTGATAATTTTTACGGCCTAAAATATCATAAACAGAAACAGAATCATTTTCAAATCCCGAAACAACCAATCTGCCGTCTACCGATTTTACCAGCATGGTCGTTGTTTCCAACGGTTGGATAGCGTCATTGCAATCTTCCGTAAATGTGAAGTTTGCCGGCGGTGTATTGAAATTTGTGCTTGCGCCGATATTTTCGTATTCGATATTGCAGTAGGTTGCGTTACCTTTCGGATTATTGAAAAACAATCCATAGCGTTTGGTTTTATGAATGCGTATATCTTTTAATATCAAATTTTTAATCGATTTTGAACTGCTACCGATAAAAACAGCGTCATTTTTGGAATCGTAAAGATCTATATTGTAGATTTTTATGTTTTGTAAATCATATTGCGAACTGCTGTTGATGTGCAAAGCACCCTGTTGGTTGCCCCATAAATCACCGCTGACACCCTTTTGTCCGCTCGCTGCACCACCTCTATATACCGAGATATTGTAAAATTCGCTGTATCCTTCATTACTAAATTCTTTTCCCGGAAAATCACAAGTTACGCGAAAGCCGGCTTCCAGCGGGTCAATAATCAATATGTTATGTGCTTTGTTTTGTTTTCCGCCGAAAAATCCCAGACTCGATGCACGCCAATTATTTTCGGCCGTACAAAAGCGGAAAGTGTTGTTTTCGCAATAACGGTCGGAACGCGACCACGTCGCAATATCGTCGTCGCCATTGTTGCGGAAACTGCACTGTTCGACAATCGAATTTTTACTTCCGTATGAAAGATTAATTCCATCGGCATAATTGTCGCGGAAACGGCAACCGGCAACCAGCAAGTTATCTGTCCCGTCGATCCATGCACCACATTCAAAATGCACTGCCCAAACGTTGCGAATGGTAGAATTGCTGCCGAAACTGCCCATCAGGCCTTTTCCTACCTGATAGGCATCGTTGTTTTGATAATACCGTTTATTGTTTACGGTATTCAAAAACAAACCGTCGATGACGATATTGCTGCCTGTACCTTCAATCCCTCGCTGATTGTGCGTACTTCTGTCGTCGGACGAGGCGGTAAAATAAATCTCGGAGTACCACATACCCGCGCCGATAATTTTGGTATTATTGGTTGTAAGATAAATCCGCTTATCTGCTTCGTATCTACCGGATGGAATATAAATCGTTTTTCCGGCATTTTGGTAGATAAAATTATCCAATCTGCCGTTTTCCGGCGAATAGGCAACTTTGTTTGCGTCGGGAATAGATTCAAATGTAACGGCTGCCGGAACTTCTTCCAATTCAACGAAATCAATCGTAAAAGGCGTTTCATTTGTGTCTGTTTTCACTAATTTGAACGTGGCGTTTGCCGGAATTTTTTCGGCTAATTTCACGTGTGTTTCGTCAAAGCGCATGCGCGGAAATTTGTTTGTCGCCGGTGTATTATCGGGATATGGATTGCTCATTGTATTTAAAAAATATTGCCAAGCCCAATAGGAATTGAGCGTAATATTTTGTACGAAATTATCATTTACATACAAAGTTAATGTCCCTTGTGTGCCTGTGCCTTCGGCATTATCGGGTAAAGAAAAACGAATAGTCAAGCCATCGGCTGCATTGGAGTTAATCCATTGGATATAAGAATTTTGCGTAATCAATTGAATGGCTGACTGATTAGATGCTTCACTTTGCAATTCGCGTTGGTCGTAAGTTGCCGGCAAAACTGTTCCATTGGTTTCGCATTTGCCCTCTTCCGCCTCATAGCGCAAATAGGGTTGATCGAAATACCCGTTTTCTTGTGCAACTATCTCTGAAACTGAGAATAAAGAAGATAAAAATAATACTAAACAGACTTTTTTCATGGTGAATAAATTATTGCTACTAAATAATATTGAATGTAAAAATACACATTTCTGTTTAATATTTTATTAAAATCATTTTCGTTTTAATATTTGCTCTCATATTTAATCTATATTTTTTCAGAATAAAGTAAATGTATCTTATTAATAATCAGTATATTAAGAAAATAACCGCAAAGAATTTTCTATATTTTCATCATAAAATTATCCTTTAACATTTCTCTGTTATACTTTTGTATCAGTGATTTATAGTTCATATTTTAGTTTTAATTTTTAAATTTCATTCATCATGAAAAAAATTACTTTATTAGTTGCCGCTTTTGTAATGGTGGCTTTTTGTGCAAATGCACAGTTAAACAATCCGAAAGATGCCGATGGTTATTACATCGTCAAATGGGATTGTGCTTCGGAACAGTTTGCAACATCCAACAATTTTGAAGTAGATGAAACATTTACTTTTGCAATTGATGTTACCGGTATGGCATTGGAAGAATGGTTGAAAGAAACACCGGCCGTAGCAGGCGCAACTCGCAGTCTTGCATTAAACAAATGGACAAGTTTCGGTGATGTAAGTGGCGACAGTCACCGTCTAAAACAGATCAAAGGCAATATCTATGGGGCTACATGGAATTTTGCCCAGTTGGCAACCACGATGGATGTTGGAGCCGCAACTACCGAAGGGGCTGAAACTTATGTATTGGGTACGGTTTTCGGTTTTGAATTTACTGCGGACAGCCCCGGTGCTGCATGGTGGCAAAATCCTATCGACATCGATCCGCTTCCGGAAGATGGTCAGCAACCCATTTTCAGAACGTTGCCTTATACAGGTACAAAAACGAGTGAAGAATTTTTCAACTCGGATTATCCCGGTTTGTTTGATGTTGCTTATGGTAATGTAAAAGGTTATGCTCCTGCTTGTGCGGTAACTACCGGTATTGGCTCTATAACTGTTGATTCGTCCATAGTTGGACACGAATACTACAACATACAAGGTGCGAAACTGTCCAGACAACCGGAAAGTGGTTTGTTTATCGACAAAGCCATCAAAGCAGACGGATCTTCTGTTTCTACGAAAATTCTGAAAACATTGAAATAATTGTTGGTTGATTTTCCTAAAAGAAAAAGCGAGCAGAAACCTCGCTTTTTCTTTTCCATTCAAATCCATTTGTTCAATCATATAATAAATATATCATGAAGAAACAAAAAGTAACAACTTTCTTTGCCCTGATTGTTCTGTGCTGTTTTTCAGCTTTGAACAGTTATGCGCAAGAAGCAAAAACAGTCAGAGGAACGGTTATCGACGTAAATAACGAAGCCGTTATCGGATCGTCTGTTACGGTTGAAGGTACTACACTTGGAACAGTAACCGACATGGACGGCAATTTTGAATTGTCTGCTCCTGTTGGCAGTGTGTTGAATGTTTCCTATATCGGATTTATATCCTATCAGGAAAAGGTAACGGCTTCCAAAGGTTTTTATCCGATCACTTTACAGGAAGATTTGAAAACATTGGACGAAGTGGTAGTCGTGGGTTACGGTACACAAAAACGTTCCGAATTGACCGGTGCGATTTCTTCTATCCGGACAAGTGAAATCAAAGATTTTTCCGCAAAAAGTTTGAGTGAAGCCATCAGTGGTATGGCGGCCGGCGTGATGGTAACAAAAACCGATGGAACGCCGGGTGCTTCAGCCGACATCATTATTCGCGGTGTAGGCTCTATCAACGGTATTAGTCCGCTATATATTGTCGATGGCGTGCGTCAAGATGCAGGCTTTAACTTCAATATGCGCGATGTGGAAAGCATCGAAATTTTGAAAGATGCCGGATCGGCTGCTATTTATGGTGCACAGGCTGCCGGCGGGGTTATTCTTATCACGACCAAGCACGGAAAAGCCGGTGAAAAAACAACGATTAATGCAAATGCCCGCTATGGGTTACGAAATATCACTACTGATATTAAATTGCTCAATCGCGATGAATTTTTTCGTGCCAAGAGCTATATGGGGGCGGATATATTGGCGCAATTAGGCGTATCGAGTGCTTCTGATCTTCCTGATGTGGATTGGATGGACTTAATGTACGATACCGGTATTGAGCAGGAATATAATGTTTCCATGTCCGGCGCGAGCGATAAAGCGACATTCTTCCTTTCGGGAGGTTATTACAGTGAAAAAGGCGTTTTTCTGGATACGGAAGCCAATCGTTTTTCGTTCCGGACAAATATCGACTATAAATTTAACAAACATATTACTATTGGCGAAACTCTTTACGGTAATGCACGCAAAAATAATCCGGCGCGTAATTATTCGGTTTATACAAATGTCATTCCGTTTCGTACAGTTCCGTTTATGGACCCTGCCGATCCTGATCAGCCGACCGGATGGGCGCAGACACCGTCTATTTTGAACGGGCCTAACCTGTATGGAAACGAATATATTTACCATGTTTATCAGGACCATAATTATACGTTGAACGGTCAGGTTTATTTGAATATTAACTTTTTCAAGGGGTTAGATTTGAGATTGACCGGCGCAGGCGAATTTTACGGATTTTCGCATGGTGCATTTACCGAAGAAGCCAATTTGGGCGACGGCTTACATCAGGCGCAATTCGATGCTTCGGGCGGAACGGCGCAACGCTTGACCGGTAATGCTGTATTGACTTACGAGCAGGCTTTGGGCGACCATGGTTTGAAAGTGATGGTTGGATCGGAAGTGTTGAAAAATACCGGTTATAATTTGGGTGCTTCCAAAGTAGGCGGTTTTCCCGTCCGCATTGCCGAAATGATGCGTTTGTCGGGCGACAATCCCGATAAATCGGCACTTGATTATTTGAGTGATACCCGGACAGCTTCGTTCTTCGGACGTGTCAATTATTCTTATTTGGGAAAATACTTGCTTACGGCAAATATCCGGCGCGACGGATCGGATAAATTTGTAGGAAAAAAACGTTGGGGAACATTCCCTTCGATTAATGCCGGTTGGCGGATTAGCGAAGAATCCTTTATAAAAGATAAAGTTAATTGGCTGTCGAATGCGAAACTGCGTGCCAGCTGGGGTATTTTAGGAAACGATGCGATTGCACAATTTTTATACGAAAAAGCCTATTACGGCGATCAAGTAACTTACAGTTTCGGCGGTGCTGCTCCGGTTACAGGCTGGGCAAACTTCAAAGTACCCAATGCCGATATTAAATGGGAAGAAGTTAATCAAACCGATTTCGGCTTGGATTTGGGCTTTCTGAATAACCGTTTGTCATTTACTTATGACTATTATAATCGTCAAACGAAGGATATGCTTTACGATGGTGCTATTCCGTTGTCGGCAGGTATCGGTTTTTATTTCAGCAGCGACGGTTTTCCGACCGCACCTATCAAAATGAATGCCGGTTTGATGGAAAACAAAGGGCACGAATTAACACTGACTTGGAATGATGTAGCCGGCGATTTAAAATATTCTGTCGGATTAAACGCTTCATTTAATACGAATAAAGTGAAACAAATTGGCGATAAACCCGGAGCTGACCCCATTGACAGAGGTATCGGCACAGATTGGCCGCTTGTAACTCGTACGCAAGACGGAAATGCTATGAGCTTGTTCTACGGTTATCGCGTGCTGGGTATTTTCCAATCGCAGGCACAAGTCGATGAATACAATGCCAAAGCTGTGGCTGCCGGTGCTCCGAGAGGATATTATCAACGGGAGAATACAAATGTCGGCGATTTGATTTTCGACGATTTGGGTAAAGGCTGGGTAGATGAATCTTGCCAAACATTTATCGGAAATCCCTGGCCGAAAATGATATACGGTCTGAATGCAAGTCTTGAATATAAAGGTTTTGATTTGAGCATATTGTTCCAAGGTGCGACCGGATTTGATATTTTCAACGGTGTGAAAGCCTATACACAAGTATTTGGTGGCGACGGCAACACGACTGCCGATATTTTCAATGTATCGTTTTTCGGTGATAACGGCTTGACGGACATTCCGCGTACAGGCTTTTTTGACGCCGACAATAAATGGATTTCCGATGCCAACACAAACAGGAACTATTCGACGGTTTCCAGTTTCTTCTTGGAAAAAGGGGATTATCTGAAACTGAAGAATTTAGTTATTGGTTATTCGCTGCCGAAAGCATGGGCTAAAAAAGCGGCAATGGAAAATGCGCGGATTTATATGAGTGCGCAAAATGTATTTACCTTTACCAAGTACAAAGGAATTGATCCCGAAATCGGCGGTAATGGGCTGGCACGTGGTTTAGATCATCAAAATCGCTATCTTCCTTCTCGGTTGATTTCGTTCGGTCTTGATATAACATTTTAATAATAAACCCTTAAAATGATTTTGATATGAAAAATTATATAAATAAAATAGTTTCCTTATTTTTAACAGGAATATTGTTGATGGGTTGCGACGATTTTTTGACGGTAACAGACAAAAGTTCGGTTTCGCCCGATAATTTTCCTTCAACAGCCGAACAGGCCAATTTACTGCTCACTTCGGCTTACGCAGGCAGCCATTCGATTGGATTGTATGCTTTCTATTGGTTTCCGATGGGTGTGTATCTCTATGACCATACTTCCGACACTTACGGCTCGTATGATGAACGTGGAACTTCGCAAATGAACAAGACAGACATCGACAGCCGTTATATTACGCAAAGTTATTTGGATATTTTCAAATGGGTAACTTTCTCCAATACGGCTTTGGAAGGAATCAAGGGCTACCGTGAAAAATATGCTTCCGATAAGGAAAAAGAAAAGCACGGCGCGTTGGATTATATGGAAGGTCAAGCGTTGTTTTTGCGTGGATTGGCTTATTGGCACGGTCAAATTTTCTTTGAAATCAACCCTGACGGTCTGGGTTTGCCTTTATTTGAAAAATCCCCCGATGCGTTAAGCGAAATGAAAGCGGCGCGTGCAAGTGTGAAAGATACTTGGGATT
Organism: Bacteroidia bacterium; assembly: GCA_025996895.1. Taxonomy (GTDB): domain Bacteria; phylum Bacteroidota; class Bacteroidia; order Bacteroidales; family Azobacteroidaceae; genus Azobacteroides. Next base: position 3,708 of record BNTW01000057.1, on the reverse strand, counting down.
TTATCATCAATGATTTCAAAAAAGCAGCGCAATTGCTTGACAGTTGCAAGACAGAGCCTTACCGCGCTGATGTGTGGTCTGCCAAAGGCATGTTGGCAAAAGCCTATATGCAAGCGGGTTATCCCGATTTGGCAAAGCCGGTGATTGAAGATATTATTAAAAAAAGCGGGAAAAAACTTGTTTCTTCCGAAGTTTATCAAGACATGTTTTACGGCAATTCGACCAACGAATTTAATTCGGAAAATCTGTACGAAGTGGATATGACCATAAATATGAATCAAAACGGTCCCTGGGCCGGTTATACTTCCGGCAGCGGTATGCCGATGGTTTTTGCCCCTTGGGTAATGAATCTGGAAATTCCGTTCCGTAAAGGCAGGGAAGACAAACCGGAGAACGACCCGATGCTCAAAGAATATGATATTGTTACCTCCGTAATGGGTGGCTGGGGTAATAACTATATTCACGATAGTAATGTCCGCCGTTTTGGTTTTTCAGGTACTTCTGCACCGCGCCGTACATTTAATAAAGCGTATGATTTTGATACGCCAAAATCAGCTTCTAACTTTCCCTATTCGTTTGCTTATCCAAACGAAGATTATGTACAGAAATGTCGCGATTTGAAAGCCGACAAGACAAGGGTAGATCCGCGTTTAACAATTTCTACCGGACAACCGCTTGTGGATCTTCTCATCGATGATAAAGGAAGGGAAAGTTGCTACGACAAGTCAGGCGAAGTCAATAATCGTCCCGAATTATTGGCTTTTCAGCATCGGAAATTTACCAATACGCATGGAACGGAAACAAAAATTAATTATAGTAGCGGTGCAAATTATCCGATAGTGCGGTTGGCTGATATTTATTTGCTGTATGCCGAAATCATGAAAGATTCCGATCCGGCAACGGCTTTGGAATATGTCAATAAAGTACATCGCCGGGCTTACGGATATGATCCGAATACGTCCTGTCCGTATGATTATAAAAGCTTGACCGAGCGTACGAAAACCTTCGATCCGGCCGATCATTTGGCAAATGATGTAATCAAATACGAACGCTGGGCGGAACTTTTTGCAGAAGGACAATGGTGGTACGATGTTCGCCGCTGGAAAATCGGACAGCAGGAGGTTTCTTATTATAAGGAAACCCGCAACGGCACACTTACTTTCAACGGAGATGATTATTATGTACAACCTATTCCCAAACTCGAATTGGAACGCAATACCAATATGGTGCAGTCGGGGAATTATCCATCGGTACGGTAAATCATATAGATAAAATAGAAAAATGAAAAATAGAATTTCAAAAATTATGGGTTTGTTTGTTGCCGTAAGCCTGTTGGTGGCTTGCGGCGGCAAGCAAGAGCAACGTTTGACTTCGCCCGATGGAAAAACGGTCATTACTTTTTCTTTGAAGAACGGAAAACCATTTTATTCCATTGAAAAAGGCGGAAAAGCCGTTTTAAATACTTCGCAAATGGGTTTTGCGCTTGCGGGAAATGATTCGCTTTGTGCTGATTTTCAAGTTGTCGGCACACAAACCGACAGCAAAAACGAAACATGGGAACAGCCTTGGGGCGAGGAGATTTTGGTGCATAATCAATACAATGAGGCAAAAATCGAACTTCAAGAGAAAACCGGAAAACAACGGCTGCTGAACATCGTTTTCCGCGCTTTCGATGATGGTATCGCTTTCCGTTACGAGTTTCCCGAACAGGAAAATCTGAAGGATTTTGAAATTGCCGACGAACTGACCGAATTTACGTTGGCAAACGACGACAGCATTTGGTCGCAACATCTGTTCGACCGCGATTATGAGGTGCTTTACACTAAACGGTTGATTTCCGAAATCAACGATACGGTTTCAACGCCGGTAACCATCGAAACTTCAGACGGTAAATACATCGAAATTCACGAGGCAGCGTTAATTGATTTTGCGAAAATGAATTTGACCGGTTGTCGCAGTTTGCATGCGTCTTTAACCCCTTGGGCAACCGGTGTAAAAGTTTATGCGAAAACACCTTTTGTGTCGCCTTGGCGCATTATTGTTTTAGCTGACAATCTCAACGAATTGGCCAATTCGAGGATGATGTTGAATCTCAATGAGCCGTCGAAAATCGCTGATACGCAATGGATTGAGCCGATGAAATATGTCGGTATCTGGTGGGGAATGCACATGAACACCATGACTTGGACGGAAGGGCCTATTCATGGTGCAACGACTAAAAACATGATGCGTTACATCGATTTTGCGGCAGCAAACAATATCGGCGGCGTGTTGGTCGAAGGTTGGAATGTAGGCTGGGACGGGTATATGGTTGGCGATGGCACAAAATTCAAATTTTCAACACCTTATCCCGATTTCGATATTGAGAAAATCAGCCGGTATGCGGCAGAAAAAGGAGTTGCAATCATCAGTCACAACGAAACGGCCGCTGCCATCAGCAATTACGAAAGCCAGTTGGACAGTGCGTTTGCGTTTGCTCAAAAATACGGCATACACGCCATTAAAACAGGTTATGTTAATCCGCTTTTCGACGGAAAAGAACGGCACAGCAGTCAGTATGGCGTGCGTCATTACCGCAAAGTGGTCGAAACGGCAGCCAACTATCAGGTGGCTATCGACACGCACGAGCCGATTATGCCTACCGGCTGGCAGCGTACTTATCCCAATCTGATAGCGCAGGAAGGCGTTCGCGGACAAGAATGGGATGCTTGGTCGGCTGACGGCGGAAATCCACCCGAACATACCACGATTATTCCTTTCACGCGCGGGTTGGCCGGTCCGATGGATTTTACACCTGGTACATTCAATTTCAGTAATCCGGCGAGACCCGGTACGCGCGTTCAGACCACGATTGCCAAGCAGTTGGCTCTGTATGTGGTTATCTACAGTCCGGTGCAGATGGCTTCGGATATAATTGAAAATTACGTCGATCGTCCCGAATTTGAATTTATCCGCGTGGTTCCTGTTGATTGGCAGAAAACGATTGTTTTGGATGGGAAAATCGGCGATTTCGTCATAACTGCCCGTAAAGACAAACATTCGGAAAATTGGTATCTCGGTGCGATTACCGACGAAAATGCCCGTAGGGTGAAAGTGGATTTTTCGTTTTTGGAAAAAGGTAAAAACTATAAGGCCGTCATTTACAAAGACGGTGCAAATGCCGATTGGAAAACCAATCCGTATTCTATTGTTATTGAAGAACAGGAAATCACTTCCGATTCGGTGCTGGAACTGCAACTTGCACCCAGCGGCGGCACAGCTATTCAAATCCAAAGTCTATAAATTAAGATAGAAGAGTGTTTTTTCATGAGAACGAGCGGGGAAATAACCAAAGTTTCCTCGCTCGTTTATTTTTTAGATCCAAACAACAAAAAGGAAACTGATTTTACTGCATTTAGAATTTTTGATAGTGTCATATAATTATTGTTTCGCATAAGATTTTATAAAGGCATGTTCAACGTCCCAGTTTTTATCAATGATTCCGGCGTATAGGGCGGGCGTTCTCGGCGTTCGGGTTTTATCTGCATTTTTGCTCAGCGTGGCGTGTGGTCTGATAAAATTGTAAAAAAATATTATCAAGTTTTGTCAATTCTACTCAATAATTGTTTGAAATATTTTCGACAACTGCTCAGTGTTCTATTCCCAACTAAAAAACTGATTATCAGTCGTGTATTGGGATCAATCGCCGTCCATATCCACGTTTTACCG
>BNTW01000056.1 GCA_025996895.1 Bacteroidia bacterium | reverse complement strand
AATGGAGTGGAGTTGTATTTAAAAATCACGAAATAGTCAAAGAATTGGCAGAGGAAACAACCACTAAAACCGGTTTTTCCGTGAAAGCATATATTAACACAAAACAGTACGAAATTGGCAGAAAAGCTTCTGAAGAATTTATGCAAACAATGCCTGTTGATTTTAATGATTTTTTACCGAAATGGAACTATAAATTTACTGCTTAAAAATCAAAACTATTATAAGTTATTTATTTTTCGTTACTTAGCTACAGAAAATAAAGCTAAATCAACTCATACAGTCCACCCGGCAGGCAACGGACAACACCTTTCATTTCCAGTTCAAACAAGAGCGAGGCCAATTGATGAATGGGCAGATTGACGGTAATGGCCAGCATATTTAATTGCATTTGGGCGGTTTTGGAAAGCACATCGACTAAAATCTGTTCTTCGGAAGTCAAATCAACAAAAATCTTCCGCTGAACAGGTTTTTTTTCGCCTTTTTTTGCCTCATTCCAACACATTTCGCGGAAAATATCATCGGCACAAGCAACCAACGCCGCTTTTTTATACTTAATCAACACATTACAGCCGGCAGAATAAGCGTCGGTCGCCTTTCCCGGAACGGCAAAAACATCACGATGGTAAGAATCTGCAATGTTCGCAGTTATCAGCGCGCCGCCTTTTTCGGCTGATTCAACGACGAGCGTGCAATCCGAAAGTCCGGCGACAATCCGGTTGCGCTTGATAAAATTTTGACGGTCGGGAGCTGTTCCGCTCACGAAATCGGTCAACAATCCACCCTGTTGCAACATTTCGACCGCTGTGCTTCGATGTACATGCGGATAAATCCGGTCTAAACCGTGCGCCAACACGCCGACAGTAGGCAAATGATGTTTCAGCGCGGATTTATGCGCACAAATATCAATTCCATAAGCTAATCCGCTCACTATCAGCAGTTCAGGATAAACAACTGACACGTCCTGAATAATTTTTTCGGTAATTTCCCTTCCGTAACCGCTTGCATTACGCGTCCCGACAATGCTGATAATTTTCTCTGCATTCAAGTTTGCATTTCCCTTGTAATAGAGCATTACCGGCGCATCAATACAATCCTTCAAACGTTCGGGATAAGTTTCGTCGCCGATAAAAAACGTTTGCAGTTTATTTTTCTCAATAAACAGAAGCTCTTTTTCTGCCTGTTGCAGGATTTCCGGCCGGTGGATTTCCGTTACAATTCTCCGCGAAATGCCCGGAATCCGTTCTAAAACCGATTTTTTTTCTTTGAACAGCAACGACACATCGCCCAGCGTTTCTACAATTTGCTTGGCGGTCACCGTACCAATACCTTTCACAAGCGTCATTCCGATTTGGTAAAGTACGTTTTGGTTTTCCATATTTTCAACTTTTATTTTAGATTTTAATCAGTCACAGCTAACTATCTAAGGGATATTCATTTTGTAAATAACTCTCGGCTGTAAAGGTAAACAAATTCTTTGGGATTACACTCAATATGTCATTAATTTGTAATATTTCCTAAATGAGTTTTTAATATTGCTCCCCTACTTTTGCGTCGAGTTATTATAAAAGCAAATGAAGCATATTTTATTTATTATTTCAGCTCTCTTAATTCCACAATTATTGATGGGCAAAACGGTCAAAGGAACCATCAGCGATTTTGAAACAGGTGAAGAATTGTCCGGTGTAACGCTCGTTTGGAAAGAAAATCCGGCGCGAGGTGTGGTGAGTGGTCTGGACGGCAGTTTTACGATTGAAACATCCGAAAATTACAATACATTGATTTGCCGTTATTTAGGTTATCAGACCGCCGAATATTCGGTTTCCGGCTTAAACGGAGAATTAATTGTTTTGCTTAAGCCTTCGGTGAATGAAATCAACGAAGTGGTCGTGTATAGTTATGCTGCCAACAATTCGGAAAACGGCGCGCGCAACATCGAAAAACTTTCGAACAGCGTGATGAACGTGGTCAGCGCGAAAGCCATCGAATTGTCGCCCGATATAACGGTGGCAAACGTCATACAGCGCGTTTCCGGCGTTACGGTTGAACGAAACAGCAGCGGCGACGGACAGTACGCAATCCTGCGTGGTATGGACAAACGCTACAATTATACGCTGGTAAACGGCATTAAAATTCCCAGTCCCGACAATAAAAACCGCTTTGTCCCGCTCGATATTTTCCCTTCGGAATTGCTTGACCGGCTGGAAGTTACAAAAGCACTAACAGCCGATATGGAAGGCGATGCGGTGGGCGGAACAATCAATCTCGTCATGAAAGACGCTCCGCAAAACCGCCAAATCACGGCCAATTTATCAACCGGATACAACGCTTTGTTTTTCGACCGCGATTTTTATTCGTATGATACGAAGGCCATTGCCAAGCAATCGCCTTACGAAATCTATGGTGAAAAATATCCGGCGAAAGCCCGCGATTTCAACGAGAAAGTGATTAAACTGAAGTCAGGCAATGCGCCGGCTAATTTGTTCGGTGGATTTTCTTACGGCGACCGTTTGCTCGGTAACCGCTTGGGTATTATGCTTGCAGGAAGTTTTCAGAACAGTTATCGCGGAAGCAACAGCCTCTATTTCAGCAATAAAAACGCTACCAGCGACGCATCGAACTTGCCGGTTTTAACGAATAAAAACGACCGGACGTATTCGGAACGGCAAACGCGCTACGGATTGCATGCTAAATTCGACTACCGCTTCTCGCCCCTTCATAAGCTGCAGTGGTACAACGCCTACATGGATTTCACGAATGCGCAGGTACGCGACAACATAAAAACGGAATTGAACATCGGCTACGACCCCGAACACGGCGACTATAATTTGGGTTTTGACACGCGCTTCCGTCTGACACATCAGCAGATAATCAACAGTACGCTCAAAGGAACTCACTATTTTCTGCCGAACGAAGCTTTAAAAATGGATTGGGCGGCTGTTTATTCCAAAGCGTTCAACGAAATTCCCGACAACAGTTCGGTTTATACCAGTGCGAGAGTGAAAGATTGGAAAATGAATTCCGTTTCGGTTGTAACGACGCCTTACGGTGCGGAACGCCGCTGGGAACACAACGACGATAAGGATTTGGCGGGCTATTACAACGCGAATTATACGCTTTTATCGGACGAAATGAAGATGGATTTCTCTGCCGGCGGAATGTACCGCGACAAGCAGCGTACCAATTTCTACAACGATTATCTTTTCCTGCCGTATGATGAGGATAAGCCCGCGATGAACAATAACCTAATTAAAGGAACAGATTGGAACGATTATAGCGAAATCAAGTTTCAAGTGCATAATCCGCACGGGTCGACCGGCAATCAGTTGAACTACGATGCTTCGGAAAAAATTGCCGCCGCCTACGGACAGGCCAAAGTTCAGCTGAGCAATTTGCAGGTGATTTTGGGTTTGCGCATCGAAAATACCAATCAGGGCTACCATCTGAAACATGCAATTGAAGGCGTTAAAAACGAAGACAATCAGCAATATACGGATTATCTTCCAAGTTTGCATTTTAAATATTCACCTTGGAAAAACAATAATTTCCGCGCGTCGTATTATAAATCGCTCAACCGTCCCGGATTTTTCGAGATTGTTCCGTATCAAATTCTGAATGAAGATTATACGGAAAGAGGAAATCCCGAATTGAAGCACACGATTGCGCACAATGTTGATTTTCGCTACGAATATTTTCCGCGTCCTTCGGAGCAAATTATGGCCGGATTGTTTTACAAGCGTCTGCAAAATCCCATCGAATACGGCATTAAGGCCGAAGGGCAGGGAACGTTTTATTCGCCTACGAATTTTGGTGATGCCGACAATTACGGCATGGAAATCGACTTAATGAAATATTTCCATTCGTTCGGCGTGAAAGCCAATTATACTTTTACGCAATCGCAGATAACAACCGTCAAATTGTTTAATTACGACAATCCCGACCTCAATTCGTCCGAAAGAATATTAGTAAAAAATGTGGAACAAACCCGTCCGTTGAATGGACAGGCGAAGCATGTGGTTAATCTGTCATTATTATATAAAGATACGAAAAACGGTTGGGACGGCCAGCTGGCCTTTGCCTATACCGGCGATCGCTTGTATGCCGTTTCGCTTTATTTAGACAATGATATTTGGCAGGGCGGTTATCTTCAAACCGATATTTCGATGGAGAAAAAATTCAAAATGGGACTGACCGTTTTTGTAAAAGCGACCAACTTGCTGGATACGCCGATGGCGCTTTATTTGAAAAAACAAAATCCGGCAAACGAACAGGTAGAAGGATACGAAAATTATAATAATGGAACATTGGTGCGCCGCGATTATTACGGACAAAATATACAACTCGGCGTACGGTACAGGTTTTAGGAGTTACAAGTATAAAAATTACAAATTACGAATATAAATTTAAAATTAATAGAAAAATGAAAAAAAAATCAATTTTATTTACACTGTGTTTGGTCATTGCCTCGGCTTTTGTTTTTACGAGTTGCAGCGAAAAAGAAGAAGACCTTTCGGTGAAGGCAATCACGTTGTCGCCGACTTCTTTAACTCTCAAACCCGGCGAAACGTCGAGTTTTACCGTCAGTATTTTCCCTGAAAATGCAAGCAACAAAAAAATCCGCTGGTCGAGCAACGCGCCCGAAATCGCGGAAGTCAGTGAAACAGGCGAAGTAACGGCTATCAAATTAGGTAATGCAACGATTACGGCAACCGCAGAAGATAGCGGCGAAAAAGCGACCGCAGCTGTTACGGTGGTGGCTAACGATCCTGTAACCGAAGGCGCGAAAGGTGCACCGGCAAAAGAAGTGTCGGGTGTTTGGAAAAAATATACGACTGTCAACGTAGCCGGTCAAATTTATGTTAAAGAAGGACAATCGCTGACCATTGAGGAAGGTGTCAATGTAATTATCAGTGCAGATGCGCAAGACGCCAGCAACACAAAAATCGAACTGATTGTAGAAGGCAATTTGTATGCCAACGGTACGGCAGACGCACCGATTACTTTCACTGTTCCTGCCGCTAATCACGACAAAAAGACAAACGGACGCCACTGGGGCGGCATTATCGGTAGCGCCACCTGCGGTGAAATAGTGCTGGATAACGTATTGATTGAATATACCGGCGCAATTACGACAACAGCTTCTCCTTCGGTTACGAAAGGCCTTTTCAAAGCCGGCGGCGGGGAAGGAATGGTGGCTTTCAACACCAACAATCCGAAAGGAAAATATGTGATTACCCATTCGACTTTCCGTTATACGGGCGAAGATGCAATTTATGTACAAGGCGGTGAATGTATTTTTACCAATAACTTGTTTTATGCTATAGGCAACGAAGGCGGTGAAGCGATTAACGTAAAAGCCGGCTGTAAAGTTGATGCAGCATTCAACGTGATGTACAGCCCCAACACCAATGCATTCAAATTGTCAAATGCAGGCGTAGGCGGCGATCGTTTTTTGGCGCAAATCAATGCCTACAACAACACGATTATCAATGCCGGCTGGCGTCGCGATCCGGGCAAACCCAAAGGCGGCTCTGTTTGGGCGGAAGGCGGCATGGTGAACATTTTCAACAATTTGATAGTGAATTGTATGTTTGGCGCAAAAGCCCCGAATTTCGGATTGGGCGGTACGGAAGGCGTTGTGAGTGGAAGTATCATTGATTACAATTTCTATGCTTCGGGAACAGTTCAAAGCGCCGTTCCGCAACACATTGAAAACGGTACGGTTACGGCTTTCGACGGCTTCAAAACAGGTGTGAAAGATGTGATTTACGGCGAACATGATATTCGCGGAAATGCAGCCGGCGCGAATGACCCGAAATTTACCTCATTCCCGTTTGCTGCCAACCCATTGCCAGATTTCAATTATAATGAAGCATGGGATTTGCATTTGTCGGCAGGCTCTCCGGCATTGGACGCCTCGAAAGTGAAAACCGGATTTACTCCGTATTTCGCTAACGGTTTGATGTTGAACGGAAAAACGTATAAAACGCCTGTTCCTGCGAACTATTTCGGCGCATTTGGACAGAAATAATTTTTAAATAAAAAACGTAAATGACGCAGAAAATGCAATTTTTTTGCGTCATTTGCATTCTAAAATATTTTAATATGAAAAGATATATTTTATCATTAATAGTTCTATTTAGTGCAACGCTCACGTTTGCACAAAACGAAGTTTCGGTAACGCTTCCCGAAGTTTCCAAGTCGGCAGTTAATTTTATCGTAGCCAACGATTTAGGTCGAAACGGATATTACGAGCAAAAACCGATTGCCCGGATTATGGGCTATGTGGCCGAAAATAGGAGTATCGAAATGGTGGCGGCGGCGGGCGATGTACACCATTTTGAAGGTGTAGAGAGTGTGAATGATCCGCTCTGGCTAACCAATTACGAGCTGATTTACGATCACCCCGATTTGATGATTGATTGGAATGCGATTTGCGGAAATCACGAATATCGCGGAAATACGCAGGCGGTGTTGGATTATACCCAAGTGAGCCGCCGGTGGAACGCGCCTGCCAAGTACTACACGAAAGTGATTACTTCGAAAGATGGTGCGACGTGCCGGTTGGTTTTCATCGACACCACTCCGCTGATGGACAAATACCGCAACGATACGCTTACGTATCCCGATGCCCGCAAACAAGACATGACTGTTCAACTGCAATGGATTGATTCGGTACTGGTACATTCGACGGAAAAGTGGAAAATCGTTATCGGACATCACCCGGTTTATGCGGAAACTAAGAAAGAGGAATCCGAACGTACCGATATGCAGGTGCGTTTAGCTCCGATTTTGGAGAAGAATAAGGTCGATGTGTATTTTTGCGGACACATTCATAATTTCCAGCACATTCGGCCAACGGCTTCGGTAGTGAATTACGTGGTCAATTCGTCCGGCTCGCTGGCTCGTCCGGTTAAACCGGTGGACGGCACGGTTTTTTGCAGTCCAGACCCGGGTTTTACCATTTGTTCGGTAGATAATCAGGCGTTTAAATTCTTTTTTATCAATCACAAAGGCGAAGAAATCTATCATTATAGCATTCGTAAATAAAAAGTTGCCGACGCTAATGAAATGGGAACTGTTCTCTGTCCTGGCTTGGCTTTTTTTGTTTATTTTATAATTTCAACTTTCTATCAAATAATTTTTCATGTATTCGTCGAAATAATCGCCACGCGACAACACTCCGTTTATCAATATTACCGCCTCGATTTGTCCCTTGCAACACAAGATGTTATCACTTTTCCGGTGTATTTTTTGGTGGAAAATCAGCTTGATCCCTTTCCGTTCCACCGTGAGCGAAGAAAGAAATATATCGCCGCCTGTCAGCGAATTTTTATACGATAAATCGGCACGCGAAACGACCGGATCAATGCCTAACGCATGCGATTCTTTAAACGAAATCCCGAGAGTTTGCATAAATTCGTGGCGCGTATTTTCAAAATAATGCAGGTAATTGGCGTTATTTACGATACCCTGCGAATCACATTCATAATCACGGACTTTCATTTCGATTTCAAATATTCTTTTACTCATTATCTATTTTTCTTTGATGATTTTGTATAATTTATCTGACGGACGCACTCGTTCCGGCACAGGCATCGAAAAACGTTCACCTTTTTCTGTTTGTTCTACCGGTTTCAAATCTACTCGAATTTCTTTCGCTTCCGCGAACAATGCACCGGTGGTAGTCCCTGTAATCAATATTTTATCACCTACATGCAGATTTTGCGTTTCCATCAAAATCTCGGCCACACCCAATTTGGAAAAATAATTAAGCACTTTACCAATATAAATTTTCTTTTCGGTCGCGGAGTTTCCGTAGCGGTGATTCCATTCGCCGAGGCGTTGCCCCAGATAATAGCCATTCCAAAATCCGCGGTTGAAAACGGTTTTCAATCGTTCGTCCCACGCGATAATTTTATCTTCCGTAAAATTTCCTTCGCAAACAGCCGTTATTGCCTCTTGGTAACATTCGCAAACCACGCGTACGTATTCCGGCCCACGCGCACGCCCTTCGATTTTGAACACCTGCACGCCCGCATCCATCATTTTGTTGATAAAATGAATGGTTTTCAAGTCTTTAGGCGACATAATGTATTGATTTTCAATCGCTAACTCGATGTCACTTTCGCGATCTTTCACGATATATCCCCGCCGGCAAACCTGATTACAGGCACCACGATTGGCAGAAGCGTCCATCTCATGCAAGCTTAGATAGCATTTTCCCGAAACCGCCATACATAACGCACCATGCGCAAACATTTCGATACGGACTAATTCTCCGTTCGGCCCTTTAATCTGTTGTTCCGCAATTTTTTCATGGATTTTTTTGACTTGTTTCAGATTTAATTCCCGTGCAAGAACGACCACATCTGCAAATTGTGCATAAAATTTCAACGCCTCAATATTGGAAATATTCAGTTGCGTGGAGAGATGTACCTCGACATTCTGACTACGCGCATAAGTCATTGCAGCCGTATCGGAAGCGATAATCGCAGAAACCTGCGCTTGCCTGGCTGCGTCGATAATCGTCCGCATCTGCTCCAAATCACTATCATAAATGATTGTATTGATTGTCAAATAACTTTTGATGTTCTGTTTTTTGCAAATCCTGACAATCTCATGCAAATCATTAACGGTGAAAGGATTGGCCGACCGCGCCCGCATATTTAGACCTTCGAGTCCGAAATAGACTGCATTCGCCCCACCCTGAATGGCAGCCATCAACGCTTCGTAAGAACCGACGGGGGCCATGATTTCATATTGTTTATTAGATTTCAATTTTCCCAAATTTCAAAGCAATCCATGATTTTATCTATTAAAATATCCATTTACCTTTTTCAGGTTCAGTTTCGGCAAAGATAAGAATTTTATTTGTAAATTTGCACACTATATGCAAATCGGCAATCTAACTTTTGATAATTATCCGGTTTTTCTCGCCCCCATGGAAGACGTGACGGATATTTCGTTCCGCCTGTTGTGTAAAGAATTCGGAGCGGATATGGTTTATACCGAATTTATCTCAAGCGATGCACTAATTCGGCATGTCAATAAGACAAAAACCAAGCTGGAAGTTTCGGAAGAGGAACGGCCGGTGGCGATGCAGATTTATGGGAAAGAAATCGACCCGGTGGTCGAAGCGGCAAGGATTTGTGAAGAAGCCCGACCGGATATTTTAGATATTAATTTCGGCTGTCCGGTGAAAAAAGTGGCGGGGAAAGGTGCCGGTGCAGGCATGTTGCGCACACCCGACAAAATGATAGCCATTGCCCGCGAAGTAGTGAAAGCCGTTAAAATTCCGGTTACGGTGAAAACACGCTTGGGCTGGGACAACGATCACAAAATTATTGTCGATTTGGCCGAACAGCTGCAAGATTGCGGAATTGCTGCCTTGACCATTCACGGACGAACGCGCGCGCAAATGTACTCCGGAGAGGCTGATTGGACGCTTATCGGCGAGGTGAAAAACAATCCGCGCATGCACATTCCCATCATCGGGAACGGCGATATCAATTCGCCTGAAAGTTGCAAGCAAGCATTTGACCGTTACAACGTTGATGCAGTTATGATTGGACGGGCAACGATTGGTGCACCCTGGATTTTCGAGGAGATAAAACACTATCTTACCACCAACGAATGGCTTCCCAAAAAGCCTTTTGATTACTATTTGTCGGTTTTGAAAAGACAGATTATACAAAGTGTCAATCGCTTGGACGAACGGCGTAGTATTTTACACAGCCGGCGACATATTGCGGCAAGTCCGCTTTTCAAAGGTATCCCCGACTTCAAACCGACTAAAATTGCGATGCTTCGAGCTAACACACAAGCCGAATTATTTGACATTATGAACAGTATTTCGGCTATTTGATGTGATTATGCAATATTTAACGTTCAATTAACAACTTTTATGAGAAAAGATTTGGAAATCCCTTATGAAGAGCCGTACCTTTGTACCGTAGTTTTTTCATAATAGTATTAGATTTAAGGTTAACAAAGATTGAATTAGGGAATTCGGGAGAATTCCCTTTTTTAGTGCGCTTCCAGCCAGTTTTTACCGATGCCACATTCCGCTACCAAAGGAACTTTCAAGTGAACGGCATTTTCCATTTCGGCAACAACAATTTTTTTCACGATGTCCAGTTCGTCCTTCCGAACATTAAAATTCAGTTCGTCATGCACCTGCATAATCATACGCGAACGCAATTTGTTTTCCTTAAAACGGCGATAAATACAATCCATTGCCACCTTGATAATATCGGCCGCCGAGCCTTGAATGGGTGCATTGATCGCATTTCGTTCGGCATAACCTCGCACCACCGCATTCCGCGAATTGATGTCGGGCAAAAAACGCTTCCGGTGAAAAATTGTTTCGACATACCCTTGCTCATGAGCGATTTCGATGCTCCGGTCGATATACTCTTTCACACCCGGAAAAGTCGCAAAATAACCATCTATCAAATCTTTCGCATCCGTTCGCGGAATACGCAACTGTTCGGCCAAACCAAACGACGAAATACCGTAAATAATCCCAAAATTCGCTGTCTTTGCTTTTCGGCGCATACCCGGAGTAACCTCGTTAATAGGCAAATCAAAAATCTTGGCCGCCGTAGCCGTATGAATATCCTGGCCTTGCAAAAAAGCCTCCACCAGATTTTTGTCTTCGCTCAAATGCGCCATAATCCGCAACTCGATTTGAGAATAATCAACCGACAAAAACAAACAGCCTTCGTCCGGAATAAACGCTTTACGAATTTCTCTTCCGTCTTCGTCTTTAATCGGGATATTTTGAAGATTAGGATTGGTCGAACTCAAACGTCCGGTCGCCACAATCGTCTGATTATAAGTTGTATGTACCTTTCCGTCCAACGGACTAATCAATGAAGGAAGCGCATCGACATAGGTCGATAACAGTTTTTTCAACCGCCGGTATTCCAGTATTTGCTCGACGATAGGGTGTTTGCTTTTAATACTTTGCAGCACATCCTCACCGGTTAAATACTGCCCTAATTTGGTTTTTTTTGCATTTTCAACAATTTTCAACCGGTCAAACAATACTTCTCCTACGGCTTTCGGCGAACTTAAATTAAACTCCATTCCTGCCAACTCAAAAATTCTACGCTCAACTGCCCATAGCTGTTCCGTTAAAACGATGGAGCATTCCTTTAATGCGGGAATATCCAAGCGGACACCGGCTTCTTCCATATCCGACAATACCGGAATTAAGGGTAATTCAATATTATACAATAAATCGTTAAGTCCCTCCTTTTCAATTATCGGAGAAAAAACATTTTTAAGTTTTAACGTAATATCCGCATCTTCGCAGGCATAATCGACCAATAAACGGATCGGCACTTGCGACATTTTCAATTGATTTTTCCCTTTACTACCGATCAATTCTTCGATATGAATGGTACGATAATGAAGATACGTTTCCGCCAGATAATCCATATTGTGTTGCTGTTCGGGATTGATCAGGTAATGGGCAATCAATGTGTCAAAAATAGGGCCGTCCAAAAATACACCGTATTTTTTCAACACATTCATATCATATTTAATCCCTTGCCCGATTTTCAGAATGGTTTTGTCTTCCAGAATTTTCTTGAATAAACGAACTTTCTTTTGCGCCTCTTGCTGATCGGCAGGGATCGATACAAAATAGGCTTCTCCTTCTTCCAATGCAAAAGACATTCCGACTAATTCGGATTGCAACGGATCCAATCCTGTAGTTTCCGTATCGAAAGAGAAAAATTGATGAACCTTAATTCTCTCGATTAAATCAGCTATTTTTTCATTTGTATCCAGCAAAGAGTAGTCGTGAGGAACGGTTTTTATCCTATCAAGAGGATTCGAACTTTCAAACGTTTTTCCGGAAGTCGTATTGGGAAAATAGGCATCCGGATTCATTTCAACTTCATCGAAAAGGGAGCCTTGCAACGGCTGATGTTGCACCTGTACCGGATTTTTTTTCGGCTCACCTAACACCCGGTCGGAAAGCGAACGAAATTCCAAGTATTCAAAAATATTTCGAAGGGCAGGCTCATCGATCGCTTCCCGCTCCAATTCTTCTGGATTAAATTCAATCGGCACATCAATTTTAATCGTCGCCAAAAACTTGGAAAACAGTATCAGGTCTTTATTTCCCACAATTTTTCTCTGAATACTATCCCGCAACTGACCGGTCTTTGCCAATAAATTATCAATTCCACCATATTTAGCGATGAGTTTCTTAGCCGTAACCTCCCCTATTCCCGGACAGCCCGGAATATTATCCGAGGCATCGCCCATCAAACCCAGCAAATCAATCATTTGAAGCGGATCGCTCAAACTATATTTTTCTTTAATTTCGGGAATACCGAGAATCTCATACTCCGCCTTTCCATAGCGCGGACGATAAATGAAAATATGAGTATCTACCAATTGCCCGTAATCTTTATCCGGCGTCATCATATACACTTCACAGTCTGCGGGTGCTTTTTTAGCCAGCGTTCCGATAACGTCATCTGCCTCATAATAAGGGACTTCCAAAATCGGAATACGATAAGCCCGAATAATATCCTTGATAATCGGAACAGACTCCCGGATCGCTTCCGGCGTTTCATTGCGCTTCGCTTTATACGCATCAAAAGCCTCGTGACGGAAAGTCGGTCCCGGCGGATCGAATGCCACACCGATATGTGTCGGATTTTCTTTTTTCAACACTTCTTCCAGCGTATTGACAAAACCGAAAATAGCCGAAGTATTCATTCCCTTCGAATTAATTCGAGGCGTCCGGATCAGGGCATAATAGGCGCGATAAATCAGCGCATACGCATCTAACAAAAATAATTTCATAACAAAAACCGCATGTTTATTGAGTGTAAAGATAGATAAAAAAAAATTATTCCTACCTTTGCAATCTATTTCAAATGAGATGGTACAAATAAATGTTATCACACAGTCCGTTCAAAAAGAATTAGAGGCCTTTAATGCGCTGTATAAAAAAGCGTTGGATAGTCATATCCCCGATTTTCAATACATGCTCGATTTTGTTTCAGGGAAAAAAGGCAAACGAATTCGTCCGCTGATTGTACTTTTGTCTGCCAAACTTTGCGGCGAAATAACTCAAAAAACATTGGAATACGCCGTGATTCTCGAATTATTACATATTGCTACGCTAATTCATGATGACGTGGTGGATCATACAATCGAACGGCGCGGACAACCTTCTGTGATGGCTCAGTTTGATAATCGGGCAGCGGTGTTATTGGGCGATTACATTCTTTCGCAAGCCATTGTCCGCAGTGTAGAAACCGAAAATCTGACCATTCTCAAAATTATGTCCGGATTGGCACAAAACATCGTGGAAGGCGAATTGACGCAATTAGTATCTTCTTCGGGAATAATTGTCGATGAAATGCGGTATTTTGATATTATTTGGAAGAAAACGGCCGTCTTGCTTGCCTCTTGTATGCAGATGGGTGCATTATCGGTCAATGCCGAGCCGGAAAAAGTCGAAATTTTACGATTAATTGGGGAAAATTTGGGCATTTGCTTCCAAATCAAGGACGACCTTTTCGATTATTTTGAACAAGGCAATATCGGCAAACCGACCGGCAATGATATTCGTGAAGGGAAAATCACCTTACCGCTCATTTATGCCTTCAATCACGCCCCGAAAGAAAAAGCCGACTCCCTGCTGTCCATTATTCAAAAACAATCCTTTTCATCGGAAAATATCCAATTACTGACGGATTTTGCCAAAGAATACAAAGGCATTGAATATGCAGAAGCAAAAATGGAAGAAATAAAAACAAAAACACTCCATTTATTCGACAAATTTCCAAATTCGGAAACGAGAACAGCCTTGATTCAATTGATGAATTATATCATCGAGCGGGAAAAATAATCCGGCGATTAATTATCCAGCAAATAATCCCCCCGCAAAAAGCACCGATTACATCGAATAAAAAATCATTCCAATCGCCCGCCCGATAGGAAGTGCAATATTCTTGCATGAGTTCAATCCATCCGCCGAAAGCAACCGGATAAATGAACGAGCCAAAAAACAAACGCCGAAAGTTCGTTTTCTTCCGAAAATAGGCCGTTTCATCGAAAAAAACAGCACCGGCTAATCCCATAAACATTACCGTATGCACGACTTTATCGAAGTTTGTCATGGGTGAAGGCGGTAAATCGACCGTATTCATCATGCACAAGATTAAAATAACGACCGAAAGAAAAATGCTTATTGCGTATTTTTTCAAAACTCTTGATTTTTCCGGCAAATTTAGCATATTATTTGGATTTTTCAAGGCTACTAAGGTCGTTTTGTTGTTGATTAGGTTGAAAATGAGGTTATTAATATTTTTAACGTCCGGCAAAAAACGAAAATCTTTCGCCGGACGTTAAAAACAATGACAGACTACGATGAACAAAGGTCATTACTCTCGCACACACATTCTTGCAGAAAAGTAATGAAAAACATATTTTTTATCAACTTTTATTGCAATTACAATATCATAAGCAGTAGATGGAGTGTAACAGTGTAACATAATTTACCTATTTCCACAATACAACTATCCAATGAATTTGCTTGAATGGAGAAGATAATATCTCGTTCTGGAAATGCTGTGCCCTTCTTCATCTCTTCAATCATTGCCTTTGTCCAATGTGGAGGATATGGTTCCGGTGGTATAGATTTGCGTATTGTAGCTCTTAATTCTTCTAATGTATATGTTTTACGCTCATCACCTTTTGGAAAATATTTGACTTGTTGATGACTTGAAGCATATACATAATAATCCAAATATCCACCAACTACATCATTACGTTTTTCTTCAATTAGAACAATCGTATCACTATCGAATATAAAGTCAATTATTTTATGGGCAATCATGTGTCTTGATTTCATATAAGAATCATTTATTTGTTTGCTCAAATCCGATATAGTTGTATCAATAGCATGATCGGAAGAAATGTTTTCAAAACCTTCTACTATTTGCTGCAACGTAGAAATATCTGTATTTATTCCTGTTTTGTGCCCAATACAGGAACAAGTACAAATCAACATTAGAACTACGATTAAATATTTTATCGTTTTCATTTTAATTTGTTCATTTGATTTAATCTTTTCGATATTGCATTTAGACGGTAATTTGTTCCATAAAATGTGCTAACTGTCTTTTTCCTTGCGGCGAAGCCGCAAAAATTCCCCACCCTTTTTTCTTGCCGCTTTGCGGCAAGGCTTTTTCTGATTTTGAGTGAAAAAAGCACAGGTAAAGTTTTTTTTGCCTGTGCTTTTATTTCGATTTTCGTCAATACATCGGGAAAAAGTAATTTGAGAAAGTAATTAACCAAATTATTAATGTTACAATCAAGAACAATTTAGTACTAACTTTGTTCTTGTATAGAAGTATTGATATAACTATCCCAACTATTCCAAGTAAAGCATTTACCAATAACACCCTATTCGGATACATAACCAAATACATAATGTTAGTAAAATTATAAGCATAATACCAATAAAGAGAATTGAGTACTAATAGCGCATTTATACATACCGCTATTAATCCGAGTATTTTATTTGCTTTATCTTTCTTCATATTTCTACCAATTAGAAGTTGCTTTTTTGTATTCTTCTTCACTGTTATATATCTGAAAAGAAGCGTTGTTGTTTTTATCCCTGCTAACTGTCATATAGTAGGTGGCTGTTTCCGTCCTTGTTTTATCCGGAATTTTTATACCCAAAAATCCTTTCTTATAACTTTCAACGATTGTTGTAGTTTTTGTATAACTAAAACCAGAACTCGTTTTATCTGAATTATTTCCAAGCGTAGTAAAATCGGATATTTTATCGCCACCTCCAAATTGATGAAAATTTCCTTTTATGTTACCGTATTGTTCTCTTAATGGAGATAATGAGTATGCACTTCTTAAATAGTTCCCAAAACTTACAGCGCGAGGTTCTGCAATATCTTTGCTATATCCGGCATTAGCAGAATTAAATACATTATTGCTATTGTCAAAAGCATGAAACGTCTCGTGTCCCATCGCAACCATCGAATTTAATGCCCCTCCATCGTTAGGAATTTCGCTATACCAAGGATTGCCAACATAATTAATATCTCGACTGCTTGGGTCGTATGAACTACTTGTTGACCAAAATGTTGAATTTAATGTATAAGTTTCATTTCGCCCTATTAAGTGGCTCATAACTTGGCTACCTAAATTCGTGGCTGCTATTTTTGCAATATTTTCCATTGCCCCGACATAATTATTGGCTATCCTGACTACTCGCCCATCTGGGTCAACATATTTGACGGGATTATTCGCGCAATAGGCATACGGACTTACCGCGTAGTATTTTTCCGCCAGCGGGTCGATTGTTGTAAATCTTCCATATCCCGGGTCGTAGTACCGTGCGCTGTAGTCATATTGATTCAGTCCATGCATCATATCCAGTTCCTTGCCGTTAAACTTGTAGGGCTGTTGCGACTGATCGTTGCTCCTGGCAAAACTCAGTCCGTCAGGATAATAATACGTGTTCTGACCCACAAAACCGTCCCTGTCTGCTACGCCGACGTTGCTGCCCAAGTGATTTTTGACGTAAAAGTAATATTTTTTCTGCACACAATCATAATATCCGGCATCCGTAAGTATCTTTTTCAATGTGCCGTTTTCATAAATCTTGTTGCCAACGTAATCGGTCGTCTTGGAAGCAGTCAGCAAGGAAGTATTCACACCGCTGCCGATAACCGGAGAAGTCGAATAAGACGGATTCCATTTTTGCATCACTTTCAATTTCCTGCCGTCGGCCGAATAAGTGTAGTCGTTCCGTGCTTCGGCCACCGGACTCTTGATGTCCATCTGCTGAGGCAAACCAATACTGTTGTAGGTGATGGCACTGATACCCTTGTTCAAATCCTGTGTGAGCGACCCGTTGACATTAAAATAATACTCCTTCGCCGTTCCTGTCTTGTATTCCTTAAAGTCAGACGAAGTATTTAATGCAATATTGCCGGCAGCGTCGGAAATAGAATACAACTGATTGCTGTTGTTGTAGTTATAAGTCAAATTATCCACCAGTCCGAAACTGTTTGCGGCAGTCTGTCCGTAACGTTTGAGCGATGTGATATTGCCGTGCAAATCATAATTATATTCCGCCTTGTAGTTTTCGGGTGAAGTGCCGGTGTAATCAGCAATCTTGAGCCGTGAAAGTCCATCGTAAGTAAAGGTATATTTTCTGTTACCAAGCTGATCAAAATCCATCGACTTGATATTTCCGTTGTAATAGTAGTCCAATGTTTCATGCAAGGCGTAGCACTTGATGTTAGTCAGCCAC
>BNTW01000055.1 GCA_025996895.1 Bacteroidia bacterium | reverse complement strand
TACAATGAGAATGATCCGAATGTCTTGCACCGGAAATCAACTGACGAGGAAACGCTTTACGGTGATCTGTTCCAATGGGGGCGTATTGCCGACGACCATCAGAAGAGAAGTTTGATTCCGGTGGGCAATGATGGTAGTACCGATGCCACCGACAATGTTATAGCCTGGAATGCTACACCTCCGGTTTTTGAAAACGGTAACCTCTTGGGTGTAGGTAGTCAGGTGTATCCTTACCAGCAGGTATCCCGTACCGACCCAACCGGTTACTACGGTAAATTTATCAAGACCGTCAATACTAATAATTACAACTGGTATGCCGGCACAAATTTTCTATCTAACGCTATTGATCTACTTTGGCGTCAGTCTGCATTTGCACCCAACGATCCTTGCCAGCACATTATGGCTAACGGTACAGATTATTCCACTTTTTATCCTCCTGCCAATGCCACAAGTACAGCCGACGGTACAAGCGGAACAGGCTGGCGGATTCCTACCCAGCATGAATGGGGCAGTCTATATCGCGGCGGAACTGTTAGCGGAAGCAACACCATCGCTTTGGCCAACACATGGACTTGGTATCAAAAATCCGCTCCCACCACCGAAGGTGTCAAGGGTATGGCCGTTAAACCCGACGGTGCTACTACTACCCTTTTTCTGCCCGCGAGTGGCAACCGGAACAGCAGCGATGGCTCGCTGTACGGCCAGGGAACGTTCGGCTACTACTGGAGTACTACGGTTATAGGTAGTAATGCCTACAACTTGCACTTCAGCAGTGGTAGCGTGAATCCTGCCAACAGTGACCGCCGCGCGAACGGCTTCGCCCTTCGTTGTATCAAGGATTAAGAATTCCGAGACTTGCCAAGTTTTTAAAACTTGGCAAGTCTATAATAGCGTTCTTTGAAGTATTGGTTTGCATGATTTAAATAATTTGTTTATCTTTGTGTTGTTAAAAAATAATGATTATGGCAACAATAACATTAAATTATAATGCTCGAAATTCGCTTATTAATAGCATTATAGGTAGTGCGATTTTAGCAGGTGCTAAGGTAAGCAAAGCAACATCATTGAATGTAAAAGGCGCAGTGCAAAAAAGAGATTTTTTTGACCAGCCTGTTGCAAAACAGTATGAATATTTTTTTGGGAAAAAGAAAGAATATACAGAGAACGAAGTTTTTGCATACAATTCAATACTTAATGTAAATAAAATAGTCGCCGGCAAAGAATGAAAATCAATCAAAGAGATATTATCAATGTAGATTTTTTATTTCCAAATGGAAAAACAAAAAATTATTACGCTATTGTAGTTTCAAACAATGAATTGATAGAAGCAGAAGGTTTTGTTTATTTGGCCCTCATAACATCAAAAGATTACCAATCTGAATACTATTTTGAACTCTCGGATGATATGATACTTAATTTCAAATTTCCAAGGAAAAGTTATGTTAAGTGCCATATCTTGATGGTAACGATTGATAATATCCTTTCACAGCGAGTAGGAAGTATGAAAAAAGCACCATTTGAGCAAATAAGAAATAGAATTATTGAGTCTATTTTCTAAATTTTTTCTACTACACAAATCACAAGCGTGTAAACCAATATTCAAAGTTTACACGCTTTTTATATACAAACTTATTAAACAAATAAGATACTAATGAACGGATTAAACAAATGGGTAATTCTTGCTTGTCAATGCTTATTGGTTGAAACGATTTCCGCGCAGACGATTGAGATTGATTTGCCTCCGTGTTCCGGTTTGCAATATTCCGTTATTGCGATGGAAGGGATGAAACAGGACACTGTTTTGAACGGCCGCATGGCCGAAGCAGGTAAAACCGTGATTGTTTTGCCTGCGCAATACGCGAATTATCGCGGCGTGGGTCGGCTGGCAATCAAGGAATGTAAGAGTATTAATCTGATACTCAACGGCGAAGAGTTGATTGTAATCAAAGAAGTACGTGGTTACGACAATATTGAAGTAACGTTTGATAAATCGGAAGAAAACCGGTTTATTGACGATGTCACTGCCCGCCAGCGTCAGTTGCTGGAAAAATACCAATACGTTCTGTCCGGATTGAGCGAGTTTCAGATGAAAGACCAGATGTATCCGGCACTTCGGCAAGAACAAATGGGATTGGAAAATCAGTATGTTGCTTTGCAGAAAGAAATCCGTAACAGCCCTCTTTATGCCGGCCGTTTGGTGGAAATGTTGAATTGCTTGACAGGCACGGGTAGCTCGCTTACTCAATCTGCCGAAGATGTTCGTAAAGAACAACAAAAATATATTTCCGACAGACTCAACTTCCTACTCATGTTTAAACCTCATTAACGGACATTGGGAGATTGCGGGTCAATCCCGCAATGACAAAACACCTAATCGGGAAAATCTATAAATAATTCTCAAAAAGTTCGCATAACTTGTTTGTAGATTTTCCCTGATAAAAAAAAGGGGATGACCGTTTGGCCATCTCCTTTATTGTGTGCCGTGCATGACAATTAACTTGGTGGTGCAAGTCCGCTATGGGGGTCGGTAGTAACCAACCATTAGCTCAAGGCAAGGGTGTCCATTGTGAGGTGGAATCTGAAGGAAGCCGGCGGCAAAGTTCCGAACCGAGGAACACGAACAACATCAGGCATATCTGGTTGGACGAGTTTGCAATACAAAACGAAGTCCTATTACTACCCGGAAACCGGAGTGTAAATGTTGCGGTTGCATGGGATGAAAGTTAATAGTCTTACCACGGGAGGTCTCACAGACGTGCGGAGAAGTTTTTTCAGAAGCACGGCTAACAATCGCTGTGAGAAGTCAGCAGAAGCCATAGTAGAAACGGATACGAGCCTGTGAAAGAAAAAAAATAGGAAGTCTCACGAAGATTTGAAGGGCAGAACTTTAAGAAGTGTAATAAAATTTTAGTTACCAAATGAAAGGAAGAAAGCAGAAAATATCGGAAGATACCTGTCCGCAAAAGGATAGAGCGGCACTCGAAAGCTACGCGGGAGGGCAGACTTTCCTTTGGATGACGGAATCGGAAGACACAAGGGGGCAAGGAGAGCGCAATATGCTTGAGTATGTACTTTCACCCTCGAATCTGAACGCCGCCTACCAACAAGTGGTGCGGAACAAAGGGGTAGGGGGGATAGATGAAATGGAAGTTAGCGAACTGAAAGATTATCTGAGAGGACATAAAGAGGAATTATTGGAATCGGTATTGAACGGGAACTATCAACCACAAGCGGTCAAACGGGTCGAAATACCCAAGAGTGACGGCGGCAAACGGAAGTTAGGCATCCCGACGGTAATTGACAGGTTGATACAGCAGGCCATCCATCAAGTATTGACACCGATTTACGAGCAACAGTTTTCGGACAACAGCTACGGCTTTCGCCCGAAACGCAGTGCGCATCAGGCATTGAAGAAAGTCCGGAACTATGTTGATGCAGGGTATGACTTTGCAGTAGATATGGATTTGGAAAAATACTTTGACACAGTGAATCAGAGTAAACTGATAGAAGTGTTGTCGCGTACAATCAAGGACGGGCGAGTCATCTCGCTCATCCATAAATACCTGAGAGCAGGCGTAGAAGTAGGTGGGAAGTTCGAGCCGACAGAACAAGGCACGCCTCAAGGCAGCCCGTTAAGTCCGTTGTTGGGGAACATCATGTTGCACGAGTTGGACAAGGAGCTTGAATCACGCGGACACGCATTTGTACGTTATGCAGACGATATGATGATACTGTGCAAGAGCAAACGCAGTGCAGAACGGACACTCCAACACATAGTTCCCTACATCGAAAGCAAGTTGTTTCTACGGGTAAACAAAGTCAAGACGGAGATAGCGCATGTATCAAAGTTGAAGTTTTTGGGTTACGGTTTTTACAGGTACAAAGGTAAATGCCGCCTGCGCGTCCACCCGAAAAGTATGTCAAGGATGAAAGCGCGGTTACGCGAAATCACCTCTCGCAGCAACGGAAAGGGCGACGCATGGCGCAAGGAAACGGGCAACACCTACATAAGTGGCTGGGTCAATTACTATAAGTTGGCAGATATGAAGAGCGCACTTGAGAAAATAGATGAATGGTATCGCCGACGGTTACGGATGGTCATTTGGAAACAGTGGAAACGGATAAAGACCAAGTTCGCCAATCTGATTAAATTGGGGGTGAAGAAAGCGAAAGCGTGGGAATATGCCAATAATCGGGTAGGAGAAACGGGATTATTTCCCGTTTCGACCTCCCACACCACCGTGCGTACCGTTCGGTACACGGCGGTTCCTTGCTTTACATCTTTCGATTGGTGGATGTTGTTTTCAGTTATCCGATTGAGAAACATCACTCTTACATATCTTTCGGATTCCGTCCTATTCTTTTTGTAAGGAGCCTCTTTTAGAGCATCTGATTACTAATGACTCGCTCGGTAACTTTCATTTACTATCTCACTACAAGGTTCGACCCTTCGCCTATCAGCACGTGATACGCTACTTTGGTCTTGGCTGACTTCTCACAGCGATTGTTAGCCGTGCTTCTGAAAAAAACTTCTCCGCACGTCTGTGAGACCTCCCGTGGTAAGACAATTAACCTTCATCCCATGTAACCGCGACATTTACACTCCGGTTTCCGGGTAGTAACAGGACTTCGTTTTGTTCGGCAAACTCATCCAACCGGATATGCCTGATGTCGTTCGTGTTCATCGGTTCGGAACTTTGCCGCCGGCTTCCTTCAGATTCCAACTCACGATGGACACCCTTGCCTTGAGCTAATGGTTGGCTACTACCTGCCCCCATAGTGGACTTACACCACCAAGTTAATTGCCATGCACGGCACACCGAGAAAAGGCTATTGGCACACCGCCAACAGCCCTATACAAAGTACCTCTATTTCCAACGAGCGGTTGAAACGAGCAGGCTACATTTTCTTTACCGATTATTATTCCAAAGTAGCCCCCGTAAATTAAAGAACCGCCGTGTACCGAACGGTACGCACGGTGGTGTGGGAGGTCGAAACGGGAAATAATCCCGTTTCTCCTACCCGATTATTCTTCTTCCAATTCCTTCATTTCTTCCAGACTTTTTTGAATGGTATTGATATTTTTTTGATACATTTGTCTATATTCCCACCAACTGCCGACAGCACCCATCGCCAATGCACCAAACAGGAAAATCCATTGCCATATTTGCGCTTTTACGAAGAAAAAATGAGATATTATAATCGGAATGACCAAAATCGCTGCACTCGATAACATAACTATGAATTGTTTATGATAATAGATACGGTAAGAACTTACTCTTTGCAAATTTTCTCTTATGGGAGAAGAAAGGTCTATTTTATGTAGTTTCGATAAACCGGTAATTTGTTGTATTAATCCATAAATACAAAAAATGAGAGTCATATACAAGCCTATTCGTAAAGGCAAAGGACGGTTAGTGAAAGAAAAAATAGCCCAAATCAAAACGAATAACCCAAAAACGATCAGTGTAAGTCCAAAATAACCGTAGTTTATCATTCTGCCCAAACCTTTGTCCGATTTGCTTACTAACGATTCTTTCAAAATCACTTTTTCCAACATTTCCTGTTGTTGCAAGCGCGTATCAAATGAGTTCCATACTTTTTTTAATTCTTCTAATTCCATGATTTTCAATTTTTTACTGATTCGACATTGTTTTTAACTTCTCTTTGATGCGTTTCAGTTTTGTGGCCACATTACTTAACGACAATCCGGTAATATCCGCAATTTCCTGGTAAGATTTCTCTTCCAGCCAGAGCAAAATAATCGCGCGTTCGAGCGTTTTCAGTTGGTAAATCCATTGATAGAGTTCGCGGATTTCCTCTTCCATGCTGTCCGGCTCAAAAGCGATTTCTTCCGACAGCGAAAGCGGAACTTGCCGGCGGTGCTTGTTTTCCTTCCGCAAACCCGAAATACAACTGTTCAACGCTATGCGGTAGATCCACGTCGAAAAACTGCTTTCGTTTCGAAATTTCGGGAAACTTTTCCAGAGATTAAGCACTGTTTCTTGATAGAGGTCTTCCATCGGTGAAGATTCGGAAATATAGAACGAGCAGACTTTGTAAATAATCCGCTCATTTTCCCGAATCATTCGGATAAAATCATTTTCCAATTCCGCTTGACTAATTTTGCTCATCGTTCCATTGCGTTTATTCTATTAGTCGCAAGAAAGTGAAAAAAATGACAGGGGGAAATTTAATTTCTCTTCCGCCGCAGTTCAAAGTTCCGCGCGTTCGCAAGTGCCTGTTTATACTTGCTTTCCAGCTCTTCCAGCCGTTTTTCTTTGGTCAGGATATTGGCTTTCATCGTTTCTTTTTTGGCGTTACTCGCTTGTGCATATTCCAAACGCAAAGCGTCTAATTCCTTTTTTAAATTAGTTCTGTTTTTCTCTAATTCAGCCGATTGCAAAAAAGCCTGTTTCGCACCATCGTCTTTGAAATCATTCAAACGGTTATAAACGGTTTGGTCGTTCAGCACGAAGAAAAAATCGTTGGTGCCGGTTTTATTTTCGTTGGCAATCGATTGGCGAATGCCGGCGAGGTAGGATTTATAATTTTTGCCGGCCGGCCAACTGTCGCGAATAGACGTGATTTTGGCACGGTCAATCAGCGTTTTTTCGTTTTCGGTTTGGATGGGCGTGATTTGTTCGTTCGGAATAAACGTATAAATCACGACCTTGCCTTCGGGCTGGAAACGGTCGGTGGCGAAATAACCGGTGTTGTGGATTTCGTCAATCGCCAGCATATAATCGTTGAAAATGGAGTTAAACGGCATGCCTAACTGATTGGGTGTAAGGTAAGTATCATTATTCAGATTACTGCGTGTAACAAATAAATCGTAGCCGCCGATCGAATTTTCACCGGTAGAAGCAAAATAAAGCGTCAATCCATCCTGCAACACAAACGGATAATTATCGTTGGCTGATGTATCGGACGGTAAATTCAATTCGCGCCGGTCCTCCCACATGCCCTGCAAGTTGATTTCGGAATACAACCGGTATTTGCCATTCTTATTATTTTTTGCGGAAAAATAGCGTTTGTCTTTCAACGGATTTTCGTAGCTTATCCGGCCGTTTTCGTCTGTCAGTGAGCCACATTCGCTGCTCATAAAATACGTTTTCAAAAAATCGTTTTTGTTCATAATCACGCTGTCGATAATTTGAATGTCCTCGCAACGCGAAAGCATGCGTGCCGCTCGTTTGGAACGTTCCATCTGTGGAGTAATAGCCGGCAAATCAGCGCATTGCGAATAAGCTAATACCGATTTTTCAAATTCGTATAAAAAATAATAACAATCGCCCAGCGAGCGGTAGCTTTCCGGTTTATAGATAGCCGTTTTCTTCGCAGTCGATTTCACGATAGTTTCAAACAGCGGAACGGCTTCGGCATATTTCCCTTCTGCAAACAACTTGCGGGCGTCTTCTATCGTCTGCGCCTGCACATAGCAACCGGCAAAAATAACGAATACAAAAAAACTTATCCAGCGTCTCATATCCAATAAAATGAAAGTGCAAAGATATAAAATGTTCGATTAGGACTGAAAAAATTTGCACACTTTAATATTAATTCATATTTTTGCCGCAATATGTATAACTTAATTTCGACCAATTTACAAGATAAAAATGAATTTCCCTAAAAAGCAGTAGAAAGATTGTTAATAACTTTTTAAAAGATATAACGAAACCGTAACAACAATGTAAAAATAAATATATACTTTTGCCAAGAATTGTTAAAAAGTGAGTATTTAAGAGTGTCTAATTTAAAAGTAAAAGTATGAAAAGAGTAAAACTTTTCTTGGTTTCAATGGTACTTATGTGGAGTACATTATCGTTTGCACAGGTTACAACTTCGAGTATCAGCGGACGAGTAACAGACGGCAAAGAAACATTGATCGGCGCAACGGTGAAGGCGGTACATGAGCCGTCGGGGACAACTTATGGGACAGTAACGAACAGCGACGGTCGTTTTACCATTCAGGGTATGCGTACCGGTGGCCCTTACAAAGTAGAAATCGCTTATTTGGGATTTGCTACTTATGTCCAGAATAACATCTATTTGCAATTAGGTGAAATTTATTCTTTGAATGCAACCTTGTCGGAAAAAGACCAAACGTTGAGCGAAGTGGTTGTGTTGGGAAGTGCTTCCAAATTTACGACTGAAAAAACAGGGGCAACCACCAACATCAACAACGAACAAATTCGTTTGTTGCCGACTATCAACCGGAGTATAAATGATTTTGCACGTCTTTCGCCTTATGCCGGCGGCGGAAACAACACTTTTGCCGGACGCGATGGACGATCAAACAATTTTACCGTAGATGGTGCTCGTTTGAACAATAACTTCGGTCTTGGAAACGGAATTTTGCCCGGCGGTGGCAATCCTATTTCACTTGATGCTATTGAAGAAATGCAAGTAATCATTGCGCCTTACGACGTTCGTCAATCCAACTTTATCGGCGGTGGCATCAATGCCATTACCAAATCGGGTACTAATACGTTCAAGGGTACGGCTTATATGTATATGAACAATGAAAATATGCGCGGAAATACCATCGGCGATTTCACTCCCGAAGGCGAACGCCCGAAAGAAGGAAAAACAATTTATGGCGCAACATTAGGAGGTCCTATTATTAAAGATAAACTGTTCTTTTTTGGAAATTTTGAATACGAAAAAAGTCCTGAACAGATAAGCGATTGGCGGGCGTCGAAAGATGGTATGGCCAATAGCAATAATTTTATTTCGCACGCACGACAATCGGATTTGGACGAATTTTCGCGCCTGCTGAAAGAACGTTACGGATATAATACCGGCTCGTCGACCGATTTTCCCGGTGGTGTTACCAATATGAAATTTTTGGGACGTATTGACTGGAATATCAGCAATGCTCACAAATTGAGTTTGCGCTACAACCACACACAAAATGATAATTGGATTGAACCGAACGGCAATTCTTCCGATACCGGCTATCGTTTGAACAACACCTACCGTATGGGAGTTGATGCCATGTCGTTTATGAACTCTACTTATTCGATGCGTAATGTTGTTAATTCGTTCACAACTGAATTGAACTCGCATTTAAACGACTTGATGAGTAATCAATTGTTGGTAACATATACTGATATTCAGGATATTCGCGGGTCATTGTCCGATCCTTTTCCACTTATTGATATTATGAATGGAGATGATGTAGCGGCTGCAGGATTAGATCCGTCAAATGCGGGAAATTTCAAACCTTATATGACTGCCGGTTACGAATTGTTTACTTGGAATAATGGTGTAAAAAACAAGGTATTCAGCATAACTGACAACTTCACTTATTACTTGGGTGCGCATAAGTTTACCGGAGGTGTAAGTTATGAATATCAGTCGGCTTTGAACTCCTACATGCGTAACGGAACAGGATATTATCGTTTCAAAAGTTTTTCGGATTTCAAAAACAATGCAGCACCTGAAGCATTTGCGCTCACTTACGGTTATGGCGGTGAATTGAATCCTGCCGGAAAAGTGGCTTTCGGACAGTTGGCTGCTTACGCACAAGACGAATGGAATATTCTTGATAATCTGAAACTTACTTACGGTATTCGTTTGGATAACACGTTCTTTCTTAATGACATTGTGCGTAACAACGCCATTTACGAACTCGATTTCGGAGGAAAACATGTGGATACGGGCGTTTGGCCCTCTGCCAAATTTCAGTTCTCGCCCCGCGTAGGCTTTACTTATGACGTATTTGGCGATCAAACGTTAAAAGTGCGTGGTGGTACAGGGCTTTTCGCAGGTCGCGTTCCTCTTGTGTTCTTTACCAATATGCCACAAAATTCGGGTATGATTCAAGGTGCAAGCAATCAGCTATATACCACGTATGCAACCCAAACGAATGTAGATAAAGGCGAGGCTGCCAACGTAGGAGATGTACTAAAACGAGACCCTCGGTTAGACCAAATGTATGTGGATGGAAAACTGATAACCAATGTTAACCAAATGATAGAAACATTCGGTTTGAAAAACACCATCTCTCCGGAAGAAGGTACTATACAAAGTAGTATGGCAGGCGTTGACCCGAATTTCAAAATGCCGCAAGTATGGAAAAGTTCATTGGCCGTAGATTATCAAATACCGGTTTCATTCCCATTGTCGGTAACAGTAGAAGGGATGTTTTCAAAATATATCAATGATGTTAGGATGCTTAATTATAATATTAAAGACCAAACAGCTGCCAATGGATATACTCAATTTGAAGGCCCGGATAATCGTTATATCTATCCATCAACTTATCAATATTATGCCAATACTGCCGCTTACGATGCTGACCACAAGAAAAATGTAGGCGTACTTGGCGTATTGACGAATACAAGTGAAGGCTATGGATATACAGGCAACATAACCCTTAATTCTGAGCCGGTGAAAGATTTGAATTTCATGGCAGCCTACACCCACACAGCTTCCTACGAAATGAGCGGTATGCCGGGTGATAATGCGACATCTGTATTCCAAGGACTTCCTACCATAAACGGAGCGAATTTCAATGGTATCCAAAATTCGCAATATGTTACGCCCGATCGTATAATTGCTTCTTTGAATTATCGTATTAGTTACTTGAAAGACTGGACTTCGTCCGAAATCGGAATTTTCTATCAAGGTTATTCACCCAATCGTTACAGTTATACTTATACAAGCGATATAAATGGTGATGGTATCAATCAAGATTTGATTTACATTCCTAAAACAAAAGATGAAATCAAGTGGAAAACACCGGAAGATGCTGACCGTTTTTGGGCTTTCCTTGAAAAAGACAGTTATTTGAGCAAACATAAAGGCGAATACGCCGATGCTTATGCAGCTTTTGCACCGATGGTTCATCGTTTCGACTTGCGTTTTGCTCAAAATTTTACTGTAAAAACAGGCAAAACCAAGAACACTTTGCAAGTAAGTTTAGATATTTTGAACTTCGGCAATTTGTTGAATAATAAGTGGGGAGTTAACAAGCAAATGCTTCCGGTGGCTAACCAAGGAAAAATTCTCAAGTATGAAGGGAAAGACGCCAACAATATTCCGACTTACTCCTTTTTCTCTGCCGACGATATTCCCGAAATTTATACAACATACAACGATGTTACAGGCCAAACTTGGAAACTACAAGTAGGCGTTCGCTACATCTTCAATTAATTTCGGTTTAGAAGTATAAATCTTTTTCAGGCTGTTTCATAAAGTGTAAAAACTTTTGGAGCAGCCTGAATCATTTTCAAAAATATTTTTACCTTTGCAAAAACAACTGCAATATGGTGCAAAATGAAACCGCTCCGCTCAGTTTGGGAACTGAAAAAGTAGGAAAACTGTTGATGCAATACGCCATCCCGGCAATTATTGCGATGACGGCCTCTTCGTTGTACAATATCACCGACAGTATTTTTATCGGTCACGGCGTGGGACCGTTGGCCTTGTCGGGATTGGCGATAACCTTTCCGATTATGAATTTGGCGGCGGCTTTCGGCTCGCTGGTTGGCGTTGGGGCTTCTACACTTCTCTCTATTCGCATGGGACAGAAAGATTATGAAACGGCCAACCACATTTTAGGGAATGTTTTGGTTTTAAATCTCGTCATGGGTATCGGATTTACCCTGATTGCGCTTCCTTTTCTAAATCCTATCTTGCATTTTTTCGGCGCAAGCGAGGAAACATTGGAATATTCGCGTGAGTTCATGGTGATTATCTTGTGCGGAAACGTGGTTACACACATGTATTTTGGACTGAATGCCCTGCTTCGTTCGTCGGGAAGTCCGCAAAAATCCATGATGGCGACCATTTTCACCGTACTTATCAACTTGGTACTCAACCCTTTGTTTATTTTCGGTTTTCATTGGGGCATTCGAGGATCGGCCTTTGCTACGATTATTTCCCAAATCCTCGTGCTTTGCTGGCAAATCCATCTGTTTAGTAATAAAAATAGTTTTATTCGTTGGAAAAAAGGCATTTACCGCTTAAAGAAGAAAATCGTTACGGACTCCTTATCCATCGGTATGGCACCGTTTCTGATGAACGCAGCCAGTTGTTTAATCATTATTATTATCAACCGGCAACTCATACAGCACGGTGGCGATTTGGCTGTAGGGGCCTACGGCATTGTCAATCGGGTGGCATTCCTATTCGTTATGATTGTTATCGGATTAAATCAAGGCATGCAACCGATTGCCGGATACAATTACGGTGCAAAACTGTACGATCGTGTGTTGGCGGTTTTGAAAAAATCCATTTTTTTCGCTACCCTAATTATGGTGGTCGGATTTGCTGTTGTTGAACTATTTCCACATGCTGTTGCGGCAGTTTTCACGACCGAAAACCAATTGGTGGATATTGCTGTTCAGGGACTTCGCTGGGTGTTTGCGATTTATCCGTTAGTCGGTTTCCAAATGGTGAGTTCGGCGTTTTTTCAAAGTATCGGCAAGCCTAACAAATCCATTATTCTGGCTATGACGCGCCAAGTCTTGTTTTTGATACCGATTTTGCTGATTTTACCCAATTATTGGGGTATCAAAGGCGTGTGGGCGAGTATGGCGATTTCCGATTCTATATCTGTGTTGCTGGCCGGTATTTTGCTGGCCACCGAATTGAAACATTTTAAATTAGGCGACGAAAAAACAATATAATTTTACGACCATGCAAACAAATTATGTCATTACTATCGGGCGCGAATTGGGCAGCGGAGGCAAACGCTTGGGCGAAACTTTAGCCCAAAAATTAGGCATTTCCTGCTACGACAAAGAATTGATACTCTTGGCTTCGCGCGAAAGTGGTCTGGGAAAGGAATTTTTTGAAAAAGCCGACGAGAAAAGCAGTCACGGTTTTTTGAGTAGTTACTTTGGTTTCCGTTCCGGTTATATGGGCGACAGCAATTATTTATCGAACGAAACACTGTTTAAAATTCAGAGCGATGTAATCCGGTCGTTGGCCGAAAAAGAATCGTGTATTTTTGTGGGGCGTTGTGCGGATTATATTCTACGGGCTCACCCTCACCGGTTAAGTCTTTTCATTCATGCTGCCCTCGAAGACCGTGTCCGGCGTATTATGGAAGATAATCCTGTTTCCGAAAAACAGGCAAAAACACTGATGGAACAAACGGACAAAAAACGCTCGGAATATTACAATTATTTCAGCAACAAAACATGGGGAATGGCTTCTTCCTACGACTTGTGCTTGAACTCATCTGTGTTTAATTTGGAAAAAATGGCTTCGATTATCGAAGATTATGTGAAAAATAATTATAGATAGGATGAGTGCAGGAAGATTACTGATTGTTGATGATGAGGAAGATATTCGCGAAATTCTTTTATTCAATTTGGAAAACGAAGGATTTATTATTGACACCGCCGCTTCAGGAGAAGAAGCGTTGGAAAAATTAACTCCCGAACACAAATTGATTTTGTTGGACGTGATGATGGGCGGAATGTCGGGTTTTCGCGTGGCCGAAAGACTGCGGAAAGACAATATCCAGACACCGATTATTTTCCTGACTGCCAGAGAAAGCGAAAATGATATGCTTACCGGTTTTTCTCTTGGTGCAGACGATTATATTGCCAAGCCGTTTTCGATTAAAGAAGTCATTGCGCGCGTGAAAGCCGTTACCCGCAGAAATAATCCGGTTGTTGAGGCGGATAAAAAGAAATCAGATATTATCACGATGGGGGATATGAAATTAAATATAATTTCTAAACACCTTGAATTGAAGAACAGAAGCATTATTCTGACGCGGAAAGAATTTGAAATTTTGAGTTTGTTGATGCAAAATCCGCAAAGAAATTTCACCCGCGAAGAGATTTTGCAGGAAGTATGGAAAGAGGAAAGTTATGTGTTGGAACGCACGGTCGATGTCCATATTGCCCGCCTGCGGAAAAAATTAGACGAATATAGTGTTTATATCACTAATCGTTCAGGTTACGGCTATTCGTTCAACGATCCGAAAAGTATCATTAGTTATATATGAAATCTAAATTTACCTATTTAGAAACATACGATCAGTTGGCCGCCAACACAAAGGAAGTTTTGTCGGAAAAGGAAAAATTGCTGGAGCATTTTCGCCATGCGGAAGAAGGTATTTCGTTTTTTTCGTCCGACTATAAGAATATTTATACCAATTCCTATTTTATTCAGTATGTAAGTATGTTGTTGAATACGACCACGTTCGACATAAGCGACATGTTTAATAGTCCGCTTTTTGCCGATATTTTGGATTTTTTGAAAAATCCGGATAAAAGTACCGTTTTTAACAAGAAAATCCAGAGCCACGGACTTTATTTTCTGATTAAAACGATTATTTTCGACGATAACAGTTTTGAAATTATTATCCGCAATATTTCCGAAACGGAAAAATTTCATAGCGAACGCTCGGTGATAACCAATAATATCGCTCATGAGTTCCGTACGCCGCTGACCAGCATTCGAGGCTATCTCGAAACGTTGCTCAACCACGAAGACCTACCACCCGAAAAGCAGCAGGAATTTATCAAGCGAGCGTATAATCAAGTAATACGGCTTTCGGAAATTACGCAAGATATTGTTTTGCTTGCTCAGACCGAAACGCCGCAATATTTTGACCGGGAAAATGTCAATATTTACAAATTGCTTCGAGAAATGACCGGGAGTTATAAAGAAATCAGTACGATTAATATACAAGTCGATAAACATGTTACGGTCAGGGGAAATCGCACTTTACTTCATTCTATTTTTTACAATTTAGGGGATAATGCGATTAAATATGCCGGTGAAAATGTGATCATCGATATATACAACTATATGGAAGACGACGATTTCTACTATTTTTCGTATTCCGACAATGGGAAAGGCATTGATGAAAAATATATCCACCGGATTTTTGAACGGTTTTACCGCATAAAGGAAGGCCGGACGAGAGATCAAGGCGGATCAGGGTTGGGATTATCTATTGTGAAAGAGGCCGTTCTTTTTCATAAAGGCGAGATTTACGCCAAAAACAAAGCGGACGGCGGATTGGAATTTTTATTTACTCTTAAAAAGAAATGATGTTTTTTCTTATTGTTTTTATTTTTTACACACTCGTCAATCTCTATCTTTTTCTCAGAGGTTGGAAGATATTGCCTGCTTTCGGTGGGGCAAGAAAAGTGTATGCCATTGTGTTTTTTATTTTGTATAGTGCATTCATTATCGCGATGTTGGGAAGAGAAACCTTACCGTTGGAAATCGTAAAACCGTTGTACTTTATTGGTACGCTTTGGCTGGCGGTTACACTTTATCTGACGCTGTATTTTTTGATTACCGGCTGCTTTTTCGGATTAAAACGTTTTAGACGTTTTCGCTGGATACAAGTAAGTGTGGGCTACGCTCTCGTAGGCGTTCTTTTGATTGCCGGCAATTACCGGTTTAATCACCCGCAACGAGTGGAAAAAACGATAGTCATTCACAAAGACGGTGGAAAATACAAAGATTTGAAAGTGTTGATTTTCAGTGATGTACATCTCGGATTGTCGATTGATAAAAAGAAACTGCAAAAATATGTCCGGCTGATTAATGCCGAAAAGCCCGATGTGATTTTGTATGCCGGCGATATGGTGGATAATTGCACCCGTTCGCTCAATCAGGAAAAAATGTACGAAGAAATTAATCAATTAAAAGCTCCTTTGGGCATGTATGCCTGTTTGGGAAACCACGAATATTTGAGTGGAATTGAAAGTAGCCGGGAATTTTTGCAAAAAACAAATGTTACGGTGTTGGTTGACAGCGTGGTGCAAGTCAATAACAGTTTTTGGATTATCGGACGCGACGACCGGCAGGGAAATAAAAACCGTCAATCGTTGGAAGAATTAGTGAAACAGACCAATCCTGCCCAGCCATTGATTTTATTAGATCATGAGCCGTATAACTTGGAAGAGGCCGAGCAAAACGATATTGATTTGCAAGTTTCCGGTCATACCCATCACGGTCAGTTGTGGCCATTAAGCCTGATTGTTGATAAAGTTTTTGAAATCGGTTACGGATACAAACAAAAAACCAATACTCATATTTATGTTACATCGGGCTTGGGACTTTGGGGACCGCCTTTGCGTATAGGCACACAATCGGAATATGTGATTTTTAATATAAAATTCCGGACTTGATATAAGATAAAAAAATGATTACTTTTGCACCTCAATAAAAATAAGAAAAAAACATGATTACGACAGACCAATTACGCGAAGTATTGGAACGCGAGTCCGCGTTGAGGGGGTATCTTTGACATCGACGCGAAGACCATTCAATTAGAAGAAGAAGAATTGCGCACGCAAGCCCCCGATTTTTGGGAAGACCCGAAGCGGGCAGAAGAACAAATGAAAAAAGTGCGGAGCATTAAGTCGTGGGTGATTGCCTACGACGAGGTAAAAGCGGCTGCCGAAGAGTTGCAATTAGCTTATGATTTCAATAAGGAAGGTATTACGACTGAAGATGAGGTCGATGAGGCTTACCGGAAAGCCATTGATTTGCTCGAAAAGCTGGAAATGAAAAATATGCTTCGTTCCGAAGAAGACCATTTAGGTGCAGTGTTGAAAATCAATGCGGGTGCGGGTGGAACGGAAGCGCAGGATTGGGCGGAAATGCTTTACCGCATGTACAGCCGTTGGTGCGAGAGCAAGGGCTACAAAGTAACCGTTACCAATTGGTTGGACGGCGACGATGCAGGCATTAAAAGCGTTACCCTGCAAGTTGAAGGCGATTATGCTTTCGGTTATTTGAAAAGCGAGAATGGCGTTCACCGTTTGGTGCGTGTTTCTCCCTACAATGCGCAGGGCAAGCGTATGACTTCTTTTTCGTCTGTGGCAGTCGTTCCGTTGGTTGATGATACGATAGAAATCGAAGTCAATACGGGCGATATTACGTGGGATACATTCCGGTCGAGTGGGGCAGGCGGTCAGAACGTGAATAAAGTGGAAACCGGTGTTCGATTGCATTATAATTATAAAGATCCCGACACCGGCGAAGTAAAGGAAATTGTGATTGAAAACACCGAAAGCCGTTCGCAATTCGGCAATAAGGACAACGCGATCCGCTTGTTGAAATCGCAACTCTACGAATTAGAACTCGAACGCCGTCGGCGCGCTTCTGCCAAGATTGAAGCCGGAAAGAAAAAAATCGAGTGGGGGTCGCAAATCCGTTCCTACGTGTTCGACGACCGCAGGGTGAAAGACCATCGCACCGATTATCAGACTTCCAATGTGGGCGCAGTGATGGACGGCGACATCGACGAATTTATCAAAGCTTATTTGATGGAATTCGGTGGAGAAGAATAAAGGAATAAAGAATGGAGAATTAAAATTAGGGAGCGTCCGTAAATAATTTTCACATTTTATTAGGTTTTATGACATAATTCCACTCGCCATGGAACTTATATTTTTTAAGATTTATTGCATTTAACTCTTCATCGCTTATCACTATTCCTTTT
>BNTW01000054.1 GCA_025996895.1 Bacteroidia bacterium | reverse complement strand
ATGTTTCCGCATTGTAGGTTTTATTGTTGGTTAAGGACGATAGATTTCCGGTTTTAGCCTGAAAATTATAGCTGAAATCTTGTACTGTTCCGACTTTTCTCCGGGTAGGCAGTCCGTAAGCATTGTAATCATACGTTCGTGCAAGGCTACCGGTTGTTACGCTGGTCGGTTGTCCAAAAACGTTTTCGGCCGTCAGTTTCCAGATGGAAGTAGTGCCGTTCAGTTTGATTTCCGTCAGATAGCCGTTGGCGTAATAATATTTTTCGGTAACGTTTAACCCCAACTCGGATTGATAACGTATCTGATCGAGTGTTCCATTCAGGTAGCTGTAAGTTTTTGTCAACGAATAGCCTGAAGCCGCCCGCTCGTATTCAATTTCCAACCGGCCGAAATCGTCGTAGGAATATTCTTTGCCTGTGTAGTTGCTGTTGTCTTCAAATTCCAGCTGTCCGTCGGCCGTATATTGAAAATCGGTCGTAAATTCGGGAACAGTCCTTGATTTCAGCCGGTTATATTTATCATAAACCAGGTTGGTTATTTTTCCGTTGGCATTGGTTTCCTTGTTTATATTTCCGCGCTCGTCATAGCCGAACGATTTTGTTCCCGCACTGGGGTCGATGATAGACGTCTGCCGGTTATAAGCATCATAAACAAAGCGGGTGATTACGCTACCCGGGGCTAAAATCGTATCGGTTTGGTTGTCTGCACGCAATTTATAAGTAATCGTTCCTGCCGGATCGGTTACCGTCTTCAGTTGTCCGCTTGCATCATATGTTTTAGTACTTGTCATTTCGTCGATGGTGCTTGTAACACTGTTGTCGCTGTAAGCATACGAATCTTTCTTGCCGGAAGCGTAAGTTAAAGATTTCACCCTGTTGTAATTGTCATATTCGTAAGTATTCCAATAAGAAGGCGATTTGGAAGAAGAAGGAAGTGATACACGATATGTTCGTCCCAAGTCGTCGTATTGCGTTATGGTATAGACCATTGTCGAATTAAAGGTTTTTCTTTCTTCGCGTTTCTTGCGGTGAAGGCCGTCATATACAGTAGCTACGGTAGGCTGTCCGGTTGCCGTTTGAGTAACGGTATAGCCGCCAACAATTTTAATGCGGGTAGGTGGTGGAAGAAGTTCAACTCCCTCTCTGGCAACCCTCGGAAGAACCGTATCATCATCTTCACTGCCGATCCCAATCTGTATCGAATCCGCGACGAGCGTTGTCTGTTCGATTGTTCCGTCCGGGTTGGTTTTCTTGCTCAAACGTCCGAAAGCATCGTATTGGTAACCGGTCGTCCGGTTGTTGTAGTCGGTTACCCCTGTCAGCCGGTTGCTTGTATATCCGTAGGAAGTTACATGCTTGAAGACATCGGTGCTTTTTGTTAATTTTGTACCGTTGGTGCTGTATTCGTATTTTTTTACCAGCTTGTAGAGAGTTGCTTCGTAAGGAGTAGTTTCTTCCTGCGTAATGTTGGAAAATTGATCGAACAGTCTGGAAACTTGCGAAACGATTTTATTATTCACTTTTTCAATTATCGTACCGGGCAGGGTAGCACTGTTGTAAGTAATTTCGGTAGCGACCGAATCGGTTTTGTTTCCGCGTATGCGTTTCACTTTACTTATTTGAGGAAACCCAATTCGTGTATTCGCATTTGCCTGCGTAGTGTCCAGCGAATTATAGTAAGTGATGTTCGTTTCTTCTGTGTAATCCGATCCATACCGCTTAACGGATTTTTTCACATTGCCGTATTCGTCAAACTGCTGGTTATCAACCGTGATGGTATTTCCCTTAATAAAATCCGTTGTCGTCTGATAAGTGAGCCGGATACGCGGCTCTTTATTTCCGGCCAGCGTAACGCTGTAGGTATTTTCTACGGATTGCAATTTTGTATCTCCCATCTTCACTTCCGTTTTCTTGGTCAATCCAAAATTAAACGGATCGAAAGTTGTAATAGCGGTTTGTCCCGAAAGGGCGTCATAGCTGCTTATTTTCTCAAATCCGCAAAAGCCCAACCCCTGCCGGTGAATAACCGCATTCTGATAGGTATAGCTGTTTGCCCCAACGGTTTTGCTGTCGAATGTTTGGTTGGTATTGGTTAAAACATAGAGATAGCCGATATAATTTTGATAGGGAAACGTTGCATTTGTTCCGGGCGAATAATAAGTGCTGTAACCGTTTGCATCGTCAATCCGCTTGTAGGTTGCTTCCGTTTTTACGTTAAATCCGGTAGTAGCGGTTTTGAGATAGGCATTGTACATCTCATTCCTGTCTATGGCCAGCTTCATCATTTTTTGGCCTTTGATATAACCGAGCACACGGTTAGGATTGGGAGCTTCGGCTCCGATGGTAAATAACTTGCCGTCGTTTTCTATTCCGCTTACCGTATAAGTTGCTGTTATATCCTTATTTATTTTTTGTCCATCGGAATACAATACCCGTAATGTATTGTCGTTCAAATAAACAATGTCCGAACGTCCGTCGCCGTTAAAATCATGCATCAGCACATTTTTACTTACAATTATGCTTAACGATGACAGTATTACATAGCCTGATGTTTTAAATGTACCGTTTCCGGTAGAGAGCAGTTGAGTACAGGAAACCGTATCTCCAATAGAAACCATAATAGATTTCACTATATCGATTTTTCCATCACCATTAACATCTCCGAATAAGACTTTTATTGCCTCTGAATTCATATCATCTCTTGTTATTGTAGTAGAAGAAGCAATTTTTTTTAGAGAATAAGTAACAATAAGTGAATTTAGTGGGGTTTGGGGTACAAAAGAATACACATCAAAGCCATTCGCATGGAAATGCCACAAATCGGTTTTCCCGTCTCCGTCATAATCCATCGTTATTATCTGATCTTGTTGTTCGATGTCAAATGGAGGTGTATAGGTCGAACTGGCATAAGAATAACCGTTCCCTTTAATATCAAACTGATATATGGCTGACCGGCTGGATACAACAATATTATTATTGTGTTTGAATTTAGATTGAACCCCAATGATTCTTTCTATTCCTTCTCCAAAGAAATCGCCTGTATGATAAATAATGGGAGTTACGGAATAGTAACCATTATAATTATATTCTGTTGGCAGGGAATAAGTTGCTTGTTTGTAAGAACTGTTAAACCCAGTACTTGATGCAGAATAAATACGAAAAGTGATTGTCTGCGGGCAATTTAATCCTCTTCCACCCACAGCATTGATTAAAACCACTTCATTATTTTCCGGACGATCATCAGCATTGAGTGTTACCACTTGCCGGAGTCCGTTTTGCGCCTTGACAACAAGAGGTACGGAACTTGTAGCTGCCGAATAAGTGTGTGCCAGAACAAGTTCGCTTTCCGGCGCATGTTCGGAATGTAAACTGGTTTCACCATTCAATACACACCATTTATAGGTATTTTCTTTCCAATACATCACAAATCCTTCTTCCAAATTAGACGGTGCATATTTTCCGGTCAAAACATCAATTTTTTCATAATTTCCACCGGAAAAATAACGGGTCAAATTTCCTTCCGTTTTTTTGAATGAATTGCCGGAAGCTCCGGTGTTGTAAGTGAATTTTAATGGCTGCAGTGAATACGTTGTATTATCCTTATCGGCAGTGCAGTTGATGGAAGACAAAAGAGAATAATACGAATCGGTATAAGTGAGTGTATAAGTACGCTCACCGGTGGAAATACTTTGCAGCCGCAAAGCGGTTTTCATTTCCACGCCAAAGGCATAAGCCAGCGAAGGATCTTGTCGGGTTTCGTAAGTAAAGGTTATCGTCTGCGTATGAGCCGTCGATTTCAGATCATTACCGCCATACTGAATTGTTTCGATGTAATAGATATTATTGTCTATCTTGTATGAATAGCTGATGTAATTGCGATGGCGGTCGGTGCGCTTGAACAGATAAAATACCTTGCGGGCGGTATCATATTTATAGTAATAAGTATTTCCTTGATTATCACAAACAAATAACTCGTCATTATTTCCGTTTTTGTAAGCGGTAATCGTTTTTTCACTGCTTTCTATGCGGTAAGTTTTTGAAGAAGCATTCCAAACCAGCAACCGGCGTCCTTCCCAACACAGACCGGAAGAAAAGCCCGGCTCGGCCGGCTCAACTTTGTTGTTATAATAAACCGATTGGTTGCGATAGGTGATTGGAAATAATCCACTGATATTCCAGCCTGCACCGGCTACACCATTGCCGGACATATTATTATATACTAACGCGATATTCGGCGTCATGTCGGCCAATCCCGGAATCACTTCTATCGGAACATTAACGGTCATCGCACCGTTAGCCATGCCGGAAGTCACCGGAATTTCCCCAACTGCATGGACTATTTGTGATGAAGCTGCCTCCAAGGGTCTTGCGTTATCCACTGCAGCAAAATAAGCAGAATCAGGAGCTATCAATGATTCTGCTGCTGTATTTGGCTCAGATATAGAAACAAGTACAGGTCCCGGTTCTCTTGCCGGTTTAGTAGCTGTCGTATCTTGTGCTTTTAATTGAAATGAAAGACTGAATAATAATGCTGTTGCAAGAAAGTATTTTGTTTTCATGCTATTCTTCGTTTTATAGATTAAACTTATTCCTTGATAATTTTCCAGACCGTTGCTTCGCCGTTGATGGTGATCCGCAACACATACAGGCCGGCCGGCTGGCGGCTCAAATTCAATGTTTCGTAACCGGACACGGCCGGAAGGCGATCAATCACTTTTCCCGACATATCCGTAAGCAGGAAATCGGCTCGCACATCGCTGTCGAAATTGGAAATCTCAACGGCCAACATTCCCTTTGTGGGATTGGGATAAATCTTGACCGAATGTTCGGCGACAAAGTCTTCTAACGCGGTTTCTTCCGGTTGCCTTTCCGGAGAATGGGCCGGCGATGAAAGCCGTACCGTCCGGGATGTACGGTTGCCCGCGTTGTCGTAAACATAAGTTACGTTTTGTGCCACTAACGAAATAGCTGAAAACAGCCAAAGTGAAAAGAAAATAAGTTTTTTCATACGTTACAATTTTTAAAAATTTAACACCCTGAAGAAAGGGGATTTAAATAGAATATTCAATTCTTTTAAAGAGTAAATTATTCTCTCTAAAGGATAATTTATACTGTTTTGCAAATTGCTTGTTTTGTTGTACTTTTGCATTCTCAAAAAAGTAAATTATCATGTTTGAAAATTTAAGCGACAGGCTCGAACGGTCATTTAAACTGTTGAAAGGCGAAGGTAGAATTACCGAAATCAATGTAGCGGAAACGTTGAAAGATGTGCGTAAAGCACTTTTGGACGCCGACGTAAATTATAAAGTAGCGAAAACTTTTACGGACACGGTGAAGGACAAAGCGTTGGGACAAAATGTTTTAACGGTGGTGAAACCCGGCGAATTGATGGTGAAAATTGTCCATGACGAATTGACGGCCTTAATGGGTGGCGAAACCGCCGAACTGCATTTGACCGGCAAGCCGGCGATTATCTTGATGTCAGGATTGCAAGGCTCCGGAAAAACGACTTTTTCCGGTAAGTTAGCCAAAATGCTGAAAGAAAAGAAAAGCAAAAAACCGCTGTTGGTGGCCGGTGATATCTATCGTCCGGCAGCTATCGAACAGTTGAAAGTGCTCGGCGAACAAACCGGCGTGGAAGTTTATACCGAGCCTGAAAATAAAAATCCGGTGCAAATTGCACAAAACGCTATCAAGCATGCCGTCAAGTTCGGCAACGACGTGGTGATTATTGATACCGCCGGTCGTTTGGCGATTGACGAGCAGATGATGAACGAAATCGAGGCCATCAAAAAAGCCGTCAAACCCGACGAAGTGCTGTTTGTGGTTGATGCCATGACCGGACAAGATGCTGTGAATACCGCAAAGGAATTTAACGACCGCTTGGATTTCGACGGTGTGGTGCTGACCAAATTGGACGGTGATACACGTGGCGGTGCGGCACTTTCCATTCGTTCGGTGGTCAATAAACCCATCAAATTTGTGGGTACGGGCGAAAAAATGGAAGCAATAGATCCCTTCCATCCGAAGCGTATGGCCGACCGGATTTTGGGTATGGGCGATATTGTTTCGTTGGT
The DNA here is from genome assembly GCA_025996895.1 of Bacteroidia bacterium. Lineage (GTDB taxonomy): Bacteria > Bacteroidota > Bacteroidia > Bacteroidales > Azobacteroidaceae > Azobacteroides. Next base: position 11,616 of record BNTW01000054.1, on the reverse strand, counting down.
TGAAAAGGCACAAGAACAGTACGATGAAGAAGAAGCCCGACGGTTGTCGAAGAGAATTGCGAAAAATCAGTTTGATTTTAATGATTTTCTTGCGCAAATCCATCAAATCAAGAAAATGGGGAATTTGAAAGATTTGGCGGCCATGATTCCGGGTGTGGGTAAAATGATGAAAGACATTGATATTGACGACAACGCTTTCAAAAGTATCGAAGCGATTATCTATTCCATGACGCCTGTCGAACGTACCAATCCGGCGATTTTGAACGGCAACCGGAAACTCCGTATTGCCAAGGGAAGCGGGACAAACGTGGCGGAAGTCAATAAATTGCTGAAACAGTTTGAAGAAACGCGCAAGATGATGCGTATGATGACGACACAGAAAATGCCTGCGGGTAAAAATTTTGTAAAGAAAAAAAGATGAAACTTATTGACGGAAAAGCAGTTGCAGCGCAAATTAAATTAGAAATTGCTGAAGAAGTGAAACAAATTCTTGCTTCGGGCGGGAAACGTCCGCATTTGGCGGCGATTTTGGTCGGTCACGACGGCGGAAGTGAAACCTATGTGGCGAGTAAAGTCAAGACTTGCGAGGAAGTCGGCTTTCAATCGACTTTAATCCGCTACGAAGAGGACGTAACCGAAGACGAATTGTTGGGCAAAGTCTGCGAATTGAACGAAAATCCCGGCATAGACGGCTTCATTGTACAGTTGCCGCTGCCTAAGCATATTTCCGAGCAAAAAGTAATCGAAACGATTGATTATCGCAAAGATGTCGATGGTTTTCATCCCGTCAATGTCGGGCGTATGTCTATCGGTTTGCCGTGTTTTGTCTCGGCAACGCCGGCCGGCATTCTCGAACTGCTGAAACGCTACGACATCGAAACGTCGGGAAAGCACTGCGTCGTTTTGGGACGAAGCAACATTGTCGGCAAGCCGGTTGCGAATTTATTAATGCAAAAAGCCTATCCGGGCGATTGCACCGTTACGGTCTGCCACAGTCGCACGAAGGACATTAAAAAATACTGCTTGGAGGCCGATATTATCATTGCTGCCTTAGGCTCGCCCGAATTTTTGAAAGGCGATATGGTGCGGGAAGGCGCGGTTGTAATTGATGTCGGTACCACCCGTGTTTCCTCGACCGAAACCAAATCAGGATTTAAGTTGAAAGGCGATGTGAAATTCGATGAAGTTGCGCCCAAATGTTCCTACATTACGCCTGTGCCGGGTGGAGTAGGGCCTATGACGATAATTTCGCTCATGCGCAATACATTGCTGGCGGGGAAAAAGGGGATATACGGATATTTATAAATTTTTCATTGAAAATCTAATTTTATTCTTAATATTTTTGTCTGAAAGTTTATCAAACAAAACCAAGTGTTTAAACTTTACAAGAAATATCAAAACGGCGGAAAGGTATTGATACATAAAGCCATTAACAAAGTGGGAAGTGACTATAAACCGTTAGTTAATATTGCCAACATTTTCGCTAAAAAAGGCAAGGAAGCAAAACTTATTCCTGCATTTCACTTCAAATCGGAAGAATATAAAGAATTTTTTGGTTCTTTGATGGGTACGATTTACGAGCGAAAATGTCCTGATTTACAAATTGATAATTTTTTTTACGAGTTTGAAAATTATTCTCCACCTTTTACTAAAAAGAAAATATCACACATGATAAAAAAAGGAACAGAACAATCGGCTCGAATTATTATTAATAATAATAAAGGTGCTTCCGATAGATATATATTGAGAAATATCAGGGAACGAATAGAGGATAAAAATTTTAATCATGAGATAAAAGAGGTGTGGTTGTATGAAAAAGGAACATTACGATTACTATTTAAAATACAGTAGGGAGTAAAACCTCCCCCTGCAAGCACCGATCCGTAGAACTGCTAAATTTCTTTTGAAATCTTTTACAAAGGTATGAATTATTTCCTAATTCTCCAAATATTTTTGCAATTTAAACAGCTCATCGCGGTATTGCGCGGCTTCCAGAAATTCGAGGTTTTTGGCTGCGTATAACATGGCTTTTTTTGTCTTTTCGATGGCCTGCTGAAGTTCTTTTTTCGACATTTTCGTAATGACCGGGTCGGCGGCGATATTCAATTCTTCCTTTTCCACGTAGGCTTTGCTTTCGAGGCGGGTTTTCAGCAAACTGGATGGCTGGGACGCTTTCCGGATTTGTTGAGGCGTGATGTTGTTTTTTTCGTTGTAAAGTAGTTGTTTTTCCCTTCTCCGTTCGGTTTCGTCGATGGTTTTCTGCATACTGTCGGTAACCCTGTCTGCATAAAAAATCACTTTTCCGTTCAGGTTGCGGGCAGCACGTCCGGCGGTTTGCGTCAAAGAACGGTGCGAACGCAAAAAGCCTTCCTTGTCGGCGTCCAAAATCGCTACCAAGGAAACTTCGGGTAAATCCAATCCTTCGCGCAACAAATTGACGCCAATCAAGACATCGAAATCGCCTTGACGCAGTTTCTCCATGATTTCGATACGGTCGAGCGTTTCGACGTCGGAGTGAATGTATGCCGTTTTAATTCCTACTCGCGTAAAATACGAATTCAGTTCTTCCGCCATGCGTTTCGTCAAAGTCGTAACGAGCGTGCGTTCGCTGTTTTCTGTGCGTTGCCGGATTTCTTCCATCAAATCGTCAATCTGGTTGAGACTGGGACGAATTTCAATCGGTGGGTCTAATAATCCGGTCGGACGCACCACTTGTTCGGTGATCACTCCTTCGCACATTTGCAATTCAAAATCAGTCGGTGTTGCACTGATAAATATTTTTTGCGGAGTAAGGGCTTCAAACTCATCGAACGTCAGCGGACGGTTGTCGATGGCTGCCGGCAAACGAAAACCGTACTCAACCAGATTGATTTTTCGAGAATGATCGCCTCCATACATGGCGCGAATTTGCGGAACGGTAACGTGACTTTCATCAATCACCGTAAGAAAATTCTTCGGAAAATAATCAATCAGACAGAAGGGGCGGCTTCCCGCAGGACGTCCGTCGAAATAACGCGAATAATTTTCAATGCCGGAACAAAAACCCAGCTCACGAATCATTTCCAAATCGTATGTTACTCGTTCATAGAGACGTTTGGCTTCTGCAAACATATCTTGGTCGTTGTAAAACTTTACTCGTTCGCCCAAATCTACATCAATTTCTTGCACGGCGCGGTCGATACGCTCTTTCGTGGTTACAAACAAATTCGCCGGAAAAATGGAATAATAGTCAAACGATTCCAAATGACGGCCGCTTTCGGGGTCGAAGGTATAAATTTCTTCAATATCGTCGCCCCAAAAAACTACCCGCACGCCTATGTCGTTGTAAGCTAAATAAATATCTACCGTATCGCCTTTCACGCGAAATTGTCCCCGCGCAAATTCAACTTGATTACGCGAGTATAAGCTGGTTACCAATTTATGTAAAAAAACATTTCGCGAAAAAGTCTTGTTTTTTTGAATATGGATTACATTTTCCTTGAAATCGTCGGGGTTTCCGATACCATACAGGCACGAAACGGAAGAAACGATAATCACATCTTTTCGTCCCGAAAGTAGAGCCGAAGTCGCCGACAGGCGCAAGCGTTCGATTTCCTGGTTAATCGACAAGTCTTTTTCGATGTACGTATTGGAGGAAGGAAGATAAGCTTCCGGTTGATAATAATCGTAATAGGAAACAAAATATTCGACTGCGTTTTTCGGAAAAAAAGTTTTGAATTCGCTGTATAACTGTGCTGCCAGCGTTTTGTTGTGGCTTAAAACCAATGTCGGCTTGTTTAGTTCTCTGATAACATTCGCGATAGTAAATGTCTTTCCGGAGCCGGTAACACCTAATAACGTTTGATAAGGCAGGTTTTGATTTACCCCCTCGACGAGTTCCTTAATGGCTTCCGGTTGGTCGCCGGTAGGTAAAAAATCAGATATAAGTTCAAAATTCATTTAGTGGGCAGTGATGGATTCGAACCACCGAAGGCGTAAGCCAGCTGAGTTACAGTCAGCCCCATTTGGCCACTCTGGTAACTGCCCGCAAATGTGGGTGCAAAAGTACGATTATTATTTAAATTTGCAAGCAAATTGCACCATTTTTATCGCTGTGATGGCTGCTTCTTCTCCTTTGTTTCCTAATTTTCCACCGGCACGGTCGAGCGATTGCTCCAACGTGTTGGTAGTCAATACGCCGAAAATACAGGGAACATCGCCGTCGGCATTGAGTTGAGCAAAACCCTGCGTCACTCCCGAACAAACGTAATCGAAGTGCGGTGTGTCGCCTTTAATGACACAGCCCAATCCAATAATCGCATTGGGACGAACGCTTTCGATAATTCGTTTCGCGCCGTAAATCAACTCAAAACTTCCCGGAACAAAGGCGACCGTGATGTTTTCCGGTTTAGCACCCTGCTTGATTAACTCATTTTGCGCGCCTTCTTTCAACTTTAGCGTAATTTCACTGTTCCATTCCGACACGACAATAGCAAACTTCATTGCCGAAGCGTCCAATACGGAAGTCAAATTGTTGTCTGATAAGAGATGATACTCGGTTGCCATTTATTTGATAAGAGCTTTTGCCCGGTCAATGTATTTATCTACCGTAGCGGCTTCCGAAGATCCCGGATACTTGCTTTTAATCGTGTTGTAGAGAGCTAACGCTTCCTTATAATTGCCCAGACTTTCCTGCGCTGCAGCGGCTTTGTTCAAATAAATCGGGCTTAACAGCGAATTATTCGCTTTGTCGGCTGCCGCTTTAAAATCTGCAACCGCTTCTTTCACTTGTCCCAAATTCACTTTACAGTCGCCGATAGCACCGGTAACCTGAGCTGCAAACAACTGTTCTTTTCCGCTATAGGCTTTCAGATTTTTCAACGCACTTTCGTAATCACCCAACTGATATTGGCAGAGGCCGGCGTAGGCTTTTGCTAAATTAGCTGTAGAAGTCGTACCGTATTCGTCGATAATGCCTTCAAACCCGATGTAATTCACGCTATCGCCGTTCAAAGCGATTTCCCATTGCTGGTTAGCGAAATACATTTGTCCCGGAAAAATCGCTTCTTCCGCTTCTTTTTCTTTGGGAATCAGGTAGAAATGACGGAAGGCCAAAATACCCACTACAATCAAAATAACTACACCGACAGCAATCAAGAGGTTTTTTAGATGTTTATCTATAAATTGGTCTGTTTTAGAAATAATGTCACCTACGTTTTTTTCTACTTGTGTAGGATCGCTCGCTTTTATTTTCTTTGCCATTGTATAAATATAAAATAATGTTATTACTTGCAATTTCGGAGTGCAAAAATAACCCTTTTAAAATAATAAAAGAAATTTTTTGATGTCTTTTTTTGTTTATCCTATTAAAAGCCTTAATTTTGCAACGATGAAATTTTTATTTGTCGTTCAGGGAGAAGGCCGGGGGCATTTAACTCAATCGATTGCGTTGCGGGAAATGCTGGTACGGAATGGTCATGAAGTTGTCGGCGTCATGGTCGGCAAGAGCAACCGGCGGGAATTGCCGGCGTTTTTTTCTAAAAACATTCAGACGCCCATTTATCGTTTTGAAAGTCCGAATTTTCTGCCTGTGTCGAAAGACAAGCGTACGAATTTGTGGATTAGTATTGCATATAATGTGTTTAAAAGTCCACGGTATTTGGGCAGTATCCATTATCTTCGGCGAACGATAAAGGAGTTGGATGTCGATGTGGTCGTGAATTTTTACGAAATGCTAATCGGTTTGACTTACGCATTTTTTCCGCTCAATATTCCGTATATCAGTGTGGCACATCAATATTTGTTTCTGCATCCCGATTATCATTTTCCGCCCGAAAACAGAACGGAATTGAAAATGTTGAAGTTTTTCACGCGGATTACGTGTGTCAAGGCGTCTAAATTGTTCGCGCTTTCGATTGAACAAAAAAAGCATTTTCCCGAACGGAATATCGTGATTGTTCCGCCGTTGTTGCGGAGTGAGATTTTTGAGACCCATCCGCAAAAGGGAAACTACCTGCATGGTTATCTTTTAAATGCCAATTATGCCGATGAAATCGTGGATTTTCAGAAAAAACATCCGGACGTTTTCATGCACTTTTTCTGGGATAAAAAAGAGGCGCAGGAAGAAACGGTTATCAACGACCATCTGACTTTTCACAAGTTGAATGACCAACTGTTTATCCGATATATGGAAAGTTGCGAGGCTTATGCGACTACGGCCGGTTTCGAATCAGTGTGCGAAGCGATGTACATGGGTAAGCCTGTTCTGATGGTGCCGACGCATATTGAGCAATGTTGCAATGCTTACGAAGCCTCTCAAGCAGGCACGGGCATTGTTGCCGATAATTTCGATTTGGAAGCATTGATTGATTATATCCCGAAATACCGGGAAAACACGCAGTTTCGCGAGTGGGCGCAACAATCCGAATCCTATTGGCTCAAAGAATTTACGTTTGATAAAGAAGAGTTATTGAAACAGCGGTTGAGTTATAAATTTATTTTCGGATAATATTAGTTATCATTACAAATTCTCTGTAAGTAACTATTTTAGCTTGATTATGTGTTTGTAATACCAATAAATCTTTATCGCCTGTCAAAATATAATCGGCGCGAACGGTGTCGGCAAAAGCAAGCAAATATAAATCTTCGCTATCTCTTAATCTTGACGACACAATCGCATTTGTAATGGAACTCCAAACACAAGAGACTTCCATCAATTCCAATGTTTGAATAATCCGATCTTCTGTTGTATATTTTCTTATTTTTTCTTGATATGCAATACGCATAAACTCTGCTTTTAATTCATCACAAAGATATACCGAGATGAATTCACTATTGCATAGCAAGCGTAATTCCGACAATCTTTTTCCGATTAAAAGCGAAATCCAGAGGTTTGTATCAATGATTATCTTGTATTTTTTCATAGCGAATGGCTCGAACTTCTTCCATAATTTCTTCATCCGACAAATCTACATTTTTAGGACTGGTTTTGATATATTCGTCCCAAAGATTTTGCTTGTTATTAATTGACCACCCCATTTTATCAGCAAAAAGTTTAAAAAACACTATATCCGATTGAGGAATATCGATAAATATTTTCTCTCTCGCAGTTCTTTTTTTTCTGCTTAATGCAACTGTGTTCATAAATTTTCTACCAGTTAAAAATCGTTTGGCAAATTTACATGATTTTTTTTGAGATTACAAATTCTCTGTAAATAAATAGTCCTGAAAAGCAACGACCTTTCAGGACTATTCTACTTTTTAATGTTGTTTTCTTATTTCACTAATACTTTCACTGCTTTTTCTGCACCTACTTTCACGATATACAACCCTTTGGATACGCTGATAATGCTTCCGTCAGCGATGGTTTGTTTTACCAAACGGCCGTCGAAACCGTAAACAGATACTTTTTGGTTGACTGCATCTACAGCGATACCACCGTATACACCGTAAGCGTTGGAAATAACCGGTACAAGTCCTTTAATGCCTGTTATGATAGAACCATCAAAGATAAATCCGTAATTTGAATTCAAATCTACGGCATCTGCCGGTTTTTCAAGACCGGAAACAAGATATGCATTCACGAAACCAAGATTTTCAAATGCAGAAGTTCCTCCATAAGACGCAATATAGAGTTGCGCCCAACCATCACATTTAATAAATTTAGCGTAGTTATCGCCCAATGCATTGGCAAGATTAACTGCAATGCTTACTGTTTTGCCTTCTGCACGTTGATAAGTAATCCAATCGCCATTAAGGGATACTTGTGTCCAACTCAATGATACGGGTTCTTCTGCACCCTCTGCACTACCCCCTTGAACAATAAGCTGAATTCCGCCAAAACCGTCGGCGTTCGCACCTGCACCCTCACCGATTCCTTTTGTTTCAATTACGAAATATTCAGCTTCTGCAAATTCGTTTATTATCGAATTTACGCTACCGGTTTCACCACCCCATCCCTGTTGGGAGGTACTGTTGTCTCCACGTACAAGTGTGGAGAAATCTGCAAGAATATTCACACCGGCAGAAGCATCTTTTTCTTCAACGGTTATGCTGGTACGTGTAGCCGCACCCCAAACATTTACAACAAAACCAATCCGGTCGTATTGATCAACGATATAACCTTCATCATTGACTGTCCAATCCGTTCCATATACTTTCGCTGATGCTTCTTTCAAAGTTTCTAAATCAGCAGCCGGAATACTTGCGATTGCTTTTATTTGAGCAACTGTAAATGTATAGGCATTGATGACACCTTCTTCAGACACTTCAAGAGCCTCTAATGCTTCCTGAAAATCGGTATTGTCTTTTGCATAAGCAATATCGGTTATCTTCCCGATACCCCAGCCGGCACCAACTCCACCTGCATTGGTTATTGTTATATTGATAGTAACTATCGCATTATCAGAATAACCTTCCAATTGGCTTAATTCAACATTGCCATACTGGTCAAAGGTAAGTTCTGTTTGTGCGAACGAAAAACTTGCGCCTAATAACAACGCGCATACGATAAGTAACATTTTTTTCATGATACATTTTTTTTAATGTTTATACTCTTTGTTTATTTTAAAAATCTATACAAATATACGGACTTATGCTATTTCTATCAAGAAATTCATTTACAAAAATTATAAATTTAACAACAAGTTTTATCAGAAATGATACATTTTAGCCGTTTATAAAAAATGAGAGAAGACATCACGTCTTCTCTCATAAAAAACACTAAAAACAACACTAAAAAACACTTAAACCATAACTTGATAAAATCAACTATAGCAAGCTATCTTCACTGCAAAGATAACGACATTACGAAATATCATTTGCTCTAAACGTAACATAAATGCCTCGTGTTGTTTCAAAAATTCGTTCATTTCTGTTAATTATTAATAAAACCATCTCAATACTCCAATTCTCCGCTAAAATCCGCGCTCACGTCCTTTCCGGCTAAACCATCGGCCAAACCTTTATAAGCGTGTTTGCGTGCATAATCGGCATTCCACAAGCAGGGTGCGTCGTTTTTCAGCCAATATTCGTGTTCTTTTTCATTGTCGGAAACACCCCAAACCGTAATTCCATATTGTTTGTCTTTGGGAATAATGCGAGTGTATAAATCGGCTACGGCACGATAAAGTTCTGCCTGACGGGCGTACTGTTCGGCTGTTGGGGCAACAGGATTTGCAGGATTTGATTCGCTCGAAATAGCAATATCAAGTTCTGAAATCTTAATTAATTTGCCGGTAGTCGCCAATTTTTGGAACATGGCTTTAATACTCACAGTATCAATCCAGTTGACATTCAAGTGCATTTGTGTACCGATTCCATCAATTGCTCCGCCGTTGTCTTCAATATAATTCACATATTCGAGCAACCCGTCGAGTTTGGAACCGCTTGCCGATTCCAAATTGTAATCGTTGATAAACAGCTTGGCGTTTGGATCAGCCGCTTTGGCTAATTTGAAAGCGGTAACAGCATAATCTTTACCCAGATAATATTGCCAATAGAAAGCACTGGTCGATTGTAAATTTTCCTCGCCGGCGCGCAAAGTTCCATTTTCGTTCATCGGCTCATTCACTACGTCCCAAGCAGCCACTTTTCCGGCAAAATGCGTAGCCACACCGGTAATGTAGTTTATGAAAACAGGCTCTAACAGGGCTTTCTTTTCTTCCGGAGTTTTTTCGATGATGGTCGGACCCGCTTTTTGAGCTTTCAGACGGGGAGCAGAGGAAGCCGTTTGCTCTTCTACCACTTTTACATCATCAATATAATAAGTTACATCAGGAAGTTTTCCCAAATCGAAACTTATTTTTATTTTAGGATCTCCCGAAAAGTCGGTAGGTAAAGTATAGGTAATTTCTTTCCATGTACTTGATGTGGAGAAAAGAGCTTTTCCGCCACTACCATCCCAATCTGTCCAGGGATAATTATTTTCAAATCCTGAATAAGAAATACGTGCGCTGCCTTCGACATCCGATTTAATCATAAACGAAACGGTATAGGATTTTGATTTATCTACAACAATTTCAGGGGTTTGGAATTGCAAATCCCATTCATTTTTCGATGTAGCACTTGAAACGGCTTTTAAACCATAGGTTCCGGTATATTTAGCCTCTTCCGAAACTTCAATGCCTGCACCGAGGTTGGGAGTAGTCCAAGGATCTAATTCGCCCGATTCAAAATTACCGTTTGTAACCAGATTAATTTCCGCAGGCCCGGCATCCAAATCAATAACGCTTATCGAATTAATATCTACGTAATAAACACCCGGCACTTTTCCCATGTCAAATGCCATTTTGATATTATTCGCCGTTGCCCTAAAAGGCACATTGGCTCCGGCTCCGTTATCCCAAACTTCATCATAAGTAATCTGTGTCCATGCTCCGGAAATGCTAAATAAAGCTCCGCCGTTCACCCAGGGGTAATTATTCTCCATACCTGCGAAAGACACACGGGCTTGACCTGCATCTTCGGATTTAACCCAGAACGAAAACCGGTAAGCATGCCCGATAATCGCAGGTATATTTGGACTTGTCAACTGCGTATCCCACTCATTTCCTGCGGTTGTTACTTCAAAACGGATAGCCGGTTCGCTGTTGCTCAATCCGGCACCTTCCACGATGGTTATTCCTCCGGCATTATTCCGGTTCCATTCTGTAAATGAGTTGTCTAACAAGGCATTTACATCCAACATACTTTCACCCGGCGAAGGAATTACCTCAGGAGCAATCAAACTGTTTAAATAACCGGCTTTTTGCTGACTGTGCCATACAAGGGTATGACCGTAAATCGTCAGTCCCGTTGCTTTAAGTTGTTTGATTATCGTATCGGCTTTTGAAAAATCAAGTGTGCCGTCATTTTTCATTAAAGCGTCCTGTTTCAACTCGTTGCCCGGAGTAATTTCATCGAAATTTTGATTGACAATATTCCGGTACGTTTCGTCTGTCAGATAAAGATTAAAATCAATACCTACCCCCAGCTTAAATTCGGTGTAAGCATTGAGGACTTCATAACGCGAGATAGCTTCCTGCAAACCAAGAGGAAGGTCTTTTGCCGCTACATTTCCGTAGGAACTGTCGTTCCACTCCATTTTTTCGTCGTAACAAGCATTCAGACCGAAGGTCAAAACGGCAAGTACTGCAAATATTATTTTCTTCATATTCATTCCTAAATTTTTTAATTCGTAATTAATTACTCGTCAGGGAAATCGCTGTATTCAGGCGCGGCAAGCGGTACAAAACGGATATTGTCGAAATACACTTTTTCCGTTGCCACAACAGGATCGAATACATCTTGAATACCGCTGTTTTCAAACCAGGGTCCCGCTTGTTTATAACTTGCGGCCGCCATAGAAGCAACCACATCGTCCAATGTTTTTCCTGTGTAATCGGAACTCAGGCTGAACGGCAAAGTAACCGTAAACCAGCAACCCGGATTTTCAAAGGAAAGTACATCGTATTTTTTATCGACATAAACGGGTTGATAAATCATACAATAGCGGCTTGCACCCGAACCGTCAGCCATTACAAAACGGATAATTCCGCTATTCCAAGCACCTTCCACATATACATCCAATTGAATACCACAATCGGCAGCAGCAGTAGCTCCTGGTATAAAATTGGTAATTGTTCCGAAAATGGCATT
>BNTW01000053.1 GCA_025996895.1 Bacteroidia bacterium | reverse complement strand
TATTAGGATAATCCACATCATCATTGTCTTCGTCGTAAATGACGCCATTCCACTCATTTGCGCCCTGCTTGATCACAACGCTGTCTACTGCAAAAGGGAAGCCGGCCGGATACCATTTACCGACGCTGAATTCCTTCACTAACTTCACTTTACCTGTTACCTGCAAGCCTTCGGAGGGAATGTCGGTCAACTTTCCCGTGCCTTGTTCGTCGTCAGACAGGAAGACAATAGTGCCGCCTGTGTAATCTCCTGCATCACGACTTTCGCCGGCGGGAATGACAAATTCGGGGATGTCGGGCAGTGCTTTGAACACCGGCAGGGAAACGCCCTCGTCTATCGTCCAAACATTATCAAAATTCCACGCCGCGCTATTCCAGTTTCCCGCCGTGGTATAGAACGCCGCCGTTCTCAACACAGTAAGGGTTTTGCCCGTGCCGTTCACGGTGGTGTCATCGCTTTTTGTTCCGCTATTCACCGACATACCGCTGTTGGCGTAGTTGTTTTGGTAAGTGCCGCCGTTATTCAGCCCCGCTATGCGGTTAATCGTGCTGCCTGTCGCGGTTATGCTGCTGTTTACCGCCACGCTGTTTTTCACGGTGGAGGCATCATTCCTGCCAAGTATGCCGCCGACACTGCCGCTTCCGCTCACGCTGCCGGTGGCGTAGCAGTACGCAATCAAACTGCCGCCTTCCATTCGTCCGGAGATTCCCCCTGCACCTGCTCCGTTGGTGGAAATATTGCAAAGCGAATAGCTGTTTTCAACCCGGCTGCCGCCTGTTGCGTTACCGACGATTCCGCCGACGTAAGCGTCGTCCGCTGACGGTCTGGTAACGGTAATCGTTCCGGTGATATAACAGTTCATTATTACCGTGCTGTTTTCAAGCCGCCCGGCAATCGCGCCGGTTTGCTGGCTTACAGAAGTTATATTTACGTCTGTCACGCCAAGATTCTTGATGGTCGCGCCCGAAACCTTACCGAACAGGCTGAAGAACTCCGTGGCGGTGTTCGTATTGTTAATGGACAAACCGGATATTGTATGTCCGTCGCCGTCAAAGTTCCCCTTAAAGGCGTCCATATTCCAGTTGCCGTTCACGCCCTCTTTGCCGATTGGCAGCCAGCCCGCCGTTCCCCACTTTGCAAGCCCTGCGCCGCTTGCAAGGTATGGGGCGAGGTCTATGTCGTTTGCGAGTTTGAAATATGCGGTCAAATGGTTGCGCACTTCGTCTAAATCCGCCGCCGTATAAATCATGTACGGGTCTTGCTCCGTGCCTGTGCCGACGCCCAGCGGCCCATCATACGCCGCTGCCACGATTTTCAGCGGGGCGCTGATATTGTTCGCCGCGTCCTCCACAACAACGTAGATATCTTTGTCGCCCGCCGAAAGGGTAACGGCTTTGCCGCTTACCGTGCCTGAAACCGCGCCGAGAGAGGTTCCGGCTTTGACTGCCGTGCCGTCTGGGGCGGTTGCATCCTTTTCAACCACGAGATAATACGCCGTACCCGCTTCGTCGGTGGTAAAGCCGATGGTCGCCTGCGTGTTGCTCGTGCGGTTTACGGCGCCCGATGAAAGTGTGGGCGCGGTGGTGTCCGCCGTACCCGTTACAACGCAAGTGGCGTTAACCGCGCTCGCGAGGTAGTAAATCGTAATCGCGGCGTTTATTTCGCCCTTTGTTCCGTCACCGCTCCAAGCGTAGGCGTAGTTGTCCGCGCCCGCGCCGCTTGCCGTAATAACAAGGGCTTTACCGCCGATAACCACATCGCTGCTGTTTATAGATGCGCTGTTATATGTCGCGCTGATTGTTGAGCCGCTGGCAATCCCCGCGTTGGTTACGCCGAATTGAACGGTATAATAGTCCAGCGTCGCGCTGCCCTCCGCGCCGTTAATCGTAAGCGTCTCGCCCGTGTCGTTTGCGCCGTCATAGATGCTCCAAACGCCGTCAACAACGCCGGTTGCCGTACCCGACGATATGTTCACATCCGGTTCGTCTTCGTCTGTATGCTTCAGCGTAAACGTCTTGCCGTGTCCGCTCCACGGCTCATCATCTTTGTTGACGGTCAGCGTGGCGGTGTAGGTGAGCGGAATATAAGCCGCCGCCGCGATTTTGTGAGGCTCGCTGATATTGCCCGACGCGCCTTCCACCACGACGTAGATGTCTTTCGCGCCCGCCTCGAGGACGACGGCTTTGCCGCTGACCGTCCCCGACGAAACAAAGCCGAGTGATTTGTTAGCGGATATGACCGCCGAGCTTACAGGATCGGTATCGTTCGCGTCAACCACGAGGTAGTACGCCGTGCCCGCTTCACTGGTGGTGAAGCCGATGGCCGCCGCCTCGTCGGAGGTACGGTTTACTTCACCGTCTGAAACTACGGGCTTTGTTGTACTGGCTGAATATTGCACCGCGCCCGCCGTGCCGTTCGGGAATACACGGGCCGCGCCGTAGAAATCCACAGCCGGGAAGTTCGCCGTGCCTGACGGCACGATATTCAGCGCGGTGCCGGTGGGTCTGAATGTCGTCGTGCTGAAACGCAGCGTCGTGTCTTGTCTGTCGCCTGTGCCGTTAAAACTAAATCCTCCTTGCGTGAGGTTGTTATCGGTGACATTGTGGCCGCCCGAAGTGGCGGCGTCATTGGCGTCGCTTTCGCCATTATTATTGAACACATTGCCCGTCAGCTTTAAGCTGGCGCCAATCTGCAAAAAAGCCCCTTCATTGCTGTTGCCGTAAAACGTGCAGCCGTTAACGCTGGTGACGCCGCTAGTAAAATTGCATCTTATTGTAGGGCCCAAAGTATTATTGGTGAATATACACGAGTTCACCGTAAGCGACGAAGCGTAGCTTACTATTGCGGGGGCGGTTGTATTGCTGCCGCCAGTAAAGTGTACCCGGTTTATGGTGACGTTGGGGTGTATTCCGCTGCCACTGTTCCCGTAGGTTCCGATTCCCATTAGCTGCATTCCCACAGCCCCCGTTATAGTGATGCCGTAACCCTCTATGATAACGTTCTTTTTTACCCGAATAAAAAGATAGTCCTCATTGAGAAGATTGCCAAAATTCTCAAGCGTGATGGTCTGCCCCGCGATAAGGGAGCAGTCTATCACATCGCCGTCATCCGCGTTTTGTATGGCCGCGCGCAGACTGCCCTCGCCTTTGCTGTTGTTGTTCGTCACATAGGTTCTTTTATCGGTGGTGGTAAAGGTATAGCCGCTTGTGACGGTCCCCATCACGTTTCCGGCTTTGTCCGCAAAACCGGAGATATTCACCGTGTACGCCGTAAGCGGGTCGAGCCCGCCGTAAGGCAGGTTGTAGGTTTTGTCGTCGTTCGACCAGCTCCCGCCCGAAAGCGTAACCGAGCTGTTCAGCTTCACCGTTCCGGCCACGGAAGTGTCCATAGGCTCGTTGAAGGTGACGGACACATTGCCGCTTTGTGTGACGTCCGTGCCGGAGGGCGTAACGGAGGAAACCGTCGGTTTTGTATCGTCAAACGTTACGCCGTCGATGGGAATAAAACCGGACACCGATCCGTTTTGCCACTTGATGCCCACCTGACTGCTCTGCATTGACCAATAAGCCGTCACTCCCGCAGGCTGCTTGAGGATGTCGCGGGTGCTGTTCGTTTGGTAGGAGGTGCGCCCCGCGCTTTTGTTATAGCCGATTATCGTGCCTGTGCCTGTGGGGGAGTTGAGAGCAGCGGAACTGCCAAGCTGTATCACGCTATTGCTGTTCACCGCGCCCGTTATTGCCTCGCCCGCTCCAAAGACCAGCCCGCCACTAATCGTCACGCTCGTGTCCCAGTCCACGTTGGCAAGCGTGTCATAGGCGATAATCGCGCTGCCGCCGCCTGTCGCGACAACCTGCGCATTGTCTTTAACGGTTACGTAGCTTTCAGAAACAATGGCTGCGTAGGCGTAATGCTGCTCGGAGCTGCCCACTAACTTAATACCCTCGTTACGAACAATGCCATTCCCGCTGACGATAACATTGTAGTAAGCGTTACTAAGCGCAGGGGTAGCGCCGGAATTGGTGATGCTACCCTTGACCTCAAAATCCGGAGGGTTAAAAAAGCCGCTCGTTCTCACGTAAACTGCTCCGCTAATGGTAGTGTTGTTAAGAGCAGCCGATAGGTCTGCCTCCCAAATAATATCCGTATTGCCGTCTATAATCATATGGTTTTCATAATTTGTCACCGTCCCGCGAATGGTGATTGAGTTTCCGTGAGTATTCAAAATTCCCGACGGCGAGCCGCTGAGTGTTATCAGAAAGTTCCCGTTGCCGTAGCCGCCATCCTGGGATCCGGGAAGTGTGGACGGGTTGCCGTCGCTCCAAGTGTAGGACTGCGCGAAGTTGTCCTGCGCGTGCGCGGTTAGCGGCGCGAGGGTGGTGCACATTATATATATAATGTATGCGAGGAATGTGCGTGTAGGGGCGTTGCGCGCAACGCCCCTACGGGTACGCCGTGTGCGGGAATTTTCCCGCGGGGATGTTTGATTTGTCATGTTGTTTGTATTTTTGTGTTTAATTGTTAATTTGTCCGTTTTGTTGGTGCGTGAGCAATAGAAAAGCCGCACCGGAACTGAATCCGGTACGGCTGCTATGTCTTTTGTTGCTTCTTTTTGCTCGTAACTCGTTGAATATGAGTTATTTACCCCCCCCCTATAAATCTGTAAGAGGCTGTAAAACAGGTATTTGACTGTGTCGAGGACGCAGTCGTACCGGTTTGTCTGTTGCTTTTCTGTAAAATCATTATTAAACTTTTTCTATTTTACAGCAAAGATATGAAAAAAAAATAAAAGAGTTTTCTATTGATATGAAAATCCTACGAATTTAACCACTTGCTTATTGTGCAATTGCCCTTTTTAACATAATTAAGAAACAATTTATATATAAAATTGAGTCCTGTAAGACAAATGTGGCGATATTTGACTATTTTTACGCTTCAAATTAAACAACACTTAAAAGCAGTATTTTATGAAATTCGGATATTTTGACGATGAACGGCGAGAATATGTGATTACAAATCCGCAAACACCGTGGCCGTGGATTAATTATTTGGGAAACGAGGATTTTTTCTCGCTCATTTCCAATACCGCCGGTGGGTATTCCTTTTTTAAAGATGCGAAATTTCGCCGTATCACGCGCTACCGCTACAACAATGTGCCGATGGACAACGGCGGACGCTATTTCTACATCAACGACAACGGCACGGTTTGGTCGCCAGGTTGGAAGCCCTGTAAAACACCGTTAGACAATTACGAATGTCGCCACGGCATGAATTATACCATCATCACCGGCGAAAAAAACGGTATCGAAGCCGAAGTTTTGTTTTTCGTTCCATTGAAAACTTGGGCGGAAGTGCAAAAAGTAAAATTAACGAATAAAACGACTGAAACAAAGCGTTTTAAATTGTTCTCTTTTGCCGAATGGTGCTTGTGGAATGCGGCGACCGATATGGAAAATTTTCAACGCAATTTCTCGACCGGCGAGGTGGAAATCGAAGATTCGGTGATTTACCACAAAACCGAATACAAGGAACGGCGCAACCATTATGCGTATTACAGCATCAATGCGCCCATTCAAGGATTTGACACCGACCGCGAAACGTTTATCGGTTTGTATAACGAATTTCGCGACCCGCAAAACGTAATTGCCGGAAAACCAAGCAATTCAGTCGCGCATGGCTGGTCGCCGGTTGCTTCGCACTACCTCGAAATCGAACTAAAACCGGGCGAAACGCGCGAATTAGTGTTTTTATTGGGTTATGTGGAATACGAAAATCGTGCGGACAAATTTGAATCCCATGGAATTATCAATAAAAAACAGGCGAAGGAAACCATCGCGAAATTTGATACGCCGGAAAAAGTGAATACCGCTTTTGCCGAATTGCGCGCCTATTGGGACGATTTGTTAAACCGTTATGTATTAACGAGCAACGAGGAAAAATTAGACCGAATGGTGAATATCTGGAATCAATATCAATGTATGATTACCTTCAATTTTTCGCGTTCGGCTTCGTTTTTCGAGTCCGGTATCGGACGGGGCATGGGCTTCCGCGACAGCAATCAGGATTTGGTCGGTTTTGTCCATCAAATTCCGGCGCGCGCCCGTCAGCGGATTATCGACATCGCTTCGACGCAATTTCCTGACGGCGGTTGCTATCACCAATATCAACCGCTCACGAAACGCGGCAACAACGACATTGGCGGCGGTTTCAATGACGACCCGATGTGGCTGATTTTCGGAACAGTCGCCTACTTGAAAGAAACCGGTGACTTTTCCATTCTCGACGAAGGCGTTCCATTCGACAATCAAGCCGGCTCGGAAAAATCGTTGTTCCATCATTTGACCGTTTCGTTCGACCATGTCATTCATAATCTGGGGCCACATCTGTTGCCTCTGATTGGCCGCGCGGACTGGAACGACTGCCTGAATTTAAATTGTTTCTCGTGGAATCCCGACGAGTCGTTTCAAACAACCGAGAATAAAACCGAAAACTCGAAAGCCGAATCACTCATGATTGCGGGCTTGTTTATCGTTTGTGGACGCGAATATGTCGAACTTTGCCGGCAAATCAGGAACGAAACAGAAGCGGCTCGCGCTCAAAAATACATCGATGCCATGATTGAAGCCGTCCGGAAACACGGCTGGGACGGCGACTGGTATCTTCGTGCCTACGATTATTACGGCCACAAAGTGGGTAGTAAGGAAAATAAGGAAGGTAAGATTTTTATCGAATCGCAGGGGTGGTGCGCCATGGCGGAAGCTGGTTTGGACGAAGGCAGGATGCAAAAATCGCTCGATTCCGTCAAAAAATATTTGGATACACCCAACGGCATTGTGCTGAACAATCCGGCTTTTACCGAATATATCGTGGAATACGGCGAAATTTCTTCGTATCCGGCCGGTTATAAGGAAAATGCGGGCATTTTCTGCCACAACAATCCATGGATTATTATTGCCGAAACCATTTTAGGCAGAGGCGGTTACGCATGGAATTACTTCCGAAAAATCTGTCCGTCCTACACCGAAGAAATTTCGGATTTGCACAAAGTCGAGCCGTATGTCTATTCGCAAATGATTGCCGGAAAAGACGCTTTCAAGCCGGGCGAAGCCAAAAACTCGTGGCTCACCGGTACGGCGGCGTGGAATTATTATGCGATTACGCAGTTTATTTTGGGTATCAAGCCGGCTTACAACGGATTGGAAATTAATCCTTGTATCCCAAAGAATTGGAAAAATTATTGCGTAACGCGCAAATTCAGAGGTGCGACATACAACATCGAAATCAAAAACAGCGGCGTTGAAAAAGGCGTGAAAAGCATTTTGTTAAACGGAAAAGAAATAAAAGGAAATATTGTACCTTTGCAACCGGAAAATTCCACAAATACGGTGGAAGTGAGCATGGGTTGAATGAAAATTGCAGCATTGGTATCAGGAGGTGTGGATAGCTCGGTGGTTGTCCATGAGTTGAAGGAAGCGGGTTATACGCCGACAATTTTTTATATCCGTATCGGAATGGAAGATAAGGACGGTTATATCGATTGTCCGGCGGAAGAAGACATCGAAATCACGACTTTCATTGCCAAAAAATACGGTTGTCCGCTCGAAATCGTTTCGCTTCATGAGGAATATTGGGAAAATGTGGTGAGTTATACGATTGACGCTGTCCGTCGAGGATTGACGCCTAACCCGGATATGATGTGCAACAAGTTGATTAAATTCGGCACATTCGAGCAAAAATGGGGACACGAATTTGACAAAATCGCCACAGGACATTATGCCACGACTACTGAGGTTGATAGTAAAATTTATCTTTCGACGGCTGCCGATAAAGTCAAAGATCAGACCTATTTTCTCGGTCAGGTTGATTACTTGCAAATTTCCAAGCTACTGTTTCCTATCGGGCATTTGCAAAAGAGCGAAGTGCGTGCGATTGCTGCCGAGCAGAATCTGCCGAGCGCGTTGCGCAAAGACAGTCAGGGCATTTGCTTTTTGGGCAAAATCAATTACAACGATTTTATTCGCCGGTATCTGGACGAAAAGCCGGGCAAAATCGTCGAATGGGAAACAGGTAAAGTCTTGGGACAGCACAAAGGCTACTGGTTTCACACCATCGGTCAACGGAAAGGGCTGTATTTGAGCGGCGGCCCCTGGTTTGTGATTAAAAAAGACATCGAGCAGAACATCATTTATGTTTCCAACGGCTACGATCCCGAAACACAATACGGCAAAACCGTTAATCTGCAAGGCTTTCATTTTATCACCCAAGACATCTGGGGCGAATTTACCGGTGAAAAAGAAATCGCGTTTAAAATCCGCCACACGCCCGAATTTACGTTTGGCCGGCTCAAACGTATCGGCGACATCTACCGCATCGAATCCGACGACAAGATACAGGGCATCGCTGCCGGACAATTCGGCGTGATCTACGACCCCTCCTGCCGGCTGTGTCTGGGAAGCGGCATGATTGTCGACTGAGAAACATACACAGATGCCTGAAATAAAGTGCAAATTTCCACAAAAACGCTTTTTTGTTTCAGCATATTTTCATAAATTTGCACTTTTAAATCAGCATATTTTGATATTATGGAAAAAATTATTGCTTTATACCGGTTTTTGTTGTCGCAGACAGATACGCGATTCTTGCGTTATTTGCACGAAAAAATTGCTTGGAATGCCCGAATGGTTGGCATTGTAGGGGCGCGCGGTGTAGGTAAAACCACAATGTTGCTGCAACATATCAAGATGTTTCTCGATGTTGATAAAACGCTGTATATCAATGCCGATGATACCTATTTTTCGGAAAATTCGTTATTCGATTTTGCAGATACTTTCCACAAAAACGGAGGAAAACACTTGTACATTGACGAAATACACAAATACCCGCAATGGTCAAAGGAATTGAAAATGATGTACGACTATTTTCCTGATTTACAGGTAGTTTTTACAGGATCTTCAATTTTGGATATTTACAAAGGATCTGACGATTTGAGCCGTCGCGCCTTGCAGTATCACTTGGCGGGGTTGTCGTTCCGCGAATATCTGAATATATCTGAAAATAAGCAGATTAGGACGTATTCTTTAGACGAAATTTTAGCAAACAAAGTCGATTTGCCTGTGGAACACCCACTTCCTGTTTTCCGCGAATATTTACGAAAAGGTTATTATCCGTTTTATAACGAAGAAGGCTTTGACATTCGCTTAAACAGCGTTGTAAATCAGACCATTGAAAACGATATTCCACTGTTTGCCAATATGAATATGGCAACAAGCCGCAAGTTGAAACAACTGCTTTTTGTGGTTGCCCAATCGGTGCCTTTCAAACCGAATTTCAACGATTTGGCAAAAATGATAGAAACGCACCGTAATCAAGTGAAAGAATACTTGATTTTAATGGAGAAAGCAAGTTTACTAATTCAGTTGCAAAGTGCTGCGACGGGTATGAAAGCGTTGGAAAAAACAGAAAAAATCTACCTCGGCAATCCGAATCTTATTCACGCTTTGGCGGCCGAAAACAGCAATATTGGCAACGTGCGTGAAACTTTTTTTGCTTGTCAAACTTTTGTAAATAATAAGGTTACAGCAGCCGACAAGGCCGATTTCATGATTGATGACTATACTTTTGAAGTCGGTGGAAAATCTAAAAATCAAGCACAAATTGCAGGTCTTAAAAACGCTTTTGTCGTAAAAGACGATATTGAATACGGTTATCAAAACATTTTGCCGCTGTGGGCGTTTGGATTGAATTACTAATAATTAAAGATAACTATTCTCCGGAAAAGTTGGATATTTGTAATTCGCGCGAAAATCACTACTTTTGTCTTTTCAATCGAAAAAAGGCAAAAAGATGGAAAATCAACTGTCGATTTATAATACATTAGCACGAAAAAAAGAAGTGTTTCAACCCCTGCACGCAGGACGTGTGGGATTGTATGTTTGCGGCCCAACCGTTTATGGCGACCCGCATTTAGGTCATGCGCGGCCGGCGATTACGTTCGATGTCTTATTCCGCTATTTATCGCATTTGGGATATAAAGTGCGATATGTGCGGAACATCACCGATGTCGGGCATTTGGTCAATGACGCCGATACGGGCGAGGATAAAATTGCGAAAAAAGCCAAATTGGAAGATTTGGAGCCGATGGAAGTGGTGCAATTCTACCTGAACCACTACCACAAAGCGATGGAAATGTTGAATGTGTTGCCACCAAGTATCGAGCCGCACGCAAGTGGGCATATTATTGAACAAATACAACTCGTCAAATCGATTCTGGAAAAAGGCTACGCCTATGAAAGTCAAGGCTCGGTTTATTTCGATGTGGAAAAATACAATCAGGAATACAACTATGGCGTGCTTTCGGGGCGAAATGTGGAAGATATGCTCAACACAACCCGGGAATTGGACGGCCAGGAAGAAAAACACAATCCGGTCGATTTTGCGTTGTGGAAAAAGGCCTCGCCGGAACACATCATGCGTTGGCCGAGTCCCTGGAGTGATGGTTTTCCGGGTTGGCATTTGGAATGTACGGCTATGAGCAAGAAATACCTGGGTGAAATTTTCGACATTCACGGCGGTGGCATGGACTTGATTTTTCCCCATCATGAGTGTGAAATTGCTCAAAGTGTGGCGTCTTTGGGACACGAAGCCGTGCGCTATTGGATGCACAACAATATGATTACCGTCAATGGGCAGAAAATGGGCAAGTCGCTGGGGAATTTCATCAATCTCGCGCAGTTTTTTGAAGGAAGCCACGAACTTTTGACACAGGCTTACAGCCCGATGGCCATTCGTTTTTTCATTTTGCAAGCGCATTACCGCAGTACGGTCGATTTCAGCAATGAAGCCCTGCAAGCATCCGAAAAAGGATTGGAACGTCTGCTTGATGCCTACAAAAACATCGACCGCCTTCCCTGTCATTCCGCGCCTGACGCGGAATCTCCCGCACAATCGCAAGAGATTGCGGGTCAAGCCCGCAATGACATTCAGTTTTTAGTGCAAAAAAGCTACGAGGCGATGAACGACGATTTGAATACGCCTGTCGTTATTTCGTATCTTTTTGAGGCAGCCCGGATTATCAATTCTACGTTGGCCGGACAAACTCAATTAACTGCTGAAAATATCCGAGAATTAAAGGATTTTTTTCAACTGTTCTTTTTCGATTTGCTGGGTATAAAAGACGAAGCAACAGCCGGAAATGCGTCTTATGAAGCATTTTCCAAAGCCATAGATATGTTGTTGCAAATGCGCATGCAAGCCAAGCAAAACAAAGATTGGGCAACTTCCGACAAAATACGCAACGAATTGACCGCCTTGGGATTTGAAATCAAAGACACAAAAGACGGTTTTGAATGGAAATTAAACAAATAGCATGACAATTCAAGATTTTTTCAAGGACGACCGCTACGCCGTATTTTCGGGCGTGGAATTGTTGGAAGTCGAGGCAGGCAGAGCCAAAGCGAAAATGGATATCCAAGAGATGCACCTCAACGCGGGCAACGTAGTGCAGGGTGGAGCCATTTTCACGCTGGCCGATTTAGCTTTCGCCGCAGCCGTCAATGCCTACGGAAATCTGGCGATGTCGATTGAAACGAGTATCCGCTATTTCAAAGGAGTGGGAAGCGGGACACTGTTTGCCGAAGCAAAAGTCGTCCATCTGCACAAGAAATTAGCGACTTTTGAGGTAATCGTAACTAACGAAAAAGATGAATTAATTGCGTTATTCACGGCTACCGCTTACCGTAAAGAAATTCCGTTGTCGTTTTCATAATTAATGCTATTCAAAGTCATTAATATTTTATTTCACCGTTTTTCTTAATAATATGTATTTTCGCAAGAAAAATACTTGGAGTTCTCGTTTCAAAAGCGTACATTTGTAAAAGAATTACGGAATAGCCGCATTGTCGATTGGAAAACTCATCAAATTTAAAGATTATTCCGAGACAAGCTCTTACCGGGAATGGCGGGCCGCAGCCTTCGGGCTATGCTCAGCACAGCGGATTACAAACGCGGTAAAGCACTCAAATCCTGTCATACGGAGTTTTATCATTTCCACAGTGCGGCTTTTTTTCTTAGTAACCAGCATAACGGTTTATATTTCAAATAGGACTTCGATTTCTACCGGAATATTGGACGGCAGTGAGCCGAAACCAACAGCACTGCGCGTTCCTACACCGTTGTCGCTGCCCCAAACAGAGGCAAATAATTCACTGCAACCATTGATGACGTAGGGGTGTTGGTCGAAATCCGGTGTACAATTCACCATGCCGAACAGTTTAATCACTCGCTTCACTTTGTTCAGGCTTCCCAACTGAGCCTTGACGCTGGCCAAGATTGTCAAGCCGGCTTGGCGGGCAGCTAATTTAGCTTCATCCTTGTTCAAATCGCTTCCGACACGCCCGATAATCGGTTTTCCATCGGCTTGTATCGGCAAATGTCCCGACAAATACAGGCAATTTTCCTGAATTAAACAGGTTTTATACAAACCCAATGCTTGCGGTGCCGGCGGCAAAGTCAATCCTAATTTTTCAAATTGTTCGTCTGCATTATACATAATTTATTCTTTTTATATGACTACTAACTTATTCACTATCGCATAAATCGTCAAGCCGGCGGTGCTGTGAATTTTCAATTTATTGGCAATGTTCCGGCGATGGCTGACCACCGTGTGGGATGAAAGGTGCAGTTTGTCGGCAATTTCTTTGTTCGTCATGCCCTTAATCACACACACAATAATCTCTTTCTCGCGTAACGTCAGCGTTTCCTGGTGTTTTTCCTCTTCCGGATCGATAATCAGCCGGCACAGTTTTTCATTGATTTGCTCGGTCGTATCGTAAAGCGAAATCACCTCATCGTACGCTTTCAAGCCATTGGCGTCGACCAACGAACTTTGCAACGCAACACATTTCAACTGCGGATTACCGATTTCTTTTTTTATTTGCTGCAACGAAAACACCATCAGTGCCGCCGGATTGATAATCAGTACGTCCGGCTTTTTCCAATGCAATGACGTTTTTAATTGTTTCACTTCGGAAACTTCCAAAACGTCCATTTGAAACGTGTTTAATTGGCGCAAGACCGACAACAAACCGCTTCGGATAATCACCGAAGGCTCAACCAGCACCATTTTGACGGGATAGCTCATGAGGCAGATTGTTTTTCCAAAGCCTCGATGGCCGGAAGGAATAAATAATCTTCGACCGCGTTGTGAGAAGCTAAATCGCGTTCGCAACTGAAAATATCGAACAAAACGCTATTTATTTCGTTCGTATTTTGAGCCGGATAATATTTGATAAGGATATTTTTAAATTCGGTCAGCGAAGTTTCAATTCGCTCGTGCTGTTTCTTAAAACCGAAAACATATTTTTCGCAATTTTCCTTCTGTAACAACGCTTTAACATAAGGAAAGACCTTGTTATTTTCCGAAAGCATGTGTTTCTTCACTTCGGTCGCAAATTTGTCAAAATAACCTAACACCGCTTTGTTCAAATCTTCCTGATTTTCGTTCAGCACATTCACCAATTTTTTGCGGATTTCCGGCAAGCGGTAAAGCAGAAAATAATCGTGCGAACGATGTAAATAATCCATTAACGAACTCAATGAAATCGTGGTTTCTGCCGGCAAAATGACCGGTTGATGTTTGACCATCAGGTTGATAATTGCCAAAAAAGTCGGCGTGTCGATGTTGTTTTCTCGACATACCTCGCTAATGCTTTTATCACCGAAACCCAGCGCAATCTGGAAACGGCTCAACACGAAAAGCGCGGGATAATGCTCGCTGATTAAATCGCTCATCGCGTCCTGTTCGCCGTAATTTCTAAATCGAAACGTACTCATATCTTAAAATAATCGGGTAAAGTTACATATTTTTTTTATCTTTGCAGCGTTTTTAGTGTCGAACGATGCAAAATAAACGAACGATTTGGATTTTGATTGCCGCGCTGGTGCTGGTCATTGCCGGTGCGGTGTATTATATTTTTTATCAACGCGGACAATACAAAGAGTTGATTGAGCAATCCGAGCTGAATAAGGAAGAACTGGAGGACGAATACAACGACCTTTCTATTCAATACGAAGGCTACAAACTTCAGATTAACAACGATTCTCTGATTGCTCAACTCGAAACCGAACAGTTGAAAGTGCAACGGCTGCAGGAAGAATTACGCACCGTGAAAGCGACTGACGCTAAACGGATCAACGAGCTAAAAAAGGAATTGGAAACCTTACGGACGATTATGCGCGGATATGTGATGCAAATTGACTCGTTAGACCGCTTAAACAAACACCTCGAACAGGAAAACAAGCAAGTTACGGCACGCTATGAAGCCGCCACGCAAACCGTTTCGCAACTGAAACAGGAAAAAGAACAGTTGGTCGAAACCGTACAGATTGCAGCAAAATTGGACGCGAGCAACGTCAGTGTAACCGGAATTACCGACAAAAACAAGCCGACGGACAAAATCAAAAAGATGAGCCAGCTGGAAATCCGCTTTACGATTAACAAAAACATCACTGCCGATCCGGGTGAAAAAACAGTGTATATCCGTATCCAGAAGCCCGACGACGATGTTTTGGTGAAAAATCCGCGCAATGTTTTTACTTACGAAAACAAGTCTATCAACTATTCGGAAAAACGCACAATTGAATACACCGGCGAGGAAACACCAATGAGCATTTACTGGAAAATCGAAGAATTTCTTTTGCCCGGAACCTATCGCGTGGATATTTTTGCAGACGGAAATCTGATTGGACGAAAATCGTTCAAATTAGACAATTAATCCCTAATTTTTATTTTTTATGAAACAAAAACAATTTTTTGTCGGGAGAACTTATCGATTTAAGAAGTTCGTCCGGAAAGCGTATTCCGCTTTCAACAGTATGCACAAGGTAGTAAATATCGGTGTCGTGGCCGGTTGTGTTTTAACGTTCGCCCATGCGACGCAGACTTCGGCACAAAACCGGACGATTTCTTCGCCCGACACGATTGCCGGTCAAGAGCGGGAATTGGACGAACTGCTGGTGACGTCGTCCAAAGCGGAATTAACGTTCAATCAGACGGCGAAAATTGTTACGGTCATCACGCGCGCCGAGATTGAGCGACAGCCTGTTCAAAGCGTTCAGGATTTATTGAAAAACATCGTTGGTCTGGATGTCCGCCAACGGGGCGCAAACGGCGTTTTAGCAGGCATCTCGGTGCGCGGCGGCACTTTCGAACAAACGGCCATTCTTCTCAACGGGGCTAATCTCTCCAACCCACAAACTGCACATTATTCGTTAGACCTTCCGGTTAATCTTTCCGACATTGATCGTATCGAAATCATTCAGGGACCGACTTCGCTGCTTTACGGCGCGGGCGCATTTTCGGGCGGAATTAACATCGTAACAAAAAAAGATTCTCCGACCGGCATTTATCTGCAAGCCGACGGCGGAATGCACAGTACCTTCGGCGGGGAAGCGCGGGCTTCGCTCCAGACACAATCGGCAAATCACAGTCTTTCGGCAAGTTACAATTCTTCCGATGGCTATATTGATAACAGTGATTATAAAATTTTCAATGCCTTGTGGCAAAGCCATTTCCGAACGGAAACCGCTCGCTTGGATTTCCAATTCGGAATAAACGACAAAACCTACGGGGCAAACACTTTTTATTCGGCGGCTTATCCCAATCAGTTCGATGATACTCGTTCCGTTTTCGGCTCATTGAAAAGCGAAACGGGAACAAAACTTAAACTGATTCCGCAACTCTATTGGAACAGGCATTACGACCATTATCAGTTGATACGCGATAGTATGTTGGTAAATGACGTCATGCGTTACAGTAATTATGGCGAAAATTTTCATCAATCCGGTGTTTTCGGCTTCAGCCTCAACACGCAATATAAATGGCAGGCAGGCATTACCAATTTAGGCGGGGAAATCCGCAACGAGGGCATTCTCAGCAGTAATTTGGGGCGCGACAGCCTTTTTAACAGGGAACATTATAAATTGACGGACAACCGCACCAACATTTCGTATTTTGTAGAACACACTTACCTGCAAGACCGTTTTACATTCGGCGTTGGTTTATTATACAATTATAACACCGCTTTCAAAGACGCTTCGGGCGTTTTCCCGACCGTCAATGCGGCATATTGGCTGACGGATAATTTCAAAATTTTTGCTTCCTGGAACAAGGCAATCCGCACGCCGACTTTCACCGATTTGTATTACAAAGGGGCGACCCATCAAGGAAATTCGGACGTGCAGCCCGAAAAATCGGAAGCTTTTGAAGTGGGCGCGAAATACACTCATCCGTTTGTAACGGCTTCATTCAACGCTTATTATATGAAAGGTACCAACCTGATTGACTGGGTAAAGAAAAATCCCGAAGAAAAATGGCAGTCGCGCAATCTCACGAATTTAGATAAAAAAGGCTTTGAGGTGAATCTGGCTTTTCGCATGTTTACCATAGGTTACGTATTTCTCACGCAGGACAAAGACGCCGGCGAATGGATTTCCAACTATGTCTTGGATTATTTGCACCACAAGTTCACGGCCGGTTTTTCGCACCCGGTTTACAAAGGATTGACGGCCGGTTGGCAATTTCGCTGGCAGAAACGCGAAGGCACTTATACAAAATACATAGATTTGAAGGTTGCCGAAGAAACACCTTATCCCGCTTTTTCCCTGTTAGACGTGAAACTCAATTACAAAATCGACGCTTTCAATGTCTATCTCAAAGCAAACAATTTATTCAATGTTTCTTATTACGATTTGGGCAATATTCCGCAACCGGGCTTCTGGCTGATGGGCGGAATTAGCTACCGTTTGTAGAATTAAAACTTTGGCCTTATATTTGCAGTGTCCTATTTATTTAGGTAAAAGACACTGCAAATTGAAAAGAAAAATTATAAAAACAGACGAAAAATGAAAAAAGGATTATTAATATGCTTATTATTAGGCACTTACGGCATAATGAACGCACAAATAAGCGAAGTACCTTTTCAAGGATTTGTAAACGATATGCAATTGACCAATACAGTAGTGGAAGGTAAAACACCCGTGCCACAAAAAGTAGCTTCTCCAACAGCCACAACGGCCACTTACATGATTCCCGAAGGATATTTGTTTTCCGGCATGGCTACCGATTATAATTCATTAAACGGCATGGTGATTATGGGCAGCGGCAGTACGGCCACCAAATGGACAAGTATTGCTTCCGGTACACAGAGTATCAGTTGGACGTTCAAAGGCGATAATTACCCACAACAGACTGTAAATGAGGCCAATCCTATCGTAACGCTCCCGGCCGGCTTATACAATATGCCGTTATTGTCCGCCGGTGGAACAAATTACCAGTTAGGCATTGCCGGCGGAAAAAATGTGATGAAGTTGGGCGGCGACAACACGTGGCAAGTCAGCACCGTTTTGGGCCAGCCCCGATATAAAACCTTTGGGCTGGGTAATTATGATTTGAGCAAAGGCTGGTCGTTTCAATCGGATATGAAAGACAACGAAGAATTCGATTACATCGGCGAAAAATTGAGTATCGGAAAATACAAAGGAATTGGAAATGTGTTTGAAAAGCCGAACGGCACGATGAGTTTCGATAAAATTTATGTGCACTGTATTGATTTGAAGCTGAACGACAATAAAACCGTAACGGTCAATATTTACGAAGAAGCCAACAATCACGCAGGAAAATTGATTGCTACGGCGACGACAAAGGAAGTTGACATTATTAAGGCAGGCGTGCAGGATACGGTAACGTTCTATACCGTTCCGTTTTCTTTTTCTTCTTCCATCACTCCAAACACCGCTTTTTTCGTGGAATTTACCGGATATAAATCGACTGCCGTCTGCTTGCAAATGCAAAATTCCCTCAAAAACTATGCCTATGCTGTTTTTGAACAAGATAGAATTCCCCTGTCGGAAATATACGAAGATGCAGTCAAAGAGCCATATAAAGGTTCTTTCTTAATTGATTTGAACGGCACTTTCCCCAGAAATAACGGTATTGCATCCGTGTCGCAGCAAGAACAAGTGTCCGTCCAATATCTCGGCGACCAAAGAATATTGATTTATCCTTCCGAAGCGACTGCGGTTTTGATTTATACGACTGCCGGACGGCAAATCGCCGAGTATCCGCTGGATAAAACAGGTACTTATATCCTGCCGACCGCACAATGGAACAAAGGAGTTTATATTTTGAAATTCAAAGGAATAAACTCAGTGATAAAAATAGTGCAAAATTAAAAAATAAGTAATTTTTTGTTTGGCACACTCTTTGCTCTATTCTCTTTCCGTAACAATTTTGTGATGCGAATAATTCTTAAAAATAATGTGATTTATGTTGTAAAACTAGTAGTTTTGCGTTAACTTTTAACAATTACTAAACAAATTATATTGTAGTTTTTTGACATTTTGATTGATTTGAAAATCGGTAAGCAGTTCTCTGATTGGCGTTTTGTCGAAAGCCGATACGCTCAAAATCTGCATTATTTCGTAAATTGAATAATCGCTTTTGATAGCGTGTTTAAGG
>BNTW01000052.1 GCA_025996895.1 Bacteroidia bacterium | reverse complement strand
AAAGGGACAACTGCAGGGACAGTAACGGATCTGGATGGGAAATTTTCATTTTCCGTACCGGCTTCCGCGAACACTTTGGTAGTAAAATACATTGGATATGCTGAAGCGGAAGTTTCGGCAGGGACAGGCGTATCGGTAGCATTGACGCCGGATGCGAAAACATTGGGTGAAGTGGTAGTAACGGCCTTGGGTATCACCCGCGAAAAGAAAGCGTTGGGATATGCAGTTCAGGAAGTAAAATCTGATCTTCTTTCTCAAGCAGCAAGTACAAACCTTGCAAGTGCTTTACAAGGAAAAGTTTCGGGTGTGGATATTGTTCCTTCGTCGGGTATGCCGGGGGCATCCGTTCGCCTAACTATTCGTGGATCACGTTCTTTTACCGGCGACAACACACCGTTGTATGTAGTCGATGGCTTGCCGATTTCATCTACTTATGATGTTTCTACAGGCAATTCGGTAACTTATTCCGATTTTTCCAATCGTGCATTGGATATTGACCCGAACGATATTGAAAGTATCAATATTTTGAAAGGTCAGGCAGCATCAGCTTTGTATGGTATGCGTGCTTCTAACGGTGTTGTGGTAATTACTACCAAGAATGGTAAAGGAGTATCCGGAGGGAAAACAGCGGTTACCGTTAATTCAAACCTATCTTTCGACGTAATTTCTACCATTCCCGAATTTCAAAAGGAATATGCACAAGGCTCAGGTGGAAAATTTAGTCCGACTGCTTCAACGGCTTGGGGCCCCAAGATTTCCGAACTTCCTAATGACCCTGTTTATGGAGGAAATACCGACAATGCTTATACAAAAGCTGACGGCAAAAAAGAAGGCTATTATTGGGTTAGGCAACGGAGTTTAGCAGGATTAGATCCTTGGGCTAAACCACAAGCCTACGACAATGCTAAAGAATTTTTCAATACAGGCGTTACGTGGAGTAATTCGGTTAATGTGGCCAAATCTTTCGACGGCGGTAACTTTTCGTTGTCGTTGGGTAGTACCAATCAAGATGGTATTATTCCAACAACCGGTATGGATCGCTACAATGCCAAATTTGCTACGGATTTGAAATTAGATAAGCATTGGGACGTTGGTTTTATCGGTAATTTTGTATCAACTTCACTTACGAAAGCGACCGGTGCAAATGACGGTATTATTGCCACTATCTACGGTGCACCCGCAAGTTTCGATTTAGCCGGTATTCCCGCGCATATCGAAGGCGACCCCTATACGCCGAACTCCTACCGCGCACTCAATTTCGACCCGGCCTATTGGTATATTGATAACAATAAATTCGGAGAAAAAACGCAACGCTTTTTCGGCAGTGCATACACTAATTATTCTACGACATTGGCCGACAAAAGCAAATTAAACATCAAATATCAGTTGGGTATTGATTCCTATTCGACCGACTATACCGATTTATGGGGATTTGGTCACGCTCAAGGAAAAGGAGAATTAGATCGTTATATCATTACTAAAAACGAATTAAACTCTTTGTTTACGGCATCATGGAACAAATATTTGACTGATGATTTGGTTTTAGACCTTTTGTATGGGAATGAAATTATTGGCTTCCAAAGACGATATTTAGATTCTTTCACTAACGGATATAATTTTTCCGGTTGGAATAACTTAAACAACGGGGCAAACTACAATGGTGGAGAGACAAGCAGGAACAAAAGGACTTTCGGTAATTTCGGCAACTTGTCGCTGGCTTATGCCAATCAGTTGTATTTGAATGCTACCGTACGTAACGACCTCGTATCGTTCATGCCTCCGGGTAGCCGTTCATTCACTTATCCTTCCGTATCTTTGAGTTGGATTTTCACCGAATTGGACGCTTTGAAGAATGATGTGCTTACTTTTGGCAAGTTACGTGCTTCTTATGCTGAGGTCGGTCAAGCAGGCGATTACTTGGATAGTTACTACACTACACCTGCTTACAGTGGTGGTTTCTCTTCCGGAACTCCTATCATGTATCCGATTAATGGAATTACAGCTTATACTTTGTATGGTGTTGTTTATGACCCGAATTTAAAACCTCAGAATACAAAATCGTATGAACTCGGAACAGACCTTACCTTCCTGAACGGATTGGTATCATTAAATTATACTTATTCTCATCAGAAGATAATCAATCAAATTTTTAGCGTTCCTTTAGCCGGCTCTACCGGAACAAGCGATTTGCTTACTAACGGCGGATCGATTCACACCAATGCACATGAAATTACACTTGGATTCAATCCTATCAATAAAAAGAATATTAAGTGGGATTTCGCTTTTAATTTCACGAAAATTGAAAACTTTGTGGATGAATTAGCTCCGGGCGTTGAAAGTATCTTCCTCGGCGGATTTGTTGAACCGCAAATCAGAGCCGGTATCGGTTACAAATTCCCGGTTATTTACGGTACAGATTATTTGAGAAATGATGACGGACAAATTATTGTAGATAAAAACGGTCTTCCGCAAGCAGGCGAAGAAACAGTTTTAGGAACAGTAGAGCCTGATTTCCGTTTAGGATTCAACACCTCTTTGACCGTATATAAATTACGTTTGTCCGCAGTTTTGGATTGGAAACAAGGCGGTTATATGTATGCGGCAACCGATAATCTACTGGATTATTACGGTGTATCCCAACGATCGGCTGATTTTCGGAATAAAGAAAAATTCTTGTTTGAAAAACCGGCTGTAAAAGCAGACGGAACATCCAATGATATTGAGATTGAAGGAACGAATGCTTATGCTTATTTCAACAGGCTGAACAATATTACCGCAGCGATGATAAAAGAAAATTCTTTTATCAAAGTAAGGGAAATATCGTTAAGCTACCCAGTATGGGACAAGAAAAATCTAAATGTTACCTTGAACGCATTTGCACGTAATCTTATCCTTTGGCAAACGATTAAAGGATTTGACCCGGAAGCTTCTCAAGGAAATACGAATATGGCAGGAGGTTTTGAACGGTTTTCTCTACCGGGAACTTCCAGTTATGGTTTAGGTCTTACTGTTAAATTTTAAAACAAAAGAAATATGAAAACATTATTTGATATAACAAAGAAAATAGTGGGTGTATTTTTGGTGTCTGCTTTCCTGTTTTCCTGTTCTGATGAGGCTTTGAATAAAGTAAATGAGGACGGTGACCATGCGAAAGGTGTGGAAGCTAAATACATTCTTGCAGAAGTAATTACTTCTACGGCATTTCATAACATCGGGGGTGATTTCAATACTTACCTTTCCACTTATGTGGAGCATGAAGTAGGAATCGACAACCAACTTTGGCGTGCTGAAACACGTGAGGGCGAACCTTCGTCGTCTTCTACTTTCAACAATACGTGGGAAAGTCTTTACTCAGAGTTACGAAATGCTCGTATCGCCATTGACCAATGCAGCGAAGGCGGTCGTGACGAAGGAAATTTTGTAACCAGAGGGGTTGCAGAAGTGTTGGCTGCTTATAACTCGGCATTGATTGCCGATTTGTTCGGAGATGCACCCTGGAGTGAGGCAGCTCTTGTCAATCCCGACGGAAGTCCGGTATATATGACACCCAAGATGGATAAGCAGGAATACATCTATAAAGGTATTGACGCATATCTGGACGCAGCTATTGCAGACTTGCAACTCTCAGACCTTAAACCTATCGGCAATTTCGACCTGTTGTATAAAGGCGACAAAGCCAAATGGTTGAAATTGGCATACGGATTAAAAGCACGCTATTCTTTACATTTGTTGGCAAAGGCTTCGGACAAAACAGCGGAATTGAACAAAATATTGGATTATATTTCCAAATCATTTGCTTCCGTTAAAGAACAAGCCGCTTTAGGTATTTATGACGACGCCAATTTGAATCCGTTGTTTGACTTCCAATGGAGTCGCGACGGTTTGGCAGCCAGCGAAAGTTTGGCCGATAAATTGATTGAACGCAATGATCCGCGCCTGCGCCGTGTTTTCGTTGATGCAGATTGGGCACAAGTAGAAAGTCCTGATGCTGAAAATTATTTTATGGCTCCTAACGGAACGCCTGAACAAAGTCGTTATTATTATAATACGTCTATATTCGTATATTCTCAAGTAGCACCGACTTTGTTCTTGAGCTACCACGAATTGTTGTTTATCAAAGCGGAAGTTCTTGCCCGTAAAGGCAATACGGCTGAAGCGGAAGCGGTATTGAAAGAAGCTGTGCTTGCCGGTATTGCGAATACGGAAGTGAATGTCGCTGCTGCATTCAATGCACCGACGGTTAATTACTATGGTGGTTTGGAAGAAACATCAGATGCAATTACGGAAGAAGAAGCGGAAGAATATTTTGATACGGAAGTACAACCTTTGTTTGCCGCTAATCCGTTGAAAGAAACCATGATTCAAAAATATCTTTCTTTCTTCGGTGCATCCGGCGAATCGGTTGAAGCATATAACGATGTACGTCGTTTGAAAGCTTCGGGCGAAAACTTCGTCACGTTGGCTAACCCCAACAATACCGACAAATTCCCCTTACGCTGCGGATACGGTAATTCCGATACAACGACCAATTCATCTGTAAAAGAAGCATTTGGTGACGGCCAATATGTTTATAAAGAAAATGTTTGGTGGGCAGGCGGAACGAGATAAGTTGTTGAAAGACAAATATTAAAAAGTGCGAGGCTGTTTCTACTTTGAAACAGCCTCTCGCTTTTTATGTTATTAATTTTCTGAAATTTGTGAAAAATTTATTTATCATTATAATGCCCTTCGAGAGAAAGTATCAATACTAAAATACGGTCGTCATAAATATCGTATGCAAATTTCGGCGATACCCAATTTTGGTCAAAAGGTAACGTTTTTCCGCAAATAAATCAAGTGCCGTGCAAAATAACATTTAAATCATCTCAAATCGAGTATAAGGTATTAATGCTTGGGGAATTTTAATTCCTTCCGGCGTTTGATTGTTTTCCAACAACGCAGCGACAATGCGGGGCAAAGCCAAGGCACTACCGTTGAGTGTGTGGCAAAGTTGAATTTTCTTGTCTTCTCCGCGATAACGACATTTCAGGCGGTTGGCTTGGTAGCTCTCAAAATTAGAAACCGAGCTGACTTCGAGCCAACGTTGTTGGGCAGCCGAATACACTTCAAAATCGAAAGTCAAAGCCGACGTAAAGCTCATGTCGCCGCCACACAAGCGCAGAATGCGCCAGGGCAGTTCCAGCTTTTCGACCAGCGACTGAACATAATCGACCATTTCTTGCAACGACTCGTATGAATGTTCGGGCGTGTCGATACGTACGATTTCCACTTTGTCGAACTGGTGCAGGCGGTTTAGTCCGCGCACATCTTTGCCGTAAGAGCCGGCTTCACGCCGGAAACAAGCCGAATAAGCCGCATTTTTCACCGGCAAATCCTTTTCGTCCAAAATCACATCGCGGTAGATGTTCGTAACCGGCACTTCGGCGGTCGGTATTAAATACAAATCGTCCAAATCGCAGTGATACATCTGGCCTTCTTTATCGGGCAATTGTCCTGTGCCGTAACCCGAATCGGCATTGACCACGTAAGGCGGTTGAATTTCGATGTAACCGGCTTCGCGGGCATTATCTAAAAAGAAATTAATCAGTGCCCGTTGCAATTGCGCCCCTTTTTGCTTATACACTGGAAAACCGGCACCGGCAATTTTCACGCCCAATTCAAAATCAATCAAATCGTATTTTTTTGCTAACTCCCAATGAGGCAATGCATTATCAGGCAAAGCCGGTATCACGCCGCCGGATTTTTCCACGACATTGTCCTCTGCATGATTGCCTTCGGGAACGCGGTCGGACGGCAGATTAGGAATTTGACACAGCAGTTCCGTTAATCGTTTTTCCGCTTCTTTCATGTCGATTTCCAGTGTTTTGTTACCTTCTTTCAACGAAGCGACCTGTTGCCGCGCCTGTTCCGCCGCTTCTTTTTGTCCTTCTTTCATCAACTGCCCGATGGATTTGGACAACTGATTGAGTTCCGCCAAGTTATTATCCAAAATCTGTTGAACGGATTTCCGTTTTTTATCCGTTTCAATCACTTCTGTCAGAATAGATTGGCCATCGTAATGTTTTTTAGCCAACTTATCAATCACCTCTTGGGTGTTTTCCGTAATAACTTTCAGCGTAAGCATAATAATTATGAATTTAGAGTGCAAAAATAAGCATAATTTTAGAGCGATACAAACTTACATCCATTCTTCCTGCGTGCAATCCCATTCATACGTGCGTTTGGGCAGGAAATCCAGGCAGTCGTTTTTTTGCACAACCGTCGTGCCGGAAGGAATATCTTGCCGGATAACGCAACCTGCGCCGATGGTAACGTTGTCGCCGATGGTAATTCCGGCGGTGAGGACGCAATTCGCGCCAATCCACACATTATTTCCAATCGTAATTCCCTGCTTAAACCCTTTTTTGCGGTGGTCATACTTATAATGATTGACCGTGTTGATGGCCGAATTGGCACCGATATTGACATTGTTGCCCAATTTCAGCCCGCCGGAAGCGTTGATATACATTCCGTTGTTGTCGCCCGGATCGCAGCAAATGCCTTTTTCGATTTTTTCCCAGCAAAAGATAACCGTTGTGAAATGCACCGGCCAAGGAACCTGCCGGTTGAAACCGATTATTTTTTGCAAGAGAAAATAACGCTTGAAAACCCGCGCGTACGAAGTATACCCTTTCCGCCGTTTGAATTGAGGATATGCCCAGCGGATAAGCGGTCTTAACAGCATTTCAATGATTTGTTTCATGGATTTTTTGCAATTTTTGTTTGACTTGTAAGATATACCATGCAGAAGATATACCGTTGAAAGACAGCGGTTTGATACGCACTTTCGCCGTTTTTAAATCCTGCAAAAATCCTTCCGCATACTCTTTTGATCCTAATATATCGTTTTTCCAGATATTGATAAACTGCTTCAGGAAAGGGAATTGCTTCTTCAATTTCGTGCGAAAAGCGACTTTTTTAACCAATTCGTTGGACGGATACAATTCTTCGTCTTCAAAATAAATACCATACTCCTGAAAAAGTTCCGTAAGCGTTTCCTTATACAGGTTTTTATCGTATTTATGCTGAAAAGGAACCTGAACGAAAAAATCAAATAACTCCTTATCCCACAGTGGAAAAAGATATTCAAATCCGAAAAAATCCCATATTTTGGAACTGTTGAAAGCCATCGCCGTCGTTCCCTGAAAACGCCAATTTTCATAAACCAAATACGATGGAAAACGCGGATGGGGAACATCCAGAAATTGAATGTTTTGCCTTATCAATTGGATGTCCTTTCTGCGAGGATAAACGAATCCGAAAATAGAGTAAATCGACTGTTCTACAAAAGGATAATCAGGGCTTTTCATTACCGGAGAAAGCAAATGTCCCGCCACTGCGCCCGAATTTCCGGAAATAAACACCGAATTTTCGGGAATTTTATTTGCCTGTAATAAATCCTGCAAAGCAGAAAAATCCTGCTCGATAAACCGCATTGTATATTGTCCCGCATATAAGGCATATTCGCGAAACAATGGATTGTGCGCCAGCGATTGCTGCGTTTTCGTATCGTAATCGATGAAATAAATCGGATAACCCAGATTTTCTGCCGTTCGCCGGGCATTATTTACCTCAATATTATTATTTTTGCCGTAAGTATAACAAAATACGTTCGGATAATTGTTTCTCTTCAATAAATAAGCTATTAGGCGGGAATCAAAACCGCCGCTCAACGAAATGCCCGCCGGCCGGCCGTTCAAAACTTGTATCATTCGCTTGCCGACATGATCCAATATCTTTTCTAAACGAATTTTTAATTCCTCGCGCGTTTCCGTAAAGAAAGTGTCCGTCAGAAATTCGGTGTGAAACTCGGTAGTGAGCGTATTATTTTCAAAGCAAAGGCTCTGTCCTGCAATCAGTTGAAACAGATTTTTCAACAAGGTTTTTTTCCCGGTGATAAAGCCGGAATAACGCAACAAGACTTCGCTTTCGCCGTCTAATTCCATCGGAACGCCGATTTTTTGCATTTCGTCGGGCGTGTCGGTCAGCAGAAATTTTTCATTATCGTGGTAATAAAATAACGGAAAAGTGCGCGAAGCGTCAATCGCCGCCCAAACCGATTGGCCTCTGCGGACAATGGCCGAAAACAGTCCATTGGCCTGTCCGGCTCGCTGTTGAAACTCGGCAAAAGTAGTCGCTTCGGCAAAATAATTTAACAGATCTTCACCTCTAAAAAGCTGATTATCAGGAGAAAAAACATAGCCTTTCGCCCAAATTTCATTCGCTTTGTTAAACCACTTGTAGCCCTTGTTACATGTCAGAAAAATAGTATTCATATGTTTTTACGATAGAAGTTTTGCAAAAATAGGAATTATTCTAAAAAGTTTCATTATTTTTACCTCGCAAATATGGGAAAAAATACGCAGATAGCAAAAAATACGTTGATTTTATATGTGAGGCTGTTCATTTCGATGCTCATCAGCCTTTACACTTCTCGCATTCTGCTGAATGTTTTGGGAATTGATGACGTCGGGATTTACAATGCTGTTGGTGGTGTGGTGATGATGATGGATTTTTTCAACAGTACCCTGCTGACAGCCACACAACGTTTTCTCAACTACGAAATCGGGGCGGGCAACGAACGCCAACTGCCGGAAGTATTTAGTACCGCACGTATCGGCCACTGTATCATTGCATTAGCGGTCTTGATTTTGGGCGAAACAGTCGGCTTGTGGTTTGTCGGCCAACACATGGTCATTCCCGCCGGCCGGCTGACAGCTGCCTTGTGGGTATATCATTGTTCGCTGTTGATTTTTGTGCTGCATATCCTCATTACGCCTTATCAGGCCGTTTTGGTCGCCCGCGAACGGCTGAATATTTATGCTTTCCTTTCCCTGTTGGACGTTATCTTGAAATTTATAATTGCCTGTGCATTAAGTTATTTAACTTTTGATAAATTGCAATCTTACGGTATTTTGCTGCTGCTCTCCGCAATCATTGTCCGGTTGGGTTATCCGCTGTATGGCCGGCGGGTTTTCCACGAATGCCGGGCAGGTTGGATCTGGAACAAACAACTGGCAAAAAAGATGTTTCGTTTTTCCGGGTGGATGTTGTTGGGCATTTCGAGCGATACGGTTAGCGCACAGGGAATTACAATTGCCGTCAATCTGTTTTTCGGTTTGGTTTATAACACGGCGCGGGGAATTACGCAACAAATTTCTATCGTTCTCCAAAACATCGGGGCAAATCTGATGTTAGCCGTTCAACCGCAAATCGTACAGTCGTATTCGCGCGGCGAGAGGAATTATATGTACAAATTGGTGTATTTATCGTCTAAAATGTCCTTTTTCTTCCTCTTTCTCATTGCACTACCCCTTTTGTTGAAAACGGAATATATTCTGACTTTGTGGTTGAAAATTTTCCCTGAGCAGACGGTCATTTTTGTTCGGTTGGCGTTAATCGATGTCTTATTATCGACTTTTTTCGCACCGTTGTCGGCCATATCGCAAGCGTCGGGCAAACTCAAAC
Organism: Bacteroidia bacterium; assembly: GCA_025996895.1. Taxonomy (GTDB): domain Bacteria; phylum Bacteroidota; class Bacteroidia; order Bacteroidales; family Azobacteroidaceae; genus Azobacteroides. The sequence goes on along the minus strand of BNTW01000052.1, from coordinate 10,128 downwards.
GCTATCAACTCATTATGGCAACAAAAAGCTTGCTGCTGTTGGCTGGAACAGTGCTGTTTTATCATTGGGGATTTCCTGCGTATATCACTTATATCCTGGCCATCTGCCTGACCTTAGCCGGATTGCTCGCCCGCTTAGTCGAAATGCACATCAGCCTTCGGTTTATGAGCGGGGAATACCTTACTCATGTCAGTCTTCGCTTGTTTTTGGTCGTTTCCGTATCAATCATTGCACCGGTACTTTACGCCGTCAATCAGACTTCCACTTGGTTGCATCTGATTGGTTTATTGGCAATTAGCACTATATCTATTACCGTTATGTTCTGGTTTTTGGGATTGACGGGCAGTGAAAAGGGATTTGTGATAAAAGAGGTAAAACGAAAGTTTAGAATAAAGTCTTGCTAATCCATATATTGGGAAAGACCAAGTACGAACAATTGGGGCGCAATTATTCTTTTTCGTATAAAGGTTGGGGTAAAATTCAATTTAATCGTCTTATCTTTGTTGGGACGTAACTATTCTTTTTCGCATGACAGTATGTTCCCGAAAGAATCCCTTATTCTCTTGAAAGAAATGGGAAAAAAGATGGGTTTAGAGATATAAGAATATTTTAAAGTTAATTATCTTGCATGGCAAATATAAAAATATCAAATATGAATAAAATAAAAATAGGATTGATAGGCTTCGGAAGAATGGGAGGCTTTTATCTGGAGGAAATGCAAAAAAGCAACCAATGGGATATTGTCTATATCTGCGACACCAATCTCAAATCACGTAAAAAGGCAGCGGAATTATCACCTCAGTCGGTTATTGTTGCCGATGAACAGGTTATTTTTGATGATCCTGAAGTTCAAGTAGTTGGCTTATTTGCCTTGGCAGATACCCGAAAAAAGCAGATTGAAAAAGCGATAGCCTCCGGCAAACACATTATTGCCGAAAAACCGGCCTCCGATACGGTTGCCAATGAATGGGAAATAGTGGCTATGACGGAAAAGTCGCCTTTACTTTCTACCATCAATTTATATCTGCGTAATTCATGGTATCATAAAAGCATCAAAAATTTCATTTCTACCGGAGAAATCGGCGAATTGGCCATCATCCGCATTTGCCATCTTACTCCGGGTTTAGCTCCCGGCGAAGGACATGAATACGAAGGTCCTTCTTTTCACGATTGTGGAATGCACTATGTAGATATTGCCCGCTGGTATGCCGGGAGCGAGTTCAAAACAGTAAATGCTCAAGCCATGCGAATGTGGGACTATAAAGATCCCTGGTGGCTGCAATGTCACGGAACATTCGAAAATGGCGTTGTGTTTGATATTACACAAGGTCATGTATATGGTCAATTAGCTAAAAATCAAACGCATAACTCCTATATTGACATTATCGGTACGAAAGGAATTGCCCGCATGACACACGACTTCAAAACCGCTGTCGTAGAATTGCACGGTATAACTCAAACCCACAGAATTGAAAAACCTTTTGGAGGAAAAAATATGGATGTTCTCTGCCAACAATTTGCCGATTCCGTCCTGTCGGGAGAACGTCACCCTGGCTTGCCCACGATAAGGGATGCGGCCATTGCGTCTGAATTTGCCTGGTATTGTTTGGAAAATGCAAAGAGTAACGACCTGCCTGCAATCGGAAATCTGCAAACGTTGGAAGAAATTAGAAAACACAGGCGAACGTTGAAAAACGGATATGGATTGATTAATCAATAATTTTGTTATCCGCCGGCAATACCACGCCTGTCTGACGACGTATTTCATCCATAATCTCCATCGTAATTAAAGAATTTTCGAGAGAATTGATAGTCGATTCCTGACGTCCTGACTGAATAAGATTGATAAATTCTGCAATTTCGTAGTAATATGCGCCGATATCCATCACAGCAATATTATGGTATAATTACATTCGTTTGCAAACGATAATCCATTTATTTGAATTATTTACTCTATTTGCCCGTTTGTATTATATCCCTATCTTTGTTCCATAATTGATCTAAATTTGAATACGTATGAAACGAATGTTAACCACGCAAATGGGTAATCAAGGTGGATCTTGTCCGGAAGTGCGCGATATTTGCGAATGGATATGGAATGGTAAGCTGACTTGTGGAATGATAAATTGCTGTAAAATATGATTGAAATTGAACGGAAATTTTTAGTCAAAGGCGATTTTTTGCCTTTTGTGAGCAAAACGGAGAAAATTGTACAGGCTTATTTGCTGGCTGAGCCGGAAAAAACGGTGCGGATTCGGATTAAAGGCGACTCGGCTTATCTCACCGTCAAGGGTGAGGCGAACGCCAACGGTTTTTCCCGCCTCGAATTTGAATATCCCATTCCGGTCGAAGATGCACAAAAAATGTTAGCATTGACGGCTACCGGACGGATTGAAAAAGAACGAAACTATGTGCTTTTCGGGGATCATTTGTTTGAAGTCGATGTGTTTCACGGAAAGCATGAGGGCCTGATTATCGCCGAGTTGGAATTAGAATCGGAAGATGAAGCCTTTGAAAAACCCGAATGGCTGGGCGAGGAAGTTACCGGCGATGAACGTTATTACAATGCCTATTTAGCAAATCAAATCGCGCATAATTCCGTCGGAAACGAAAATACCGGTGCGTGTCAATCGTAAATGATTGCCGGAGACTTGCAGTTGCCGGCTGTTGAGATATTTTTGTGCCCGCACCAGACACTCCACTTTTTTCTCTTCGCCGAAAAGCGTCTGCAATTCGCTCAAATTAATTCCTTTCATTGTCCGCAAGCGCGTAATAATAAAATCATTAAAAACCGCTCTTTCGTCCAAAATCTCTATTTCCGCTTCGTGTACTGCGTATCGCGTACCGTGTACCGGCCTGTTCCATTGCCGGCTGATACCGTTGTAAGAATGAGCCGACGCACCAATTCCCAAATAAGGCGTACCCTTCCAATAGGCCGAATTGTGCCGGGAAAAACAACCCGCGCGCGAAAAATTGGAAATTTCGTAGTGGTCAAAACCAGCGTCTCTCAGCCGGTCAATAAGCAATTCAAACATTTGGATACTTGTTTCTTCTTCCACCGGTTGGATTTTTCCGGTTTCCAGCAAATGATGCAGTTGCGTCCCTTTCTCATAAGTCAAATGATAGGCCGAAATATGCTGAACGCCCAAACTCAACGCCTTCTGGATCGTTGCTTCCCACGTTTCAAGCGTTTGATCAGGCAAACCATACATCAAATCAATGCTGATATTTTCAAAACCAAAATCTTGGAGAAGTTCAACCGCACGCACAGCCGATTCGGCGTTGTGCCGCCGGTTTAGAAATGCCAATTCATTGTCATTGAAACTTTGAATGCCCAAACTTACCCGGTTAAACGGCAGATGGATAAACCCATTCAAATAGTCAGGCGTAATATCATCGGGATTGGCTTCCAATGTTATCTCAGGGCGGTCGATTATCGAATAAAACAGATAGAGGGAGTTGAAAATTTTGGAAAAATCTTTTGCCGGTAATTGCGATGGAGTGCCTCCGCCGAAATAAACTGTTTCAACCAGCAGTCCGTTCAAGTAGTCTTCCCGTTCTCTTAATTCCTTGCAAATCAATTCAATATAAGCCTCTTTCTCTTGCTGTTGCGTCGAAGAAAAGAAATCGCAATAGACACATCGCGTTTGGCAAAAAGGAATATGGATATAAATGCCGGCCATCAAATTCGCTCTAATTCGATAAAAGAAAACGAATACGGATTTTTTTCGTCGGCGGGAAAAGTTTCGCGGCCGGTTTCGCGCCATTGAGAATAATCAACCGGCGGAAAAAACGCATCGGCATCCGGAAATTCAGCATGAATTTTCGTCAAATACAATTTATCCGTATCGAATAAAATTTGCTTGAAAATCTGCGCACCTCCGATGATAAACACTTCGTCTTCGTCCAACAACTTGATTAAAGCATAATCCAATGACGGATAAACGGTTGCATTTTCGATTTTCAACTCCGGATTGCGACTTATCACGATATTTTTTCGCTTGGGCAACGCACCGTTAGGCAAGGAATCAAACGTTTTTCGTCCCATGACAACCGTATGTCCCGAGGTGATTTCCTTAAAATGCTTCAAATCGGCCGGCAAATGGCAAAGCAAATCGCCGTTTTTACCCATCTCGTTGTTTTTACCGATAGCGACAATAATAGACAATATCATACCGCAACCTCCCCTTTGATGTGTGGGTGCGGATCGTATCCTTCCAGCGCAAAATCTTCGTATTGAAAATCGAACAAACTTTCGACATTCGGATTGATTTGCATTTTCGGCAATGGACGAGGTTTGCGCGATAATTGTAACTTCACCTGTTCCAAATGGTTAGTGTAAATATGCGCGTCTCCCAGCGTGTGAATAAAATCCCCGGCCTGCAAACCGGTTACCTGTGCGGTCATTTGCAACAACAACGCATACGAGGCAATATTGAACGGCACACCCAAGAAAATATCCGCACTTCGCTGATAGAGTTGCAGCGACAATTTGCCGCCGGCTACGTAAAATTGAAAAAAACAATGACACGGCGGAAGTTTCATTTGCGGAATGTCGCCCACGTTCCAGGCACTGACAATCATGCGCCGGGAATCGGGATTTTTCCGGATTGTTTGAATGATTTCCGAAATCTGGTCGATATGTCCGCCGTTGTAATCCGGCCACGAACGCCACTGATAACCGTAAACCGGTCCCAAATCGCCCTTTTCGTCCGCCCACTCATTCCAAATCCGTACACCGTTGTCTGTCAAGTATTTAATATTCGTATCGCCCTTCAAAAACCAAAGCAATTCGTAGATAATGGATTTCAAATGCAGTTTTTTGGTGGTCAAAACCGGAAAACCTTCAGACAAGTCAAACCGCATCTGATGGCCGAAAACACTGATTGTCCCTGTTCCCGTCCGGTCTTCCTTCTTCGTTCCTTCAGACAATACCCGTTGCAATAAATCTAAATATTGAATCATGCTGCAAAGATATATATTTTCCCTCGTTAAAAAAAGGTTAAACTTTGGCACGTTCTTTGCTATATTCTCTCTCCGTAACAATTTGTGATGCGAACAATTTCTAAAAAAGTACATTTTTATGTTGTAAAACAGGTAGAAATATTTGTTTTATTTACTGAAAATTTGTTACACACACACATTACTCACCTGGCGGTTTAACAAAAATTCACGCGCTACACGGCCTGTAACGCGTCTTTTTTCTCACGCGCGTAATATACAAAAAATATTTTTAATACGCAATATTTCCGGCCTCCGTCATTGCGAAGGCGGCAATTGTTGTGTCATTGCGGGCTTGACCCGCAATCCCCTGTTTCCCCCCAGCCCCCTAAAGGGGAAGCAAAGTCCTTGCAAAATTGTGCACTGCCACTCCCTCCCCTTCAGGGGAGGGCTGGGGTGGGGTCATTCTCAACTCATAACTCATAATTCATAACTCAAAAAAAAGTATGCGAACAATTAAATTTTTGACATTATTTTTTCTGCTTCTTCCCGCCGAGGCTTTTGCCCAATGGGAAATGAATCAACGCCTGCCCTTTGAGGCAAGCACCACGTGGGACAATGTAGAGACGCGGCATGCCGCGTCTCTACAATCCGATAACGATTTTTTGTCGCAATCCGATCTGTTTTATCGTGACAATCTCTTTTCGTTTGGAGAATTTTCGTCATTCAATCCTTCCGGCGATTTCCTGACCAATGTCTTCGGCAGCTCTTATCTGGGCACCGGTCTTTCCACCGACGACGGGCATCGCAACCACTTGGCCATCTCGTCCATTCCGCTGGGAAACGGAGTTTGGTTTTTGCTGATAATTTCGATGTTGTATTTATCCATTTTAATCACTAAAAAACAATTATTCAAGATGAAAACAATGATATACCCCTCTAAATCTCCCCTGAAGGGGAGACTTTGGCTGACGCATAATGTTGAAAATTCGCAGACTCTCAAAGCCCCCTTCAGGGGGTTGGGGGGTAAACTATTCCTGTTTTTCCTGCTTTTCTGCGGAAACACGTATGCACAACTACCCTTAAAAGCCGTACCCGACAATGCTTTCATGCTTCCCAGCTCCGGCTCCGTCAATTTGAATGTCCTCCGGAATGACGAATTAGGTGCATGCAACAGTACCAGTGTTGCAATTCAACTGTTTGACAACACCGGAGCGTTGCAAACGTCATTAATAACCGGCGCCGGAGGAACGGCAGTTGTTTCGGCTGACGGTGTTGGAAATAAAATAATCATCTATACACCAATTTCTGCTTCTTTTGTCGGACAGGACAGTTTGCGATATAAAATCGAATGTAACGGTAAATTCTCGCCGGATTCAGTGTTGGTGTTAATCAATGTAATGGATCAACCGGGAAATATATTGGATAATGTATGTGCTGTATCACCCATACCTACGGTTTGGGCAATGAAAGAAGTGCAGAATTTAGGAGAGGTTTGTATTTATACTCCAGCTTTAGTGGGTGATATGGACGGCGACGGGAAACCCGAAATCGTTACAGGCTATATGGAAAATCAAAGTATTCCCAATCCGATAACCGATTTAAGCCATCCCGTACAACGCATATCTGTTTTTAGAGGGACAGACAGGTCCAGAATTAATTTTATAACAACACAACCTTATACAAGTTATATGCCCGGAGTGATTGCTATCGGGAAAACAAAAATTCAAAACACATCAGGGATTGAAGTAGATTCAGCAATTATTGTAGTTGCAGAAGCAGACGAATATTTGAGAGCATATGATATGAATGGAACACTTATATGGACATCATCTGCTCAATGGACATTTAGCCATCTCTCTACTTCGATAAATTATTGTCATACTTCCGTTAATTTTACTGACTTCAATAATGATGGATATGCAGAAATATATACAAGTAATCAGATATTTAACGCAGCAACGGGAGTTCTGCTTTGTCAAGGATCCGGAAATATAGGTCTGGATTATAACCTGAATGTAAATAAGACAAACGAGATCTCCCTAGTCGTATCCTCTGTTGCCGATGTTTATGGCGACAGCCGTTTAGAATTAATTGCCGGTAATCAGATTTATCAAGTAGCCACTGATTTAACTTCCATGACAGTTATACAGGAATGGACACCGGACTCATTGAAATGTATTGACAATCCAAGTGAAACCTTTGTATTAGACGGTTGGACGCAAGTAGCAGACGTTGATAAAGATGGTCATTTGGATATTATTGTGGAAAATCACACATCGGCACAGAACAGTTTTATTTATATTTGGAGTCCTTTTAAAGGAGAAATGTTAGCTCAAAAATTACTTCCTGACCAATGTGATAGATTATGTATTCCTTTTATTGGCGACATTGATGGAGACGGAAATGTTGAAATCTTGTTTATTACAGGTGATAGTGGTGTAGCATCTACTTATTATATACATGCTTACAAATATGAAGACGGGAATCCTTTACTACAACTTTTCTGGAAATTAAGCCATTCAGACGGATCCTTGAATACCGGTCTTACTTTATTTGATTTTAATCAAGATGGAGTATCCGAAATTGTCTATAGGGACGAGAATGTTTTGCGAATAATTAATGGTAGCGGAATAGGTGTAAATTATTTGGGTAATCCCTGTAAAATAGACCCAACAACTAAAATATTGACTAATTATGAATTGGTTGCGCCAATCGCTTGTATGTCGGGAACCGGTTTTGAATATGCGACCATAGCTGATATTGATGGAGACAGTGAAGCTGAAATACTCATTAGCGGCCCTTCATCAGGATCAGTCCCTGTCAATGGCCCATTACGTATTTTCAAGTCCAACGGCTCGCCTTGGGCCTACGCTCGTCCGGTCTGGAATCAATACATGTACAATCCGGTGTATATTACCGACAGCTTGACCGTTCCGGCTTATCCATTAAATCCCGCTACGAAGTTTGTTACTAAGGACGGCAGTTTTCATCAACCGTATAATAATTTTCTTCAGCAGGCAACTTTGCTGAATGACGAGGGCAAGCAACTGCGTTTTGGACCTGATTTGGCCTTCGATAAGACTGTCGGTACAAGTATCAGTGGTGAGGGTGTTGATTATACGCAGAGTGGAAATGATTATAATGTAACCGTTTATGTAGAAAATCAGGGCGATGCTGTATTTCCGACCAATGTACTCATGCCCTTATATATCTCTGCTTATATCTGGGATACTTCCATTCCGGCCTACGTCCGTAAGTTTTCCGGCACATTTATTTCACCCGACAGCATTCCAATGGGTGCGACGCGGTCTTTTACTTTCACCATTCCTAACGGATACGCTCTGACCGGCGGAAGTGAAGGATTAATCCAACTTCGATTAAACGAATTGGATAATCTCTTTCCGATGACTGCCTTGCAGGAAGAATGTGTGTATTGGAATAACTTTTTTCCAAGTGGCAATTATGGTGCACCCGACCAAATTGCTTGTTTGGGAGAAACAACCCGCATTAATTTCTTTCCGCAAAATTCTTCGTATTCGTATGTCTGGTTTGAAGATGACGGAACAGGAAATAAAATACTGCTCAACAGTGGTACTCCGAGCGATTACATTGATATTATCAAAACGGTTGCACCGATAGACAGCTTCTTTGTTGATGTCTATGACAATGCCAACCCGGATACTCCGGTGGAATCCAAATATCGCATAGATGTTTATCTGGCTCCCGACAGTTTGATTTGGACGGGAAACAGTCATAATAACGACTGGCACGATTATAATAACTGGCTGGACCCGAACGATGCGAATCCAACCAATCCGCAATACCCGCAGTCAAAAATCCCCCGCCCCTGTACACATGTATTAATTCCCGACGGCTTGGATTATTATGCCAATCTGAGTGAAGACAACACGACAAGAACCATTTACCGCGATGCTTCCTGCGACCACATCCATTTTGAGTTTGGCGGCGAAGTCGCCCAAACCGACCGGTTGACTTACACCAAAGCGTGGATTCAATACAATTTTGGTTTTTACAATACAGAAGGAAACGATACAATAGCCGAAGGTTTCACAAAAGGAGCAGGTGCCAAGCAGCCCTCAGCAATGGAACGCGACCAGTGGTATGCCCTTTCCGCCCCATTAAATAAGATTGTTACCGGCGACTTCTCGCTCGGCGGCAAACCGCACACGTGGCAAAAACGCTTTGTCCGCTCAAATGTATCCGGTACTTTCACCGGCGCTTTCGACTGGCCCGACGATACGATTTTCCCCAACAACGAAGCGGAATTAAACGAAGATCTTGGTTTTGCAATCGCCTTGCTTGTTGCAGACAATAATCCGGGCTACAACGGCGAAGACTGGTCGAAAGGCTATCAAACTGGATTAGACACCTTAAAAGGAATTATCACCCTACCCTACTTTGAAGGCCCGTATGACGAAAGCGATTTTGATGATATTGTACCACACACTCATCCTCACCGCGTGCATAAATACGACACCGGAAGCAAAACAAGTTTTTTCAAGGAATATTGGTATTATGTGCCGGATGTTCCGCTGACCGACCACCCGCAGGGAAGCATCCAACGCGAGAACGAAGCCTATCGCTTTATCTTCGACGGCAAGATGGAACAAATACCGGGCGGAACGCTCGCAGGCAAAAATGCGTTCAAAATCACTGTTCCCACAGGAAAAGAAATCATGCTCGGTAATCCGTTTATGTCCTCGTTTAAATTCAATAATTTTTATCTGGCAAACAGTGCGGCGATTGACAAGTATTATCGGTTATATGATGGTGGTGTTTTTCAGACTTACGAATACAATGTAGGCGGTGCAATCATGACTGATACGATTGCCGTGCTTCAAGCATTCTTTATCACAACGCAAGCATCAGCAAACGCAACAGTTGATTTGTATTTCCCGTTTGAAACAACATCAATCACGCGCGAAACAGCAAAAGCCCATCAGGATTATTTCAAATCACCCAAAGCAAACAATGATGTGATTTATGTTACGGCGACAAGTAATGCAAACAAGAACAAAGCAACATCGGCAACGCTTGCCCTCAATCAAGACGGCCAAAATGTGTATCAGTTGTTTTATGAAGCATCGAACAATATTCCGCAAGTGTATTTTATAGACGAAAATGGTCAGAAAAATGCCGTGCAATATTCCACTGATAACGAAA
>BNTW01000051.1 GCA_025996895.1 Bacteroidia bacterium | reverse complement strand
GCACACGCGCTTGATTGTAAAAGACCAGCGAATCGGGACGACCCAGCTCTCCGCCTTGCAAGAAATAGATGTTGTTACATTCGGCTGCTTGTGCTGCCAGATTGGGATACCAATCGCAATCGCCGGGGATATAGACATCGGCGCAGCGAGTAGGAACGACGTGCGTGCCATTGGTAGTCATCCAGTTATCGGGGTCATGCCAGTTTTGTTTGTCTGCATCATTCGTAGATGGATTCAATTCGGGCATCCAGACAATCGACATTGTCTGTACAACTTCAAATGAAGTCGAATAATTGTGTTTAATTCCGGCTGCGTCCCATACAACCATAGTGAAATTATGCATACCAAGCGTAGGCTGGTGCGGCGCAGGAACATCGGTTTCCCAAACCCAGTCCATCAAATTGGTCAGTTCGGGTATCGTGTCGCTGTCTATCACCCACTTGATTGAATCCGCACCGGTAATCGTCTGACCAAGAGTAGGATAATTAATAAATGCCTCAAAATAGTATGGATTACATAACTGGCCGTTATTAATTTCTGTATAAAAATAATCGTTGACAGTGTAATAAGCAGTCAAATCGCGCGAAGCTGCACCAGCGAGATAGTAATACGATTCAATACTTCCTATACCATATCCATTGACTACAAATCTGTTCAAATTGTGAAATAAATACGATGCGTCTGATGTTAATTGATACGAGCCGAACGAATATCCGGAAGGGTCATCTACCCAAGTTATTCCCAATGCCACAGGAGGTGCACCTCCAATAGACACGGTCGTTTGGTCTTTCGTAAGCGTTGGAGTAACGACTAAAGCATAATGTTTCACTAAATTTGAAGTTACAGTGGGTATAAACGGCGAGATTATGATTGTTTCTAACGATTGCTCTATGGCAGGTATCCATGCCAAAGCAGGGTCGCCTAATTGTGAAGCGCTGGGTTCTGTAATAAGATAGGCCCCCACTTCGACCGGTTTATTAGACTCAATATAACACCCGGCTGTAGTTCCGAGTTTTAATTCTACAAATTGACCCGCATTTAAATTTAATGAACCGGTGCTTCCCGGCACTTGCGCACTTGTCCGTACCGTAGCCCCTGTTTGTGTAATTACCGTTCCATTTTGTGAAGCCAGAATCCGTATATATCCGTCTTTTTGTACCGTGTTCGGAACTAAAAATTTCGTTCCCCATTTATCGGTAGGCATTAATTGCTCATACAGACAATCGGCCCCAACTGTTGGACCGGTCGGAACATATACCAATGCAGGTGTTACAAAATAAGCAATGGATTTATCCGATGTAATATGTGTTTTTGTCCCATCGGTAGCTTTGGCCGGGAAATAATAAGTATAGACTTCTCCGGTGGCCAAAGTCGCTTGCCAAGCTCCATTCATGTAAATATTTGTATCGTCTTCTGTTGCTATAATAACATATCCATCTCCCACTGCATTAGGTTGATTTGTAGTGGGAAAATAGGACAAGTGATAATAATCTGTTCCCAAATTAGATACCGGCAATACCAGAGTAGCTTCAGTTGTAGCTGTGTATAGATTTAAAGCATATACCGAAATATCTTCGTCGGATGTTATACGCAGAGACTTGGTGCTAACGCTTGTCGCTACCGTAGGAGACGTTACATTGGCGGGATAAACAGCCTGCTTTTGGTCGTTTGATAGAGCAAGCGTATAAACCGTTCCCTCAGGTATAAATACATCGGTATTAAGCGTTGCATTATCAGTGAATGTTAACGTAACATTTGTATTTTTTAATGCCGTTATTTTCAGTTGTAAGTTTAATGCTGAGTTATTGTAAAGAAAATTTTGATTAATACCCCACGATACATAGAAGTCCGTACCTAACGTCGAAAGGCTCGAAGTAACTTGCGCTATTCCGTTTGTTATTCCCAATAAGAAAAAGAGGCTTAAAAAGAAAAGTTTAATTGTTCGCATAAGTATATAAGTATATGAGTTATGAATTATAAGTTATGAGTTGAAGAAAACCCCACCCCAACCCTCCCCTTCAGGGGAGGGAGTGGCAGTGCACAATTTTGCAAGGGCTTTTTCTCCCCCTTTAGGGGGCTGGGGGGAAACAGGGGATTGCGGGTCAAGCCCGCAATGACAGAACTATGACGGAGACCGGAAATATTGCGTATTAAAAATAAATTTTGTATATTACGCGCGTGAGAAAAAAGACGCGTTACAGAGCCCATAACGCGTGAATTTTTGTTAAACCGCCAGGTGAGTAATGTGTGTGTGTAGCATATTATTTTGCATTTTTTAAAATAATTTTATATGTTTTACAGCATAAATCACACTTTTTTTAAGAATTGTTCGCATCACAAATTATTATGGAGAAGCATACAGCAAAAAATGTGCCAAACCGCTGATTTAATTTTTCGAATAATTTTTAGCAGCCCAGTCAATGATTTTTTGCCCTTGTTTTAAACTTTGCTGTACGATGAAAAAATCGGGATTTCCATCATAACCTAATGCCACAAGTACACCATTCCACGCGTAATTTCCTGCTGCTTTGACATACTTTTTGTCTTTATAATAATAGCCTTCTTTTTCGGCCTTTTCCGAAAGAACAGTACGTGCATTTTGCATGTATCTTTCAGCTTCTTTGATTGGATTTTTTAACATTACCATGATTTTAGCTTATTCTGATTAATTCATGTGTCAAAGGTAAACACAATTTTTTTGTTTCACAAAAAAAATGCGTCCAAGATTAATTTTTTTGAATTATCTTTGCACGGCTTGAAAATAAATTATGACACCTGAAGATTTGGAAGATATTATCGAAGAGGCAAGTACCGGCAAAGACCATTCGGATTATAAAGTGCCCGAAACAATTGACGGCGCGCACCGGCATGTTTTGTCGGGTATGTATAAAGATTGGTTTATGGATTATGCTTCGTATGTGATTACCGACCGCGCTGTTCCGCATATCAGCGACGGACTGAAGCCGGTGCAACGGCGGATACTCCATGCGATGAAACGCAAAGACGACGGACGCTACAACAAAGTGGCAAACATTGTCGGCGAAACGATGCAGTTTCACCCGCACGGCGACCAGTCGATTGGTGGTGCGTTGGTGCAGTTGGGACAAAAAGACTTATTGATTGACTGTCAGGGGAATTGGGGAAATATTTTAACCGGCGACGGCGCGGCTGCTCCGCGTTACATTGAGGCGCGGTTGTCGAAATTCGCGCTCGATGTGGTGTTTAATCCGAAAACGACCGAATGGAAATTGTCGTACGACGGACGAAACAAAGAGCCGGTTACGCTTCCGGTCAAATTTCCGCTTTTGCTGGCGCAGGGTGGGGAGGGTATCGCCGTTGGACTGCAATCCAAGGTACTTTCGCACAATTTCAACGAGTTGTTGGATGCAAGTATCGCGTATTTGAAAGGCGAGAAATTTGCGCTGTATCCCGATTTTCAAACCGGCGGCTCGATAGATATTTCACGTTACAACGACGGTGAGCGTGGCGGTGCGGTCAAAGTGCGTGCCAAGATTGTTAAAACCGATACGAAGACATTGACTATCACCGAGATACCTTTCGGAAAGACGACAGCCACCTTAACGGAATCGATTCTGAAAGCCAACGACAAAGGCAAAATCAAAATCCGCAAAGTCGATGATATGACTGCCAAAACGGCCGAAATTGTGGTACATCTCGCGCCCGGCGTTTCGTCCGACAAGACGATTGACGCGCTTTATGCTTTTACGGATTGTGAGATAAGCATTTCGCCTAACTGTTGCGTGATTGACGAAAACAATAAGCCGCAATTCCTGGCGGTTTCCGACGTGCTGAAGCAGGTTACAGACAATACGGTGCATTTTCTGACAAAAGAACTCGAAATAGAACTGGATGAACTGAATGAAGAATGGCATCGCTGGTCGCTCGAAAAAATCTTTTTTGAAAAACAGATATACAAAGAGTTGGAAAAAAACACGGAAACGTGGGAAAACCAGCTTGAAAACATAGAAACCGCCTTAAAGCCGTATCAAAAATTATTAAAAAGAGAAATCACACGCGAAGATATTTTGAATTTATGCGAAAAACCGGTACGGAAAATTTCCCGGTTTGACATCAAAAAAGCAGACGAAGCCATTGCTAAAATTGAAGAAAAAATCAAGGAAATCGAATATAATCTGGCTCATATCGTTGATTTTACCATCAATTGGTTTCAACGCCTGAAAGACAAATACGGCAAAGATTATCCGCGCAAGACGGAAATCCGCAGTTTCGACACGATTGAAGCGGCCAAAGTGGTGGAAGCCAACGAAAAGCTCTATATCAACCGCGAGGAAGGGTTTATCGGCTATGGATTGAAAAAAGACGAATACATTTGTCCCTGTTCCGACATTGACGATGTGATTCTTTTCTTCAAGGACGGTAAATATAAAGTGGTGAAAATCAGCGAGAAAATGTTTGTCGGAAAGAATCTTTTGTACTTGGACGTCTTCAAGCGCAACGACAACCGGACGATTTATAATGTGATTTATCGCGACGGAAAAGCCGGATCCAACTACATCAAGCGGTTTGCGGTGACCGGTATCACGCGCGATAAAGAATACGATTTGACGCAAGGAAATGCCGGAAGCCGGATCCTTTATTTTTCCGCCAATCCGAACGGTGAAGCGGAAACCGTGAAAGTGATTTTGAAGCCCAAACCGCGTCAAAAATTGCTGGTTTTCGACAAGAATTTCAGCGAAATTGTCATCAAGGGGCGCAATTCGATGGGAAATATCCTGACGAAAGCCGATGTGCATAAAATTTCGCTGAAAATCAAAGGTGGATCGACGCTGGGCGGACGGCAAGTGTGGTTTGATAAAGATGTGTTGCGTGTAAATTACGATGGAAGAGGGGAGTATATCGGCGAGTTTTTTGCCGACGATTTGATTTTGGTGATACAGTCGAACGGCGAGTTTTACACGACCAATTTCGATTCGAGCAACCACTATCAGGGTGAAATCCGCTTGATTGAAAAATTTGATCCGAATAAGGTCTGGTCGGCCGCTTTGTTCGACGCAGAACAGCAGAATTTCCCCTATTTGAAGCGTTTCAACTTGGAAGTGAGCAACAAAAAGCAAAGTTTTCTGGGCGAAAATCCGGCATCGCAGTTAATTTTATTGACGGATACGGTTTATCCGCGTATTCAGGTAACGTTCGGTGGAAACGACGCTTTCCGTGAAGCGTTAGTAATTGAGGTAGAATACTTTATCGCTGTCAAAGGTTTTAAAGCGAAAGGTAAACGGATAACGACTTTTGAAACGGCAGAAATTCGGGAAATCGAGCCGGCGCGCTTTTTGAAAACAGAAGAAGAAGAGGTTTTGCAGTCCGACATCGAGATTGAGCCGGAAGAAGACGACAAACCAATGGACGAATTATTAGATGAAATTACGGGACAACAACGGCTGTTCTAAAAATTGGCTGAAGCCAATTTTTAAAGGGTGCAAGGTACATGGTGCAGGGTACACGGTGCGCGAGGTGCGGTGTGCTGTGCTTTTGTGTTTCTTGTTATGCACCGTACACCGTGCACCGTGTACCGATAGATTGATTTACCAATCTACGATGGCCGGTATTGGTTCGTCGTCGGTGTATGACAGTTATCTTTCGCCGTTGGAATACAAAGGCTACAACTTCGGGCTGATTTACGAAGAAATGTCCCAGACAAAAATATTGAAAGGGAATGTTTTTGCACAACATTTATTTCAGCTGGAAGTTTCCGACACACGAAATCCGGCAGAAACGGCAGAAAATTATACCGGATGGTTGAATTACGATTATGGCTTGTTTTACCGTTTCAAGCCGGTGCAGAAATTTCAATTTTTTGCGGGTGTGCAGGCCGGTGGGTTGCTCGGTTTTGTGTATAGCTTGCGCAATGTGAATAATCCGGTTTCGGTGAAAGCCTACATCAATCTGAATGTTTCGGGCATGGCGGTTTATTCGTTTCAAATCAAAAAACAACCGGTGCGTTTGCGTTATCAGGTGAATGTTCCAGCGATGGGCGTGCTGTTTTCGCCCCATTTCGGTCAATCGTATTACGAAATCGGGTTGGGCGATAATGCGGATTTGGTGTATTTCGCTTCGTTTCATAATCAATGGACGGTGCGCAATCTTTTATCTGTCGAACTGCCGTTTAAAACTTTTACCCTTCGCTTGGCCTATCTGAATAATTTGTATGAAACCCGTCAAAATCAATTGCAAACGCATTTGTCTTCGAGTTCGTTTTATATCGGTCTTTCCAAGCAGTTTTTTATTGTTTCCGAACGCAAACCGAATAATAATTTCATCAATGTTTTTGACTAATCATATAAACAGGTACGCGGTAAGCGGTGCACGGTGCACCCTTCTCTGCACTTTTCTTTTTTTCTCTTGTGTGGAAATTGATAAATACGACAATACCGCACGCGGAAATTTTGAGGCGTTGTGGAAAATCATGGACGAACATTACTGTTTTTTTGAATACAAACAGGTGGATTGGGATAAAATTCACGCGGAATACAGCCAGGGAATAGATACGATAACGAAGGTCGAATCACTGTTTAACGTGCTTGACAAGATGTTGCAAGAATTGAAAGATGGTCATGTAAATATCACCTCCTCCTTTAATGTGGGTCGTTATTGGAAATGGTTTGAGGATTATCCCGCCAACTACAAGCAAGAATTAATCAACGCTTATTTGGGCACGGATTACCAGATTGCGGGTGGTATGCGCTACAAAATTCTGGACGACAATGTGGGTTACATGCGTTATGCCGATTTTTCTTCGTCTATCGGTGAGACCGGTCTGGATTATGTATTGCTCAAGTTTCGCGATTGTGCGGGGATGATTATCGACGTACGCGACAATGGCGGTGGAATGTTAAGCAATTCCGACCGGCTGGCGTCCCGCTTTTTCGAGGAAAAAACGCTTGTCGGCTATATTCAGCACAAAACCGGAAAAGGACACAACGATTTTTCGGAACTGACTCCCCAATACATCACACCTTCCCTGCGCGTGCAATACTTGAAACCGGTCGTGGTGCTGACCAACCGCAAATGTTACAGTGCGACCAACGATTTTGTGAGTGCTATGACCTATGCCCCGCATGTTACGATTGTAGGCGACAAAACCGGTGGGGGCAGCGGTCTGCCGTTTTATTCTGAAATCCCTATCGGCTGGCCGGTACGTTTCTCCGCTTGCCCGATGTATAACGCCGAAAAACAACAAATCGAGTTTGGCATTGAGCCGGATATTCCGGTAGGTTTATCGAATGAAGACGCTCAAAAAGAAAAAGATACGATTATTGAGGCCGCAAGGAAATTAATTATACAACATTAAAAAAATAAGAAAAAAGCTGTTTGTAAAACCGAAAAAAATCGTACCTTTGCGGTCGCTTTGCGCTCGTGGTGTAATTGGCAGCCACGCCAGACTTAGGATCTGGTGCCGAGAGGCGTGGGGGTTCGAGTCCCTTCGGGCGCACGAAGTTGAAATACAGCCTTGTAAATCAACAACTTAAAACAAATAAGTGTCTGAAAAAAGAAAAAATAAAAGTCTCAGACACTTATTTTTCCCAGAATAAGCATTTTGTTTTTGCTATTAGTGTCGCAGCTAAAAAAACAAAAGTCATGGGAAGAAAAGCAAAAGAGATAGTTTATCCGCATCTCAACGACTGCAAAGGAGATGTGAAAGGAAAGTGGTATGTCGAATATTCTGTACTAAATAAGATAACCGGTGAGAAAGTTCGCCCGCGTATCTATGATGGATTTGACAAACTGACTACTTACAAAGAAAAAAAAGCCCACGCGGATAAAATAATCAAAGAATATACTCAGAAATTAGATTCCGGATGGAGACCTTTTGAAAATCCGGAGATTGAATTTGAAGATGCATTAGCATATTACAATGCAATTACATTCAAAGGGAAGAAAACCCGGAAGAAATCATTGAAGATCGTAATGAAAAACGGTCTATGATTATTACCTCTCAAATACCGGTCAAGGATTGGTACGATGTCATTGGTGAAAAAACGATTGCCGATGCCGTATTGGACAGAATCGTGCACCAATCGTTGCGTGTCGAACTCTTCGGAGAATCTTTGAGAAGAAAAAAAAGCAACAAAGAAAATCTGTATGTATAAACCCCGATAATTAACAAAAAATCGAGAATGACTATCCGATCTTCTTCTCTTTTTGAAGCTAAATTTTATCGCTAAAAATACAACAAAATAAAACCACTTTTTTAGTGAAAGTTATAGCGCAAAACAACAACAACTTTTACTTGCTTGGAACAACAACTTTACAGGGTCACTTTGAATCGGTGGAGGGGGTCAATTTGCTCCGGTTTTTCCAAATCTTACCGGTTCTTTCTTTGTGTTTGCCGTTGCCTTTTTCTTTGTCGCCATAGCTGTATATTATTTTGTTGCTGTGAAACAAATTTTGTTGCTCAAATATTATAGAGCAACAAAACAGCAACAAAGATACAACAATAATTGGATAAACAAAAGAAAAGACGACAAACATTTGAAAACATTTATCGTCTATATAATATACTGTAAATAAATATATTTAGTGTCTTTTTATCGGTTGTTTTTTAGTTGTTGTTTTCAGTGTCAAAATATTGTTTCACTTTCCAATACAAAACTTCCCAAAAATATTCCCCAACACCTCGTCCGTTGAAATCTCCCCCGTAATCTCCCCCAAATAGTGCAT
Organism: Bacteroidia bacterium; assembly: GCA_025996895.1. Taxonomy (GTDB): domain Bacteria; phylum Bacteroidota; class Bacteroidia; order Bacteroidales; family Azobacteroidaceae; genus Azobacteroides. Next base: position 11,223 of record BNTW01000051.1, on the reverse strand, counting down.
ACACTCCCGAATATCCTGTGCAATCAAATCCCCGGAAAGATTGATTTTCAGGCCTTCCTCCACCCGGCTAACTGATTCTAACGCTTTGGTTAAAGCTTCGTAATGCCGAAGGTTGGTTACGACCACGTCGGTTTCGTTCAGTTCGGGTAGATTGGCGGCTTTCAAAAGTATTTTTTCTAATTTTTCCGTGTTTTTTTTGTATTTGGCGGAAAGATAAATCCGTTCGGCGGGAACTTGAGGCAAAAATTCTTCTTCCAGAATCTGCTGCTCTTCGGGACTGATTTTGTCGATTTTGTTGAAAACAAGAATGAGTTTTTTGCCCTTCGTGCGCGGGACAATCTGGTCGGCAATGTACTCGATTTCCTTATTAAAATGTGTAGTGTCAATCAGCCAGAGAATGATAGCGGCCTGCTCAATTTTGCGGAACGTACGCTCAATGCCCAGCGATTCGATTTCGTCGGTCGTGTCGCGGATACCGGCCGTATCAATAAAACGAAACAGAATGCCGTTGATGTTGATAACATCTTCAATCACATCGCGCGTTGTTCCGTGAATGTCCGACACAATTGCTTTCTCTTCATTCAGCAACAGATTGAGTAGGGTGGATTTACCAGCATTTGTTTCACCGACAATCACCACCGGAACACCGTTTTTCAGCACATTGCCCCAACTGAACGACTGCACCAAACCGGCTAATCTTGTTTGTATATCTTCCGCCAATTCAATCAGTTGGCTTCGGTCGGCAAATTCCACCTCTTCTTCGCCAAAATCCAATTCCAATTCCATCAGAGAAACAAAATTCAGTAGTTTTCCGCGAAGTTGATGCAGCTCGTTGCTAAATCCGCCACGCATCTGATTCATTGCCAAGCGATGTGCAGCAGCAGAAGCGGAAGTAATAACATCCGCAACGGCTTCGGCTTGCGACAAATCCATTTTGCCGTTCAAAAAAGCCCGCTGTGTGAACTCGCCGGGTTTGGCCAATTCACAACCGTTGGTCAGCAGTAGTTTCAAAATTTCCTGCTGAATGAAAGCCGAGCCGTGACAACTGATTTCGACAATATCTTCGCCGGTAAAGGAATGCGGTGCGCGGAAAACAGTCGCAAGCACCTCGTCCAGCAACTCACCGTCTTTGTCATTGTGGGCTTGACCTGCAATCTCCCGATTAGCGAAAATCTTACCGTAGCTCACCGTATAAGCCTTCTGTTTTTCGAGCGTCTTGTTTTTTTGTGCAGGCACAAAAATTTTACTGCAAACCGGCAGGGCTTCTTTTCCCGAAACCCGAATAACGGCAATCCCACCGACACCCGCAGGCGTTGAAACGGCACAAATAGTTGTTGCTATGTCATTGTTCTTTTTCATTATATTCTGTCTAAAATTTTGGTAATCAGTTCGTCGAACGAGCCTTTGTAGTCGGTGTTCATACCGCCCGAATAGCGTCCTGCGATAATCAGGCAGGCCGTCAGGGCTTTGTGTCCCATCAGGCGAGCCAAGCCGGCTAAGGCCGCGCTTTCCATTTCGTAATTGCAAATTTTAATCCCTTTATAATCAAATGTTTCCAGCCGTTCATTCATGTTCGGATTGTTCAAACCCAAACGCACATGACGTCCCTGTGGGCCATAAAATCCGCTTGCCGAAAGGGTAATGCCTTTCACCATATCGAAACCGATTTCTTCGACCAATTCTTTATCGGCATGCACAAAATAGGGGTCGGCCAGCAGTTTGTTCCATTGTGTATGCCGGACAAACTGTTCCGTCAAATCGAAATCGTTCAACGTTTCGCCGTTTTCGTAGAAAAAAATCAGGCCGTCCATGCCCATTGAAATTTCGGAAACGACATACGAGCCAATAGGCGCAAAAGGTTGCAACCCGCCGGAAGTGCCGATACGAACTAACGTGAGTTGTCGAAAATCGGGTTTCACCTCCCGCTTTTTCAGGTCGATATTCGCCAAAGCATCCAACTCGGTCATCACAATATCCAGATTATCACACCCGATACCGTGCGAAAGAGCCGTGATCCGTTTGCCCTTATACATTCCGGTAATTGTCCGGAACTCACGGCTTTGTTGGTCGAACTCAATATTGTCAAAATATCCGGCAACTACCGGTACACGTTCCGGGTCGCCCATCATAACTACTTTATCTGCAAGTTGTTCCGGCTTCAAATGCAGGTGAAAAATGGAGCCGTCCGGATTAATCGGCAACTGATCAGGAGGAATCATTCTCATGGCAATTTATTTTTTTAGTGAGAAGACAAATATATAAATAATATTTTACTTGCAAAATAAAAAACAAATCTATATTTTCGCAGAAATAATTTATATCATGAAAAAAATACTATTTTCTGCTTTATGCTGTCTGTTGCCCCTGTTAAGCGAGAGCGTGCAGGCGCAAAATCCCAATCACCAATGGTTTGAGGAAGCTCGTTTTGGGTTATTTGTACATTTCGGCGTTTCGAGCGTTTTGTGCGACGGCGAATGGGTGATGCACACGCAACGCATTCCGGCCAACGATTACCGCAAGTTGCAAACCGTTTTCAATCCCGACAAGTTCGATGCGGCGGAATGGGTACGTACTGCCAAAGACGCGGGAATGAAGTACATCACTTTCACTTCGCGCCACCACGACAGTTTTTCCAACTGGGACACCCGTCAATCGGATTGGAACATTATGCACACGCCTTATGGCAAGGATATTATCCGCCAGTTGGCCGACGAATGTCATCGGCAGGACGTTAAATTGGTGCTGTATTATTCGCTGCTTGATTGGATGCGAAACGATTACAGTTTCACGACTGGACGCACCGGACAATATGCCGGACGCACCGAACAGGGTGATTGGAATTCCTACATCGCTTTTATGAAAGCGCAATTAACGGAATTATTGACCAATTACGGCGAAATTGCCGGAATTTGGTTTGACGGCGAATGGGACCAACTGCCTGAAGAAAATTCAGGTCCTGTTGGTCATGAAATGTCGAAAGTGGATTGGCATTTCGGCGAAATCTACGATTTAATTCACCGTTTGCAACCCAACTGTATGATTGCCAATAATCACCATTTGTCTGCATTGCCCGGTGAGGATTATCAGGCTTTTGAAAAAGATTTGCCCGGCGAAAATACCGGAGGTGGATTTAGTTCTAATCAAAGCATTTCCAAGCATATACCGCTCGAAACCTGCGAAACCATCAACACCGCTTGGGGCTACAGTTTTCGGGACAATAGTTTCAAATCGACCAAACAATTAATCCATCTTTTAGTACGGGCAGCGGGTTACGGTGCCAATCTTTTGCTGAATGTCGGCCCGCAACCCACCGGCAAAATTCAGGAGGAATGTCTGACTCGTTTGTATGAAATCGGACAATGGACGTCGGCCTACGGACAAACGATTTACGGCACAACGGCCGGTTTCATTCGTCCGCAATCGTGGGGAGCGGTTACGCAGAAAGGTAAAACCTATTACATTCATATATTAGATAAGGAAAGCGACAATCTGACGCTGACTTTTCCTGCAAAAATCAAATCGGCACGCCGGTTCAACGCCGATGTTCCGCTGGTTTGGAAACAAAACAAGAAAACTAACGAAGCAACATTCAGCCTCGATACATCGACCGACGAGATAGATACGATAATCGTGGTAGAAATTTTTTAAAACAGTATCATGAAAAAAATGGTTATTTTATTAATGCTATTTGCTTCGTGCCTGTTTTCTTCTGCACAGCAGGCTTTATGGAGTACGCAGGAAGTTGTTTCGCCCGAAATTCACGCCGACAACACGGTAACGTTTCGTTTGAGTGCGCCGAATGCGGTGAAGGTAGAAATCACCGGTGATTTTTTGGACGCGCCCAATGTGGCCGAACTCACGAAAAACGAGCAGGGCGTTTGGGAATATACGACAGCGAAACCGTTGGCTTCCGAATTATACAGTTATTCGTTGGTTATCGACGGCGTGAAAATAATCGATCCGGCAAATATCTACATGATTCGTGACGTGTCTTCGGTTTCGAGCGTTTTCATTATCGGCGGCGGACAAGGTGATTTATACAAAGTGAATGATGTGCCTCACGGAACGCTTACCCGCACATGGTACGACAGTTCGATAAGCCGCACCGGGCGAATCGGAACGAGGCCTGTACGCGCCCAAATTATGGAACGAAACCCGTATGGATGGTGATTTTGAGGCGTCGTTTCCCGATGTAATCCGGTTTGTGGAAAGCAATTACCGCACCATTCCCGACAAATCGCACCGCGCCATTGCCGGCCTCTCGATGGGCGGTTTCCATTCTCTGCATATCTCGAAGGAATATCCCGGTCTGTTTGATTATGTCGGCTTGTTTTCGGCGGCTATTGCAGAAACCGAAAGCGAAGGAATATGCCAATACGAGGAAAGGCTATTGCCACACCGCCAACAGCCCTATCCTAAGTACATCTATCTCCAACGAGCGTTTGAAACGAGCAGGCTACATTTTCTTTACCGATTATTATTCCAAAGTAGCCCCCGTAAATTAAAGAACCGCCGTGACCGGACGGTACGGTGGTGTGGGAGGTCGAAACGGGAAATAATCCCGTTTCTCCTACCCGATTTTTTCGCAACTACTTCTTATCCAACGCCCGCCAAACATACCAAATATAGGCAATTACCACCGGTATAAACAGCGAAACCACCGACATCGCTTTCAAAGTAAACAAACTCGAACTGCTGTTGGCAATTGTCAACGAACTTTGCATATCGCTCAACGAGGGATAATAGGACGTGTGATTGAAACCCGCGATTAATAAAACGACCAAAACGACGAAAATGGTTCCGATGCCGCCAAACCAGATGCCTTTGGTAAATCGCGGCTTCAAAAGCGTTGCGAGGATTCCGAACAGAACTAAAACCACGCCGGTTAATAAGAGTCCCAAAGCCCACGGCATCGCCAACAAATTGTTCCAATATTTATACGGTTCGGCGGAAATAATTCCCGTTACGGCATCTTCCGTATATCCCGTTTTTAACAATAACGCGATAAGATAGGGCAAAAAGAATGCCAAAAATCCAATGGTATTGATTAACAATTGTTTACGCGCATTTTTTTGAATCGTTTCGCCCGAAATATTGTTGATGAAATACAAAGCCCCCAAACAACGTGCGAGGAAAAAAATCGCCAATCCCAATACCACATTCCAAATCACACCCACCGCTTCCAATCCGTGCAAAGGATTTTGCCAAACGGAAATTACCGGCATTGCCCCGGTCAGATTGTCTTTATTGACGATAAATTCGGCGCCGTAGAACAAAGTCGAAACGGCCGCTCCCAATAAAATCGGGCCTAATAAACCGTTGAGAAACAGGAAAACTTTATAGGTGTTATTCCCCAGAAAATTGCCTTTGTGCGCCATAAATTCATACGAAACCGCTTGAATCACAAAACTGAACAAAATCAACATCCACACCCAATAAGCGCCGCCGAAACTCGTGGAATAAAACAGCGGAAAAGAGGCGAAAAATCCCGCGCCGAAAGTTACCAAAGTCGTGAACGTCAATTCCCATTTCTTTTTCAACGAAAAAATCATTTGATTGAAATCGTTTTTGTCTTTTCCCAAACTATAAATCAGCGATTGTCCGCCTTGTACAAACAAAAGGAATACCAATATTCCTCCCAACAAAGAAATCAGAAACCACCAATAATGTTGATAAAATGAATAATCCATGATATTTTTGATTTTAAAATTTATATTAACTTCCATTAATGATTATCCGGCCCAATCTTAATTTGTTTTACCAAAATACTCAATTCTGCAATGAGTAAAGTAGAAAATAAAGCCAAGAAAAGGAAGAAAGTAACTTGCACCGAACTTGTCTCCAGATTTGAAACGGCGGCTTGCACGGGCAGAATATCCTGAATCGCCCACGGTTGCCGTCCCACTTCGGCGACAATCCATCCGGCCTGCGAACAAATATACGCCAACGGAATCGACCACAAGCACACATATTGCAACCATTGGGTATTGACGATTTTACGTTTGTAACTGTACCACCAGACCACGATGAACAGCAGGAAGAAAAATCCCGCCAAAATAACCATCACGCGGAACGAATAAAATACCAGCGGCACCGGCGGAATGGCATCTGCCGGTGAATTAAAATAACCGTATCCGAACGAAGCGATATTTTTGTCCAACACTTGGAGTGCTTCGGTGGCGACTGTTTCATTATTCTCTTTTTTAGCGTTACGATATTCTGTCAGAGCATTTTGCGCTGCTTTTCCTTGTGCAATCCGGTCTTCGATGGAAGGCGCCGGTCCGTTTGGAGTGTCGTATCCGCCGGCCACTAAATCGTTGATTCCCGGCACGTATCCGTTGAAATCGCGCGTAACGAGGAACGAAAGCATATTAGGAATCGAAATATTGAAAATGAAAGGGTCTTTCGTGTCGTTGTATTGTTTTTCGGGTGTCAGAACGCCGATGCCGACTAATCCGACGCCGTTTCCGCCTTCATACAAACCTTCCATGGCAGCCAATTTCATCGGTTGTTTTTCGGCGATTTGATTGGCCGAAGTATCGCCCGAAATCACAGAAATGATAATGCCGGCGATCCCTACAACGGAAGCTACTCGAATACTGTCGAGCGAAAAAATCATCTCCCGCTTTTTCAATAAAAACCACGAACTAATACCGATAACCACTGCTGCGCCCAACATCCACGAAGAAATAACCGTGTGCAAAAACTTCGTCCAAGCAACCGGAGAGAGAGCAACCGCCCAAAAATCGGTCATTTCGTTGCGCACCGTGTCGGGATTAAAATCCATTCCGACCGGAAATTGCATCCACGCATTGGCTACCAAAATCCACACGGCCGAGAGCGTAGCGCCGCCAACCGTAAGCCAAGTCGATGCCAAATGGAATCCTTTGCTCACTTTTTCCCATCCGAAATACATTACGGCGATAAAAGTCGCTTCCATGAAAAACGCAAAAATACCTTCGATTGCCAAAGGTGCCCCAAAAATGTCGCCGACGAACCAACTGTAATTCGACCAGTTGGCGCCGAATTCAAACTCCAAAATAATTCCGGTCGCTACGCCCACGGCAAAATTGATACCGAAAATTTTCATCCAAAACTTAGCGGTTCGTTTCCATTTTTCTTTTTTGGTACGATAATACAGGCTTTCCATGATGGCCATAATCAAGCCCAAACCCAAAGTAAGCGGGACAAACATCCAATGAAACATCGCTGTTAGCGCAAATTGCGCCCGCGACCAGTCAATTAAAGAAACATCCATAAGATCTAAATTTAGTTTGTGTTCGTATTTCGATTTCTCGTTAATTCCTGAAAAACAGATTCGCTTTTTTCCTTTTCCGTGTCAAACCGGCTATTGAGATAATTCGGGAAAAAGAAGATTTTTAAGACGGCAAATAGAATGAATAATTTGATTAAAATAATAATCCACAAGGATTTACCCCATGTCAGGTTTTTAAAACCTTCGATATACATAGATATAAAACCGGAGAAAGAAGTAATTTGTTTCATGTTCCTAAAAGATTAACGCAGGCAAATTTAATAACAATATTTATAATTTCAATAGTTCATCGTTAGTTCATCGTTAATCTATGTTAATTCCGTAGAAAAATCTACGGAATTTTTGTTTTATTACGGAAAATGCGTAGATTTGCGGACGTAAAGTAGTTTGAATATGGAACAATTAACACCGCAAGAAGAACAATTAATGTTGTATGTCTGGAAATTCGGAAAAGGATTTGTGAAGGATTACCGCGAACTTTATCCCGACCCGAAACCGCCCTACACGACCGTAGCAACGGTTATGAAGAAGTTGGAACACAAGAAATATGTGGCGTCCAAGTTGTATGGAAACACTTACGAGTATCGCCCGAAAATCAAGCAGGAAAGTTACAAAAGTGATTATGTTTCGGGTATCGTGAGCAACTTTTTTCAAAATTCCTACAAAGAAATGGTCAGTTTTTTTGCGAAAGAAGAGAAATTGTCCGAACAAGATTTGGAAGAGATTATGAACATGATTAAAAACCGCAAATAATAACGATTATGGATTTTCTCATTTATTTAATGAAGGTGAATGTGGCAATTATCCTGTTTTACGGTTTTTACCGTCTGTTTTTCCGGCAGGATACATTTTTTACCGGCAAACGCATTACGCTGCTTTCGATTTTGCTCGTTTCGTTGTTGTATCCGTTGGCGCAGATTGTTCCGGAAGCGATTGCCGAATATCAGGCGATAAAACTACCGGTCAATTTTTCGTATCTGTCGCCGGAAGTGTATGCTACGAGCGAAATAACGCCTGCCGGAGTTTCCTTGCGGGCTGATTGGCCGACCGCGCTGTTGGCTATGTATATACTTGCAGCGGGAATTTTACTTGTCCGCATGCTGCTTCAAATCGGAAGTATCCTGTATCAAATTATTCGGACGCAAACGATTGAAATACAGGGAATAAAAATACATAATTGTCCCGGACTTCAATCGCCGTTTTCGTTCTTTTCATGGATTGTGCTCAATGTCAATCAATATACGGAAAGCGAATGCTATGAAATCCTGTCGCACGAAGAAACGCATGTCCGGCAGTTGCATTCGGTCGATATGCTTTTGTCGGAACTGGTCTGCATTTTTTGCTGGTTTAACCCGTTTGTGTGGCTCATGAAGCAGGAAATACGGTTAAATCTCGAATACTTGGCCGATCGTTCCGTTCTGCAATCGGGGTGCGAGGCCGAACATTATCAAATCCACCTGTTGCGTTTATCTTATCACAAGGCTGCAACAAAACTTACAAATAATTTTAATGTATCACTTTTAAAAAAACGAATTTTTATGATGAACAAGAAAGAAACTTCAAAGCGAAGCGTATGGAAATATGCTTTGCTTATGCCGGTTGTCGGCGCGCTTGTGTTCTTTAACGGAACGCTGAAAACGCAAGCTCAAACGGTAACTAAACAGGAAAAAACGGAAAATCCGGAGCCTGTTTTTAGTCATGTAGAAACTCCGCCCCGCTTTCCCGGAGGCGAAAAAGCGTTGCTGAAATTCTTGCAGGATAATATGGTTTATCCGGAAGTTGCTCAAGAACAGGCAATTCAGGGACGTGTAAATGTCCGTTTCATAGTGGAAAAGACGGGTGAAATTACAGATGTGCAAATTCTGAGTGGCGTAGACCCTTCGTTAGATAAGGAAGCTATTCGGTTAGTGAAAAAAATGCCGAAATGGACACCCGGAGAACAAAACGGAAATGTTGTGCGGGTTTATTACACGTTGCCTATCGTATTTAAATTGAAAAGTCAATCTTTCTTTGAAGGTCAATCTTCGGCAGGAGTTATAATTAGAGGCGATATTCCTGACGATGTGATTTTTGAAGTCGATGGAAAAGTAGTTTCCAAAGCTGAATTTGATAAATTAAATCCGGATAATATTGAATCGGTGGCTGTTATTAAGGATAGTCCCGAAGGGCCGAGAATTAAAATTACGACCAAAAAGCAAAAATAAAGAGATGATTTTTTTCAAAAACACAATCATTCTTTTGTTTGTGGCAGCAATAGCATTATCAACTTAACTTTAAACTTCCATAAAAAAAACCGGCGGTTTCTTCTCAAAGACCTGCCGGTTTCCCATTTAATTTTCAAATTTAAATGAAAAAGAAAATTATTTCTTGTTGCGATTGCCGTAGCGGCTCATGAATTTATCTACACGACCGGCCGTATCCACCAATTTTTGTTTTCCGGTATAAAACGGATGGGAAGTATTGGAAATTTCAATTTTTATTAACGGATAAGTAACTCCATCTATTTCAATGGTTTCTTTTGCATTGATAGTGGAACGCGTGATAAATGTATCGTCGTTCGACATATCTTTGAAAACGACCGGACGATAAGCTGCCGGGTGAATACCTTCTTTCATTGCTCTGTATTTTTATTGTTTTATTATCTATAACTGATTCGGGTTGCAAAAGTATGAATTTTTATGTAAATAACAAAATGTTTTTCCTGTTTTTTTTCTTTAATACTTGAATTTATCTTCTTATCTTTGCCCTCCGAAACGAATTTTTTCTATAAACTTAATAAATTTACAAACATGGTTAGTTACAAAGAGTTAGGCTTAGTGAACAGTCGCGAACTGTTCAAAAAAGCGATTGCAGGGCAATATGCCATTCCGGCGTTTAATTTCAACAACATGGAACAAATGCAGGCGATTGTTCAGGCTTGCGTGGAAGAAAATTCTCCGGTGATTCTTCAGGTGTCGAGCGGCGCACGCAAATATGCCAACCAGACGCTTTTGCGTTATATGGCGCAAGGTGCGGTTGAATATGCAAAAGAATTGGGCAAAAATATTCCAATTGTGCTTCACCTCGACCATGGCGATACGTTTGAATTATGCAAAAGTTGTATCGAATACGGTTTTTCGTCGGTGATGATCGACGGATCACACCATTCTTATGACGACAACGTGGAACTGACGCGCAAAGTGGTGGAATATGCTCACAAATACGATGTGACGGTAGAAGGCGAATTGGGCGTTTTGGCCGGTATCGAAGACGATGTTGTGGCCGAACATCATACTTATACGCAACCCGAAGAAGTGGAAGATTTTGTGTCGAAAACCGGTGTAGATTCGTTGGCAATCTCTATCGGAACGTCGCACGGTGCGAACAAGTTCAAACCCGAACAATGTACGCGCAATGCCGACGGTGTTTTAGTTCCGCCCCCCTTGCGTTTCGACATTTTGGAAGCCATCGAAAAACGCATTCCGGGTTTCCCGATTGTGTTGCACGGCTCGTCGTCCGTTCCCCAAAAATATGTGGAAATCATTAATGCCAACGGCGGAAAATTGAAAGACGCTATCGGTATTCCCGAAGAAGAATTGCGCCGTGCGTCGAAATCGGCGGTTTGCAAAATCAACATCGACTCCGACGGCCGTCTGGCTATGACTGCGGCCATTCGTCAGACGTTCAACGAACACCCTGAATGGTTTGACCCCCGTCAATATTTAGGCCCGGCCCGCGAATGGCTGAAAGAACTGTACAAGCACAAAGTGCTTCACGTGCTCGGATCAGCAGGCAAAGCGTAAAAAAGCTGTATTAATCTAAAAGAAGAGAAGGCTGTTTTAACTTATGAGACAGCCTTTCTTGCAGTCATGGCAGTCATGGCAGTCATTGCGCGCTTGACGCGCAATCCCCCGACCACCGTTAATACATAAATTCCTGCAATCAACAACAACAACATTGTTCCGTTT
>BNTW01000050.1 GCA_025996895.1 Bacteroidia bacterium | reverse complement strand
GATGGGAAAAGGGAAGTTAATCGACGAGATTTTTGGTGCTACAAGCGAAAGCAAATACATTCAGCCGACTTTTATCACCGACTATCCGAAAGAAATGTCGCCGTTGTGCAAACAGCACCGAAGCAATCCCGAACTCACCGAACGCTTTGAATTAATGGTGAATGGGAAAGAATTGGCCAATGCTTACTCCGAACTCAACGACCCGATTGACCAGCGCGAACGTTTTGAAGAACAGTTGCGTTTGTCGGAAAAAGGCGACGATGAAGCGATGTTTATCGATCAGGATTTCCTGCGTGCATTGGAATACGGCATGCCGCCGACTTCGGGCATGGGTATCGGTATGGACAGGTTAGTGATGTTATTAACAGGACAAGTTTCGATTCAAGAGGTATTGCTTTTCCCGCAAATGCGGCCGGAAAAAACTACATAAACAGATTGTCATGAATATACCGGGAAAAATAGCCATTATGGGTGGCGGAAGCTGGGCTACCGCTATTGCCAAAATAGTTTCCATCAATCAGACCGATTTTAGTTGGTATATGCGCCGTCCCGAACAAATAGAGGAATTTAAAAAGTTTAAAAGCAATCCCTCTTACCTGACGAGCGTGAAATTTGATGTAGATCGTATTCAATTTTACGACAATATTAATGATGTGGTCGAAAACTGCGATACGCTGATTTTGGCGATACCCTCGCCGTTTGTCAAACAGCATTTGCAGAAACTGCATGTGCCGTTGAAAGATAAAATGATTATTTCGGCCATCAAAGGTATCGTGCCTGACGAAAATATGCTGGTTTCAGATTATTTCAACAAGTTTTATGACGTTCCGCAAAACAATGTGGCCGTTTTGGGCGGCCCCTGCCATGCGGAAGAAGTCGCGTTGGAAAGATTGTCGTATCTCACCATCGGTTGCACCGATGAAGAACGGGCGCAAACACTGGCCGATATCTTTAATACACATTTCGTAAAAACTTCAACCAGCAACGACGTGCGGGGAATTGAATACGCTTCGGTGTTGAAAAACGTTTATGCTATTGTTTCGGGTATCTGCCACGGATTGAAATACGGCGACAATTTTCAAGCGATTTTCATTTCCAACGCGATTATGGAAATGGAACGTTTTATCAAGGCAGTCAGCCCGATAGACCGGAACATTTGCGGCTCGTCCTATCTGGGCGACCTGCTGGTAACGGCCTATTCGCGCTTCAGCCGCAACCGGATTTTCGGGACAATGATCGGCAAAGGTTATTCCGTCAAGACCGCGCAGTTAGAAATGGAAATGATTGCCGAAGGATATTTCGGAACCAAGTGTATCAAAGAAATCAACAACGATTATCAGGTGGATATGCCTGTATTGGACACAGTCTATTCTATTTTATACGAACGCAAATCGGCTGTTCCGGCCATACGGAAACTGACAGATGCTTTTAAATAATTAATTCCTGTCATTACGGTAAATTTAAACAAACACAAATGAAAACAATTGCATTAGAAATTGAAAAGGCATTAGGAACGATTACAAAAGAACAGATTTTTTCGCAGGCAAAGGCGGCACAGGAAGCCAATGTTTTGTTGGAAAACGGTCAAGGAAAAGGCAACGATTTTCTCGGCTGGCTGCATCTTCCATCGTCCATCAACGAGTTGATAATTAATGACATACAACAAACGGCCGACAGTCTTCGTTCCAAATGTGAAGTCGTCGTCGTGATTGGTATCGGCGGAAGTTATTTAGGCGCGAAAGCGGTAATTGATGCCATTTCCGGTACATTCGACACGAAAAAACCGGTAGTCGTTTATGCCGGTCACAACATTGGCGAAGATTATTTGCACGAATTGTCGGAATTTTTGGCCGGGAAACTTTTCGGCATTATCAATATTTCCAAATCGGGAACAACCACCGAACCGGCTTTGGCTTTTCGTATCCTGAAAAAACAATTAGAGGAAGCCATCGGAAAAGTCGAAGCAAAAAGCCGGATTGTGGCGATCACCGACGAGAAACGCGGGGCCTTGCGCACCTTGTCCGACAAAGAAGGCTATAAAACATTCGTCATTCCTGACAATGTCGGCGGACGGTTTTCGGTTTTGACGCCGGTCGGACTGTTGCCGATTGCCGTTGCCGGAATCGACATCAAACAATTAGTCGCCGGTGCGGTTTCGATGGAAAAAGCGATTGGAACAACCGTCGATTTTGAGCATAATCCGGCTGCAATTTATGCCGTTGTCCGCAATTTACTGTATCAAAAAGGCAAAAAAATTGAGATTTTGGCCAATTTCAACCCAAAGTTGCATTATGTTGCCGAATGGTGGAAACAACTCTACGGCGAAAGTGAAGGCAAAGAACACAAAGGAATTTTCCCCGCTTCAGTCGATTTCACCACCGATTTACATTCCATGGGACAGTGGATTCAGGAAGGCGAACGCAGTATTTTTGAAACGGTGATTTCCGTTGCCCATCCAAAATATACGGTCGAAGTGCCTCACGACACCGAAGATCTTGACGGACTGAACTATCTGGCCGGAAAACGGGTCGATTATGTCAATAAGATGGCAGAATTGGGTACGCAGATGGCGCACGTGGCCGGCGGTGTTCCCAACATCAAAATCGAACTGCCCGAATTGAATGAATACTATCTGGGACAATTGCTTTATTTCTTCGAGCGGGCCTGCGGTATCAGTGCCTACCTGTTAGACGTCAATCCGTTCGACCAGCCGGGCGTGGAGGCCTACAAGAAAAACATGTTTAAATTGCTGGACAAACCCGGATATTAATGATAAAAGCAGTTTTATTTGATATGGACGGCGTCCTGTACGACTCCATGCCGAGCCATGTTCGCGCGTGGCACGAAACAATGTCGTCCATTGGGGCACCTTCCACGTTGGAAGATTTTTATCTGTTTGAAGGGCGTACCGGTCATTCGACAATCGACATCCTTTTCCGGCGTGCGTTCGGACGAGAGGCAACCGAAGAAGAAAAACAAATGCTCTATGCCCGCAAATCCCAGCGTTTTTTGGAATTGGAAAATGCCGAATCCATTCCTATGCCCGGCAGTTTGGAAGTACTGAAAAAGGTAAAAGAATTGGGCTTAATGCGAATTATCGTTACCGGATCGGGACAGCAATTTTTGTTCGACAAACTGCACAAAGATTTCGCGGGCTATTTCGATAAAGACTTAATGGTTACGGCTTTCGATGTTACGCAAGGGAAGCCACACCCTGAGCCTTACCTCATGGGCTTGAAAAAGGGCAATCTTCAACCCGATGAAGCTATTGTCGTCGAAAATGCACCCTTAGGCATTGAATCCGCCCGCGCTGCGGGAATTTATACTGTTGCTGTCAATACAGGCCCCTTGCCCGACAAAATTTTGTGGGAAGCCGGAGCAAATGCGCTCTACCCGTCCATGACGGCATTGGCAAACAATTTAATACCTTTATTTCAAGGAAATAATAGAAATTAGTGTGTTGCACAAGCCGAGCTTCATATTACGAAACAACACACTTTATCGTCCGTATTGCCCTGTTTTCCAATGAAACACGAACAATATATACGCCTTTGGCCAATGAAACGACCGTATCGTTATTGATATTTTTCCGATAAACAACTTTACCCACCGGGTTGAAAATTTCCACAAAAACGGTTTCCGTTAGGCCGGTTATCCGAATAGACTGCTCGGAAGTGCCGATTCGAACAGACGTTAAATTAATTTCATCAATCGCCACACCGGGAATATAATTGAGTTTTTTGTCAAACCAAGCCAAGCGGTCTTTGATGTATTTTCGTACCACCTCCACTTCGCCGGCATAACTTCCGGCAGGCTTGTTGTTTTGATGAACACGCTGATTCAGAATATTCCACCGCATGAAATTCAACTTTTGCGAAGCGTCGATTTCGTCGGCATAACCATCAACTACTTCCAATAATTGGGTTTCACTAATAATATTTTTATCGCGATAATAGGCCCATGTATCGCGGATTTCCTGCATTAATTGCGTATCCGACAACAACCGGTTGACCAAACTGCGGACATCGCCGGCACAACTTCCCCGCTTGAAAATCCAATCGCTCGTGCCATTTGCCCCACACACCGGATAGGTACGGTTGTCGTTTTCAAAAGCCAAATCGAAATCCCACACCGGCCCAAAATAGAACAAGTCGTCGCCCCGTTGTTTGTACATATACACACTCCAATAAGTGTCGGTGTTTCCGCTCAATTCCCCGACCAAAAAGTGGCGGACAAACGATTTCGTATCCATGTATTTGCGGAAACCATTGGCCGATGAGAAATTGCTTGCCCAAATCGACGCTTCCCACTGATTAAAATAATTTTTGATGTAATTGTTTTGTTCGGAAACGATTGCTTCCGAATCCGGCGACTTGACAGTTACCGGCGTATTGCGATTAGAACGAAACCAATTGGCTTCTCCGTCGGCATAAGCATCAATTTCAACCAGATAGCCACCGGTCAAATTTTCGTCTGAAATGTCGTTTGTCTCCATTTCCGTTATATCTACGCGGTGTTTGCGGACGTCGATATGGTCGCACAACTGATAACAACCCTTAAATTCGCCGTTCAGGAAAACATTCACCGGTTGTCCGGCGGGCGTGTAAGCCATTTCAAGACGCTCACTAATATCGAAAGCCAACAAGTTGCGCATCAACGTTTTATCTCCCCAATTATTAATCAGTGTCCAATTTCGCGCATTCGCCGGGTTGCCCAATAATTTGGTTTTTTGAGCCAATTTGATACGATACGGCTTTTTTTCAAATCCCCAGCTTGCATTGCCTCTCCCGCGAATATCCAAGCTGTCGGAATAAAAAACCGCACCGGCTTCGGAAATAAAACTCACAATGCCTTTCACATAATCCTTCTTTGAAGTAATATTTTGCGCATCAACCGTATGAATAATCACATCGGGAAGATTAGTCAACTGGTGAAGTTTGGAATCGTCGCCCTCACCCGGATAACCATAAAAGGCAAGTTCGGCAATATTACAACGCATATCGTGCGGGCCGACATAGCGCACATAACGAAATCCGCGCGAATTATTGACCGCCTGCTCAGTCATCCGGTTTTCCGCAGGCTGCTCGGTAATCATGTAAATCGGAACAGCATCGCCAAAATCGGGACTGTTCGCACCTTCAAAAACGCCCAAGGTCAAGCGTTGGGGCCAACTCGATCGGGGACAATAAGCCACTTTCGTAATCACGTATTTTTGCTGCAAATCTAATCCCACCCATGTATTTGAGCGATCGTAAGACGCAAAATAAGTATTCAAATCGTCGTCGAAAACGTTTTCTTTCGTATTCACAGTGGTAGAAGCCGTGCTATTATTGTCATAATCAACACTTATCGCTGTACCGATAATATGCTCCGGCTCTATTTTCGCCGGGGTTTGGGCAGCCAAAAAAAGGATATTCAATAAATTTACACCGAAAAGAAAAAATATTTTTTTTATGTTCATGAGCAAAATTTTGTACAAAGGTACAGTTTTTTCATAAAATAGTTGTACCTTTGCAGCACTTTTAAATCATGGGCTTGACCGGTTTTGACAGCGGGCAGAGATGGTTTGTAAGCATGCAGTGCGTCGTTGTTCGGCACTTTAATCTCGAATGATAAAAAATTAACTGGCGAAAATACTTACGCTCTCGCTGCTTGATTGAAGTATAGTAGATCCTAAGCTTTATTCCTTCTCAAGGAGTTGGAACGAGACATCACCCGGAAGCTGTGGCTTCGAAGCAATCCGAACAGGTGGTGCGGCAATATCGGAGATAGTTTGAAATACGTCCCGGATTTCAAATGAAATAAAGGGAATAAGTTCAATATTGGTGGCTTTGGTCTTGTATTGAAACGAAAATGAAGGCAAAGATAAGCATGTAGAAAGCAGATGATTTCCCCGTTTGGACGAGGGTTCGAATCCCTCCAGGTCCACCCAATTGAGAATCGAAAGGTTTGAAAAAGACGAAGCAAATCCCTGAATTTCAGCGAAATTCGGGGATTGTTGTTTTAAAGTTAAATGTCCAAGATCTTCCATTATTGGAACAAGTAGTCCTGTGGTCTTATCCATTTTCCCTTCAATATCCTCCAGAGTGTGCCACTATCGACCGTTATTTGAAAATCTTAAAAGATAATAATCTAATAGAATATACAGGCTCTTTAAAAACGGGAGGATATAGGATTAAAAAATAATTTCTTAAAGGTGCTTGTGTATTCCGCAATTTGTTCTTACTTTTGCGCAACTTAATGAACGATGAAAAAAAATATTTTTTTTATTTTTAGCTTGATAATGAGCCTGACGACGCTTCAGGCGCAGGGGTTTAAAATAAGTTTTAACGAAACAACCCACGATTTCGGAGTGATTGAAGAAAAAGGCGGTAAAGTTTCGTTCGATTTTATAGTGACCAACGAAGGAAACGAGCCGCTGGTTATCAGCAATGTAAAGGCTTCGTGCGGTTGTACGACGCCCAGTTGGACACAGTCGCCTATTGAGCCGGGAAAAACCGGGAAAATTACGGCAACCTACAATCCGCAGGGACGCCCCGGACGTTTCAATAAGTCGATTACCGTTACGACCAATGCTTCACCCGCGCCTTACACCTTATATATTAAGGGGGAAGTCAATCGCCCCGACGCCAATCCCGAAACAACCTATCCTGTTCGTCAGGGAAATTTGCTCTACAAACGAACGCCCGATTTGGATTTTGGCAATGTAACGCCCGACGGAACTAAAAAAATAACCATCGAAGCATACAATCAGAGCGGAACGGCTTTTACGCCGTCGCCGGTGGGTTTGCCTCCTTATATTACTGTAACCGGAAATATTCCTCCGCAAAAAGCCGGAAATCTGGAATTTACGCTCAACGCCCCGTTAATCAAGAAATACGGAAAAGTGGGCGGCTCTTTCACGTTGACGGCCGATGCACCGATTGGCATTTCGTATAAGGCGGATATTCAGGATAATTACGATAATCTGACGGCCGACCAGAAAAAGAATGCCGGAAAAATCAATGTCAATGCGCAACCGTTAGTTTTTAGCAAAAAGGTAAATACGCAAGTATTGAAAGTCGCCAATTCGGGAAAATCCGATTTACACGTGAAAGCAATTCAGACCTCAACGCCGGACATTACGTTTTCCAAATCAGTGTTTGTCGTTAAATCGAGGGAAATCGTGGAAGTGAAAGTTACTTATCCTGTTCAAAAATTAAAAACAGTTGATAATCAAGCTGTTATCTCTATTTTTTCGGACGATCCGAAAAATCCGCAAAAAGACATAAATGTAACCGTAAATCCATGATGTGTGAAACAGCATCACCCGGAAAATGACCCGCAATACAAAGGGCTGACCGTGAATGAAGGCGTCGCTTCGCCTCCGGTGGTTAATCCGTATTGGCACGCGCGAAGAAAACGGCAGACTTTTTCGCCGGCGGAATATACGGAACAAATTCGCAAAGGGAATATTACTGTGTTAAGTCAGGCGGTTACTTTATTGGAAAGCCAACTTCCCGAACATCAAGCGATTGCGCAGGAAGTAATTGAGAAATGCCTCGCTTACTCCGGCCATTCCGTCCGGATTGGCATTACCGGTGTGCCGGGTGCAGGCAAAAGTACGTCGATCGACGCTTTCGGCATGCACCTCATTCACGAACGGCAGAAAAAATTAGCGGTTTTAGCAATAGACCCCAGCAGTGAGCGTTCCAAAGGCAGTATTTTGGGCGACAAAACGCGCATGGAAGAACTGTCGCGCGAGCCGAATGCCTTTATCCGGCCTTCTCCTTCGGCAGGATCGTTGGGCGGCGTGGCACGCAAAACCCGCGAAACGATTATTTTGTGTGAAGCGGCCGGTTTTGATACGATTTTTGTTGAAACGGTTGGCGTGGGACAGTCCGAAACGGCCGTTCATTCGATGGTCGATTTTTTCTTGCTGATACAATTAGCCGGCACAGGCGACGAATTGCAGGGCATCAAGCGAGGAATTATGGAAATGGCCGATGGCATTGTAGTCAATAAAGCCGATGGAAACAACATCGACAAAGCCAATTTGGCAGCAGCTCAATACCGCAATGCTTTACATCTCTTTCCGTTACCACCTTCGGGTTGGAGTCCGAAAGTGATGACGTATTCGGGCTATTACAAACTTGGCATTCGCGAAGTCTGGGACAGTGTGTATGAATACATTGATTATACGAAACAAAACGGCTATTTTGATTTCCGCCGAAATTCGCAATCCAAATACTGGATGTATGAAAGCATTAACGAGCAACTGAAAAATCACTTTTATCAATCGCCCGTTATTGCAAAAACCTTAGTTCAAAAAGAACAGCAGGTACTAAACTCCGAAATCAGTTCGTTTCAAGCCGCCAAACAAATGCTTGACTTGTATTTTAATCATTAAAAAGATACGGCTAATAACTGTTTTCATCTTTATTTTATCTCAAATGTTGCCGAAACGGCTTCGTCTGCCGAATTACCTCCGACAAAAATCGTATATGTACCGTGCGGAACAACCATTTTACCGTCTGCTTCACTCCATTTCACTAATTGCGGTACGGGAATGGAGATTTTTACTTCATCGGTTTGTCCCTGTGCAATCGTTTTCCTTTCAAAATAACGCAATTCTTTCAACGGATAGCCTGCATCGGCCGGATACTTGATATAAACCTGAGCCACTTCATCACCGTTGGTTTTACCCGCGTTAGTAACTTTTACAGTACATTCGATATTCGCGGTGTGCGTATATTGCGCTTTTGGTTGATTGTCCCAAGCGTAAGTGAAATTTGTGTAGCTCAACCCATAGCCGAAAGGATATAATGCTTTGCCTTTGAAGTACTTATACGTGCGGTTGCTCATATCGTAATCCTGAAAATCGGGCAAGTCGGAGTCGTTGGCATAGAACGTAACCGGCAGGCGTCCTGAAGGATTGTAATTGCCGAAAAGAATGTCGGCAATCGCTTTTCCGGCAAATTCACCGCCGTACCACGCATTCAAAATTGCATTCACGTTGTCGGATTCCCACGGCGTAGCAATCGCACTGCCTGTCATCATCACAAACACCACCGGTTTGCCGGTTTTCTTCAACGCTTTCATTAAATCCGTCTGCACTTGCGGAAGCAAAATCGAAGTGCGGTCGCCCCGATAAAATCCTTTGATATTCACGTCCATTTCTTCACCCTCAATACGCGGGGAAATACCGCCCACATAAATAATCACGTCAGCGTCTTTCACTTTCTCAATAGTCGAAGCAAACGATTTGGGGGTATCACCGAAATAACCAATCACAGCGTCCGTATAAATTTCAACATTGTCGCCCAATTCTTCCTTAATTCCGTCCAACGGCGTGATAATTCGCGTCGGGAAACCATTATAATTACCCAACTGCACTTCCGGGTCATTGACATTCGGACCGATAACCGCTACTTTTTTCAACGAAGATTTTTGAATAGGCAATGTGCCGTCGTTTTTGAGCAATACCATCGATTGTTGTGCCATTTTCAACGACAAATCTTTGTGCGCAGGACGTTCTAACGCCGTAGAATCAATTTTGGAATACGGAACTTTTTCGGCCGGGTCGAACATACCTAATTTCAAGCGCGTCGTAAATAAGCGTATCAACGAAGCATCGATTTGTTTTTCGGTAATCAAACCGTCTGCTACGGCTTGTTTCAAACCCATATAGGCCTCGCGTCCGCAATCGACGTCCGTTCCGTGAATAACTGCGTCGGCAGCTGCCGTAGGTGCGTCGGGGTGTGTTTTGTGGTTGCGGTAAAAATCTTCAATCGCACCGCAATCCGAAGTTACATAACCGTTGTATCCCCAATCTTCGCGCAAAATTTGTATCATCAGCTTGTCGCTTCCACAACAAGGTTGTCCTTCAAAAGCGTTATAGGCACACATAAACCCGGCTACATGATTGGCAGCCAATTCCTTAAATGCCGGCAAGTAAGTATCCCACAAATCGTAATTACTTACTTGTATATCAAATTCGTGGCGATTAAATTCGGGGCCACTATGAACGGCATAATGTTTCGCACAACCAGCCGCTTTCAAATAGTGCGGGTCGTTTCCCTGCAATCCCGACACAAAATTTCGTGCCAACGTCGCCGTCAAAAAGGGGTCTTCGCCGTAAGTTTCCTGTCCCCGTCCCCAGCGCGGGTCGCGGAAAATGTTGATATTCGGCGTCCAATAGGTCAATCCGTGATAAATGCGGTAGTCGCCTTTGGCCTGCGCAGTGTTGTAAATCGCACGACCTTCTTCGGCAGTGTAATCACCCATCAGTTTAATCGCATTCGCGTCCCAGCCGGCAGCCATTCCGATTGCCTGCGGAAACACCGTCACCTTGTACTCGGTACGACCAATTCCGTGCAGACATTCGTTCCACCAATCGTATTCGGGAATACCCAACCGTTCGATGGCCGGCGTTTTGTTTAACATTTGCTCGATTTTTTCGTCGAGCGTCAAGCGTGAAACCAAATCGGCTGCGCGTTCTTCAAACGACAAAGCCGGATTTTGAAACACATACTCGTAGGAAGTTTTTTTACACCCTGCCCAAGTAAGGCACAAAACGGATACGAATATCCAAAAAAATCTTTTTTTCATGATATATACAATTTATGTTATAAAAATTCATTTACTTTTTTTCGGATTACCGTTTTTACATCTTCCCAAGTTTGCTCATTCAAGCAAATGGGATTTTCACTTTTCTCAGCATCTTCAAAATAAATCAATGCACGAGGAATAGAAATGAGCTGCCTTTGATTAGGATATTTTTGTGTATAATAATTGACAAAATCTGTAATTGTGTAATGCTGCATTAACTCGGCAATATCCCAAAAATCTTTTTTAACGCCTCTTCGTAAAATCGCATTTACTTTCATAGCAATCAAATCCTTATCATTTAATAAGCGAATACCATCTGTATCTTCTACAGAAGCAATAACCGGAAAATAATGATATTTCACCAAATCAACTTTTATGTCATTAATATAGCAAAATATGCCGACTTTATTCGTTGAATGAACTTGACAATAACGAAGGGCTAAAGCTGTGCCCCCTGCCAATGAAAAATCCGCCAATTCCGGTAAATTCATCAATTTTTTCAATAGTTCCAATGTTGCGGGTTGGATTGTGCCGTAATGTAACATTTGTAATCCGTCAAATTATTATTTAAAATAGCAACTGCCAAATAAATGGTTTCCAGAGAAAGCCATTTTGCACTTGTCAATGCTTCCTGTATCTGTTTATCCCCATAATAACGCCGGCACTGACGAATATCATCGACATCGCCACGCTCAAACACTCGTTCAATAATAAAATCCGAACGAGTATCATAATTGAGTTGATTCATGTCTATATCCCAAAACAAACGGGAATGAAACACCGGTATTTGTTGCATAATTGCATTATTTATTTTTTGTACGCAAATATACATGAAATTTTTAAATTATCCACAGCCGGATAAAAATTAAATAACATTCCACCTAAATACAAAAAAATTGCGGATATAAAAAATCCGTTTTATATTTGCATCGAAGTCATTATTAACAGTTTAAAAATATGAAGCGAATTATCTCTTTTTGGTTATTGATAGGGCTTGGATACGGTTCTGCTTTTGCCCAAATTTCGCTCGAGGAATGCCGGGAAAAAGCGCATGAAAATTATCCGCTTATTAAAAAATACGGCTTGATAGAACAGACAAAAGAATATAATCTCTCGAATGCAAAAAAAGCATATTTACCTCAATTTCAACTGAATGCACGTGCTACTTATCAATCGGAAGTAACCGGATTGCCGATTTCATTGCCGGGCGTTACGATTCCCGAAGTGAAAAAAGACCAATATCAGGCCACTGTGGAAGCCTCTCAACTGCTGTGGGATGGCGGAGGAATACGCGCGCAACAAAAAATGACGCAGGCCAACGCCGAAGTCGAAAAAAAGCAGTTGGAAGTGGAATTATACGCCATCGAAGACCGCGTTAATCAGCTGTTTTTCGGCATTTTACTGTTCGACGCACAGTTGGAGCAAAACCGGGTA
The DNA here is from genome assembly GCA_025996895.1 of Bacteroidia bacterium. Classification (GTDB taxonomy): domain Bacteria; phylum Bacteroidota; class Bacteroidia; order Bacteroidales; family Azobacteroidaceae; genus Azobacteroides. The sequence continues at coordinate 8,893 of BNTW01000050.1, read as the reverse complement.
ATGGCCGGCGAATTGGAACGCAATCGCCAAACCATCGCCGTTTATATGGAAAACGGTATCGCCAATCAATCCGACCTCGACGCCGTCAGAGTGGAACAGCTTCGCGTGAAACAGACGCGCACGCAACTGCAAGTCACGCGTTCGGCCTATCTGGAAATGCTGGCCATCATGACCGGTGAAAAATTTTCCGACGATATTTCTCTGATAAAACCCACACAGCCTGTCATTGCGGGCTTGACCCGCAATCCCCTGAGCCGCCCCGAACTGCAATTATTCACCGCGCAAGCCGATTTATTTGATTCGCAAAAAGACCTGATTAAGTCGAGTTATATGCCCAAATTGGGATTATATCTGCAAGGCGGATACGGCCGTCCGGGTTTAAACATGTTGTCGGATGCTTTTGAGCCGTTTTACATCGGCGGCATCCGGCTAACGTGGAACTTCGGCGCGCTCTATACGCAGAAAAACGATTTGCGGAAAATTGAAACAAATAAAAATACGGTCGATATGCAGCGCGATTTATTCCTTTATAATATACGTTTGACGGAAAGTCGCGAAAACAAAGACATTCAGCGCATCAGGGAACTAATGAAAGACGACGACGAGATTATTTCTCTGCGCGAAAGTATCCGGAAATCGGCGGAGGCCAAAATGGCCAACGGCACGCTGACGGTCACGGATTTGTTGCAAGAAATCAGCCGGGAAGACATGGCGCGGCAAACCAAAGCAGCGCATGAAATCGACCTGCTGCTGGCTATTTATAATAGCCTTTGGGTGCGCGGTACACGGTAAGCGGTACACGACAAAAAGATATAAAAGAAAAATGTCAATAAAAAATAAAAATATGAATAAAGAACAAACAAATTGTGCATCGCGTATCGTGCACCGAGTACCGCGCACCGTGTACCTTTTACCGTGCACCGTGTACCTTCTTTTGCTTTTTGCCGCTTGCGGCAATAAACAAAAGAGTTTCGACGCTTCGGGAACGTTTGAAGCTACCGAAGTTATTGTTTCGGCGCAGGCAGCAGGACAAATCAGGCAATTCGATCTGACGGAAGGACAAAGCCTGACGGCCGGTCAGACAGTGGGATACATTGATACCGTTCAACTGCACCTGAAACGCGAACAACTGCTTGCGAGCATCAAAGCGGCCGACAGCCGGAGTTATAATGTCTCGTTGCAAATCGCGTCGCTGAAACAGCAGATTGCCAAACAGCAGACGGAGTTGGCACGGTTTCAAAACTTGCAAAAAGCCAATGCCGGCACGCAGAAACAGGTCGATGATATTCAATCCGCTATTGATGTGTTACAGAAGCAGTTAGCCGCGCAAACGGAAACGCTGCAAAAAGGCAACAGCAGTCTTTCGTCCGAAATCAATGCGTTGCAGATACAAGCGGAACAAGTGGAAGATTTAATCGCTAAAAGCATTATCACCGCGCCGATAAACGGCACTGTATTAGCGAAATACGCCGAAAAAGGCGAATTGGCCGGACAGGGAAAAGCCCTGTTCAAAATGGCGGATTTAGACAATATTTATCTGCGTGCCTACATCACCTCCGACCAGCTGACGCAACTGAAATTAAATCAGGAAGTCGCCGTCTATGCCGATTTCGGGAAAAAAGAAATGCGCCGGTATCCGGGAGTTATCTCGTGGATTTCGGACAAAGCGGAATTTACGCCTCGCACGATTTTGACGAAAAACGAACGCGCCAACTTGGTCTATGCGCTGAAAATCGCGGTGAAAAACGACGGATTTCTGAAAATCGGAATGTATGGGGAATTAAAAATTACGAATTACGAATTAAAAATTACGAATGATTGAGATTCAACATATTGATAAATCCTATAAAGAAGTTCGTGCGCTACAAGATGTTTCTTTGACGGTGGAACAAGGCGAGATTTTCGGATTGATTGGTCCCGATGGCGCAGGCAAAACGACGCTGTTCAGGATTCTAACTTCTTTATTATTAGCCGATTCGGGTACGGCAACAGTCGATGCTTTAGAGGTTGTGAAAGATTTTAAGGAGTTGCGGAAGCACATCGGTTACATGCCGGGACGGTTTTCGCTTTATTCCGATTTGTCGGTCGAAGAAAATTTGAATTTCTTCGCGACGATTTTCAACACGACGATCGAAGAAAACTATTCGCTCATCGCTCCGATTTACAGCCAAATCGAGCCATTCAAGACGCGCCGTGCCGGAAAACTGTCGGGCGGAATGAAGCAGAAACTCGCTTTGTCGTGCGCCCTCATCCACAAACCGGCCGTGTTGTTTCTGGATGAGCCGACCACCGGTGTCGACCCCGTTTCGCGAAAAGAATTTTGGGAAATGCTCAAAAACCTGAAACACGAAGGTATCACGATTTTGGTTTCTACGCCCTACATGGACGAGGCCATGCGTTGTGACCGTATCGCGCTCATTCAGCAGGGACGCATCATGACCATCGACACGCCGCAACAAATCATAAACCGTTTCGGCAACAAAAATTCTACGGCGCGAACGCCCGGACAAGCTCTCGAAGAATGTTTTATTAATCTAATGCCCCCAACCCCCTGAAGGGGGCTTTGGAGACGCACCATTTGCATTATTTGTAAATCAAATAAAAATATAAAAATTATGATAAAAAATAAGAGTAACAAATATTCAGACATTGGATTTGTTGGTATGCATTATGATGCACCTCGTATTCTTTTTGAATATGCGAAAAGTAATCGAAGAACACCTACTGAGGCTGAAAATCTATTATGGAAACATTTATCAAATAATAAACAGAAAGGATTTCTTTTCAGGCAACAACATCCCATAAAATATTTTATTGCCGATTTTTATTGCAATAAGGCCAAATTAGTTATAGAAGTAGACGGAAAATATCATGATATTCCCGAACAATATCAATATGATAGAGCAAGAGACGTAGAATTAGAAGATTTAGGTCTGAAAATATTGCATTTCACAAACGACCAAGTAATCAATCATATCGAAGAAGTATTAGAAAAAATTAATAAAGAATTACCCTCAACATCATATTTATGTTAGAGATAAATACAAATATTGAAAAGCCGTACACTCCAACTCCCCCTTTAGGGGGGCGGGGGGGGGTTATCGAGACCATCGATCTCACCAAGTGCTTCGGTAATTTCACCGCCGTTGATCACATCAGTTTTTCGGTGGAAAAAGGCGAGATTTTCGGTTTTCTCGGCGCGAACGGCGCGGGCAAAACAACTGCTATGCGCATGCTTTGTGGATTGAGCAAACCCACTGCCGGACAGGGATTTGTGGCCGGTTACGACATCGCTCGCCAACCCGAACAAGTGAAAAAAAACATCGGCTATATGAGTCAAAAGTTTTCGTTGTACGAAGACCTGACCGTGAAAGAAAACATGCGCCTTTTTGCCGGAATCTACGGAGTAAAAGAGAATTTGATTCTTCCGAAAATCGACGAAACACTGTCGAAACTCGGTTTGACGGCCGAAGCAAATACATTGGTCAAAAAACTGCCACTCGGCTGGAAACAAAAACTGTCGTTTTCGGTCGCAATTTTCCACGAGCCACAAATTGTCTTTCTGGACGAGCCGACCGGCGGTGTCGACCCTATCACCCGCCGTCAATTCTGGAAAATGATTTATGAGGCGGCCGAACGCGGTATCACCGTTTTCGTAACCACACACTATATGGACGAAGCCGAATATTGCCGGCGCGTTTCCATCATGGTCGATGGCCGGATCGACGCACTCGACACGCCGGCCAACCTGCGAGCGCAATTTCACGCAGAAAATATGGACGAAGTTTTTACAAAATTGGCAAGAAAAGCGACAAGAATTGAAAGTTGAAAATTGAAAATGAAATGAAACAATTTTTCGCATTTATAAAAAAAGAGTTTTATCATATTTTCCGCGATATACGCACGATGTTGCTGATTATCGGTATTCCGGTGGCGCAAATCCTGATTATTGGTTTTGCGGTCAGTACGGACGTAAAACACGTAAAAACAGCGATTTATGACCCTTCGCACGATACTTCTACCCGGCAAATTATCCAGCGGCTGGGCGCAGGCGAATATTTTGATATTATCCGTATTTTGCAAAGTCCCGGCGAAATCGACGATTTATTCAAGAAAGGCGAAATTGGGTTTGCAGTCGTTTTCAGCGAAAATTTTGCCGGCAATTTGTATCATACCGCGGGGATTGCGGGTCAAGCCCGCAATGACAACGCTGCAAGTATTCAGTTGATTGCAGATGCTTCCGACCCCAATCAGGGAACGGTCGCAACGGCTTACGCTTCCAATATTATTTCCGGTTATCAGCAGGAATTGATGCAGCAACAGTCCATCCCACTGATGATTATACCCGAAGTGCAAATGCTCTACAACCCCAGTATGCGCAGCTCCTACAACTTTGTTCCCGGCCTCATGGGTTTGATTTTTATCCTGATTTGCGCCATGATGACCTCTATCGCCATCGTCCGCGAAAAAGAAACCGGTACGATGGAGGTATTATTGGCCTCGCCCGTCAAGCCGGTTTACATCATTGTCGCCAAAATGACGCCCTATTTTATCCTTTCGTGGGTCAATCTGATTATCATTTTGCTGATATCGGTGTATGTGCTTCGCGTTCCGATTGCCGGTAACTTGGTCTGGCTCAATGTATTTTCGTTGATTTTCATTTTGGTCGCCCTGTCGCTCGGCTTGTTGATTTCGACGCTGGTCAATACGCAAATGGCGGCCTTGCTGGCCTCCGGCATGGGCTTGATGATGCCGATTATGATTTTGTCGGGTATGCTATTCCCGATTGAAAGTATGCCGAAAGCTTTGCAGTGGTTTTCGTGTATCGTTCCTGCCCGCTGGTATATTTCCGGCGTCCGAAAAATCATGATTGAAGGCGCGAGCGTCCGTTATATCCTGACGGAAATGGCCGTATTGATCGGCATGTTCATAGCCATTCTCACCATCAGTTTGAAAAATTTTAAAACACGATTAGCCTGATGTTAAAATATTTGATACAAAAAGAATTTAAGCAGATTGCGCGCAACTCTTTTATTCCCAAAATATTGATCGCACTGCCTCTGATGGCAATCCTGGTTTTTCCTTGGGCGGCCAATCAGGAAATCACGCATATTCAGGTGGCCGTAGTCGATAAAGACCACAGCACGTATTCGCGCCGGCTGACGGAAAAAATCGCCGCCTCGACTTATTTCCGTCTAACCGTTTGGACAGACACCTACGAAAACGCTTTGAGCAACGTAGAAGCCGGAAAAGTCGATATTATTTTGGAATTTCCGTCCGATTTTGAAAAACAACTGCTCACGCAAAACCGAGCAAAAGTGTATATCGCTTCCAATGCCGTCAATACGATGAAAGGCGGCATCGGTTCCGGTTATATGACAAGCATTATCCGCGATTTTGCCGACGAAATCCGCACCGAAACCCTGCCTGTAACTTACTCTCATCCTTCACTCTCCATTCTCAACTCTCAACTCTTCAACCCCTACGGCGATTACAAAATATTTATGATTCCTGCCTTGCTGGTGATGTTATTAACGATTATTTGCGGATTTTTGCCGGCATTGAGTATCGTAAGTGAAAAAGAAACCGGTACGATTGAACAAATCAACGTGACACCGGTCAAAAAAACGACTTTTATCCTTTCCAAATTGATACCCAACTGGATTTTAGGCTTTATCATTCTGACGATGTATATGCTTTTGGCATGGCTGGTTTATGGATTAATTCCCGCCGGAAACCTCATAGCGATCTATTTTATCGCTTTGATATATATCTTTGTTGTATCGGGGCTGGGCTTGGTTTTGTCCAATTATTCCTCGACCGTTCAGCAAGCGATGTTTATGATGTTCTTTTTTATGATTATCATGATTTTGCTCAGCGGACTTTTCACACCTATCGCGAGCATGCCCGATTGGGCGCAAACCGTTACCCTGTTCAATCCGTTGCGCTATTTTGTCGAAGCCATGCGTATGATTTACCTGAAAGGCAGCCACATCATGGATTTGGGCAAACAACTGCTGGCCTTGTCACTCTTCGCGCTGTTCTTTTGCGGGTGGGCGGTCATGAGTTATCGAAAAACAAATTAAGATTTTCGATTTTGGCACGCTCTTTGCTATTCTCACTCCCGTAACAATTAGTGATGCGAACAATTCTTAAAAAAATACATTTTTATGTTGTAAAACATGTAGAAATATTTGTTTTATTTACTAAAAATTTGTTACACACACACATTACTCACCTGGCGGTTTAACAAAAATTCACGCGTTATGTGCCCTGTAACGCGTCTTTTTTCTCACGCGCGTAATATACAAAATTTATTTTTAATACGCAACATTCCCGGCCTCCGTTATTGCGAAGGCGGCAATTATTGTGTCATTGCGGGCTTGACCCGCAATCCCCTGTTTCCCCCCAGCCCCCTAAAGGGGGAGAAAAAGCCCTTGCTAAATTGTGCGCTGCCACTCCCTCCCCTTCAGGGGAGGGCTGGGGTGGGGTCATTCTCAACTCATAACTCATAATTCATAACTCATAACTCAAAAAAAAGTATGCGAACAATTAAATTTTTATTTTTAGCGATTTTTCTTCTGGCTTCGAGTGTAGCGAAGCTTTCCGCCACCGATTATTACTGGATCGGCGGCGGCGGTACATGGGAGATATCCCATTTTTCTTCTACCTCTGGAGGAGGACAGGATATGACACAGCTACCCACCATCAATGACAATGTGTATTTTAATGCAAATTCCGGATTCACGACCATCAGTAGAAACGTTAGTATGCCTACGGGAGGGGCTGCATGTAAAGACCTTATCTTTGATGGCTGTACCGTTGTGCCTTATTTAAATGTAAATAATGGCTTAACCATTAACGGCTCTCTCCAGTTGCAAGCAGGAATGACGATCGCTTACTCCTATGGAGGTCCTATTAACTTTACTTCTCCGAATGCAGGTGAAACCATTCAATGGAGTGGAGTAGAAATATCATCTCCTGTTAATTTTAACGGAAACGGTTCTTGGACTTTTTTGGATAATTTCAATCAAGGTTATTATGGTTCTAATATTATCGTTAATAATAATGGTATGCTTATTTTAGATAATATTACCGTTAAAAACAATAGCATTACTGTCAATAATTCTGCTCAAATCAGCATAAAGAATACAATTATTAATGTTTCAACGTGGACATATAACTCGTCAGTTGTTCTATCCGGAACAGCATCAGCCAATTCGACGATTAATGTTCATGGTAATTCGTCAAATAATATTTTTTCAACCGTTCATGCAACCGATAAATATTATAATCTGAATATGGTCAGCGAAGGAAGTGGTCATCATATCAATCGAGGGACTTTCAATAAAATAACTTATGCGGCTGGATCAGGATTTTTGGCTAACGGCGGCACAATTGTTACAGACAGTTTGCTGCTTCATGCTTTCGGGCCTTATCAATTTAATAACAATGTTACTGTCAACAAATATTTATTGGCTAAATCTGCTGTCTGCGGCGGATTGATAGACTTGAAAACCAATAATTATACGACGCAACGGACATTGACATACGGAGGAACTCCGGCAGATATTAAACTGGAAAATGTGCGGATAAGTAATATAGCGATTACCGGTAGTGGTACACCCTATCCGGTTACCAACGGTAGTGATTACGGCGGAAACAGTGGGTGGAATTTTCTTCCCGGCTCAGGACATACCTGGTATTGGGTAGGTGGAACAGGTAATTGGACGGATAAGAACCATTGGGCTGACGAATCGGGAGGAACGCCCGGCAGCGGTTGTATTCCTACGCCTTTAGATAACGTAATTTTTGACAATGGTTAGATTTCCACTAATTCGAGTTATACGGTTACTTTGGATCAAGGAGGTTATTGCGACAGTATGACATGGAAGGGAACCAAACCTGCACCCACTTTAAAAGGTGACGATGCTAGATTGGAAATAAACGGGTCGTTGGAATTTCAACGAGGCATGACCAATAGTGTAATGTCCACCGTAATGGCAAGCAATCGACCCCACGAAAAAATCACTACAAACGGTGTTCGCTTTCAACATCCCTTAACTTTCCAAAGTAGCGGTGATAACGGCGGGTGGGACTTGCAAGATTCGTTAGTAATCCAGAATAACGTGAATGATCCCTACAGAACAGCAACTACAAGTGCTAATAATGACAGAATATATTTTGGCCGAGGTCATTTGAACTTGAATGGACAATATGTTTCGTGTTATGTATTTGATGCTTCTGAAGATGATCCGACAAATGGCTGGTACAATTCACGTACCCTCAATATCGCTAATTCAACGATAGAACTGTTTGCTAACAATAATAATGACTTCCATCAAGGATTCTGGTATCGGGGAGGGCAACCCCTGACAGATACACAATCTCAAAATTCGTTAATCCGGGTGAGGGCGGACAAATATGGAATTAACGTGAAACCCTCGGATACCTGTTATAATATCGAATTTATAGACTTACCCTGCAATGAAAGTATTACGTATGGAACATATAATAAGATTACCTATCTAACCAGTCCGGGCGGAAGGATTAAAACCGGTACGGACGGAGCGGGAACAGTTATTACCGATAGCTTACTTTATTTGACCGATGGTAATTATATACTTTCTAAAGCCGGTATTACCATTAACAAATACTTAGGTACCAAAGACGCCTGCGGAGGACTGACTTACCTGTCTTCCGATACTTTGGGAACGCAGCGCACAATTACGATGGCTTCCGGTGCGGTAGTCAATGTAAAAAATATCCGCCAAAATTCAGATCACCATTATAAAAATAAATTGCACCGCCTCCTGTATTCCCCGCCATCAACAGCGAATCTTGCAATTGCCAACCGCCTGTACCGTTGAACACGAGATTACTTGCAATCAAA
>BNTW01000049.1 GCA_025996895.1 Bacteroidia bacterium | reverse complement strand
GTTGTGTCGGAATATCGCGCGAAATGCCATAGACTTTTGCATCCAGCTGCAAGAACCAGACCGTTAGCCAACTTCCCTTAAAACCGGTATTTCCGGTAATAAGAACTTTTTTGCCGGCATATACGCCGCCGAACAACGGATTTTTTACCATTTCACCCATGGTGCTTTTTTATCGTTATATAACTGATTCAACAAACTGTATTCGCGGGAAGTGTCCATCGGCTGCCAAAAACCGTCATGTTCAAAAACCATCAGCTGACCGTCTTCCACCAATTTTTTCATCGGTTCCTGTTCCAGCACCAGATTTTCGTCGTCGTTCAAATACGAAAAAACCGCCCGGTTGAAAATGAAAAATCCGCCGTTGATCCGTCCGCCGCTCACTTGCGGTTTTTCGTTGAAACCCAGCACATGATTGTCGTTGCCGACAACCAGTTCGCCGAAACGTCCCGGAGGATAGACGCCCGTCAGCGTGGCGATTTTTCCATGCGATTGATGAAATTCCACTAATTTTCGAATATCCACATTGCCCACGCCATCGCCGTAGGTAAGCATAAAATAATCGTCGTTGCCGATGTAGTTTTCAATCCGTTTCAACCGCGCTCCGGTCATCGCATTCAGCCCTGTTTCTGCCATGGTGATTGTCCAACCTTCCTCGCTGTGCGAATTATGGCGCACCAAGCTGTCTTTCTCGCCCAATTTCAGCGTAAAATCGCTCGAATGGATTTCGTAATTGAAGAAAAAATCCTTGATCACTTCGCTCTTATAACCCAGACACAGCACAAAATCGTCGTATCCGAACGTAGAATAATATTTCATGATGTGCCACAAAATCGGATAACCGCCAATCGGCACCATCGGCTTGGGAATATTCTCAGCCACATCACGAATACGTGTGCCGTAACCGCCGCATAAAATCACTGTTTTCATTGTATTTCGTTATTCAATTATATATTTTTTTCAACGTTTCACTATCCTCCAACCCCTGCCGGAAAATAATCTTCTGCACAAATGATTTCAGAAATCCCCAGCCGTAGGCGATGATTTGAATGTAGGACGCCCAGACGGCGAGCAAGGCGGTTTTGCCGTCTTTGATTTGAATGAGCGCATCGACAAACAACAATAATGTATAAGCTGCAGGAAGTAGCCACCACAACGGCGAAACGAAAATCGCTAAGGCAATAACCACTATTCCGCTCAACAAAAACAGCGCGGGAAAGGTATGTACCGCCTTCAACGAGCCTTTGTGTAAAATGCCCAAATTGACACGGGCAACACCGAAATTATGTACCTGCCGGAAGAATTTCTTAAAACTCACGCGCCGCTTGTGATACACAAACACATCACGAAACAGCGAAGTGCGAAAACCGGCTTCGGCAATGCGAATCGAAAGGTCAATGTCTTCGCCGAACATATCCTTAAATCCGCCGGCTTTCTCAAAAACCTCGCGCGAAAATCCCATGTTGAACGTGCGTGGCTTGAATTTCTCCATTTGGCTTTTGCCGCCGCGAATACCTCCGGTCGTAAAAAACGACGTCATAGAATAATTAATCGCCTTTTGCACGTCCGAAAACGACTCGTGTGCAGCATCGGGGCCGCCGAAACAATCGCTGTAATTCGTTTGCAAGTGCCGGTCGAGATTTTGAAAATATTCCGGCGGAATAATGCAATCCGAATCGAAGAAAATGAAATAATCGCCTTTCGCTTGCTGCATGCCGTAGTTGCGCCGGTAACTGCGGTCGGTGCCGGGAATATTGAAATAACGGATATTCAGCCGATGGCTATAAGTTTCAACCACTTTATCGCAGGGCGATTGGGCTGCGTCTTCCACAATCAGGATTTCAAACGCGACATCGCCTTCTTGTTGTGTCAGGCTTTCCAACAGTTCCGCCACCTCGTCGGGACGATTATACACCGGTACAATAATCGAATACATCATCTTCATTTCCCTTTCAAAATCCGTTTGATGTCACTTAATTTGTTCAGCGACTCCATCGGAGTTAAGTTATTAATATCCAGATTGTTGATTTCGTCCCTGACTTGCTCAAGCACCGGGTCATCCAATTGGAAAAAGCTCATTTGATAGCCTTCGCGCGTGGCCGACAGTTTTTCGATCGGCTTGGAAATGCCGTTTTTCCGGTTGTCCGTTTCCAATTGCGACAGAATTTCGTTGCTTCTTTTGACAATGCTTTGCGGCATTCCCGCCATCTTCGCCACATGAATCCCGAAACTGTGTTCGCTTCCGCCCGGCACTAACTTGCGCATAAAAATCACTTTGTTATCTACTTCTTTCACCGAAACGTTGTAGTTTTTGATGCGCTTAAACGATTTTTCCATTTCGTTCAATTCGTGATAGTGCGTTGCAAAAAGCGTTTTCGCCTGTCCGCGCGGGTGTTCGTGAATATACTCCACAATCGCCCAAGCGATGGAAATACCGTCGTAAGTGGAAGTTCCACGCCCTAACTCGTCAAAAAGAATTAAACTTCTGTCGGACAAGTTGTTGAGAATATCGGCGGCTTCATTCATTTCCACCATAAAAGTGGATTCGCCCAGCGAAATATTGTCGCTCGCGCCCACCCGCGTAAAAATTTTATCAACCAATCCGATGTGTGCAGCTTCGGCCGGAACAAACGATCCGATTTGCGCCATCAACGTCATCAACGCCGTCTGACGTAACAACGCGGATTTACCGGCCATGTTCGGACCGGTAATGATGATGATTTGCTGGGTTTTATCGTCTATATACACATCGTTGGGGATATAGGTTTCACCGGCCGGCAATTGCATTTCGATGACCGGATGGCGTCCGTTTTTAATATCCAGGATGTTGCTGTCGTCGATTTGCGGCCGAATGTATTTGTTGCGTTCGGCGACTTTGGCAAACGACAGCAGGCAATCGATTTGCGCAATCAGCGTGGCATTAGTCTGAACAGGCGCGATATATTCCATCAATTCCAGCACCAATTCGTTAAATAATTTCGCTTCCAACACGGTGATTTTATCTTCCGCCCCGAGAATTTTTTCCTCGTATATTTTCAGTTCTTCGGTGATGTAGCGTTCCGCATTAACCAACGTTTGTTTGCGAATCCAAGACGAAGGTACCTTATTTTTATGTACGTTGGTTACTTCGATATAGTAACCGAACACATTGTTGTAACTTACTTTCAATGAAGGAATGCCGGTTGCCACACTTTCCCGTTGCTGCACTTGAAGCAAATAGTCTTTTCCCGAATAAGCAATGTGGCGCAACTCGTCGAGTTCGGCGTTAACACCTTTAGCAATCACATTTCCTTTATTCAACAAAACAGGCGGGTCGGCCACTAATTCGCGTTCAATCCGTTCGCGGATAAGTGTACAAAGATTTAACTGCTCGCCGATACGTTTCAAACTCGGTTCGCCGGCTGCCAAACAGGCCTCTTTGACCGGTGCAAGTGCATTCAATGCAACTTTCAGTTGAGCCACTTCGCGCGGACTTACACGACCGACGGCCACGCGAGAAATAATGCGTTCCAAATCGCCGATTAAATTCAACTGCCGGTCAAGCATTTCCTTCATTTCGGGACATTTAAAGAAATATTCCACCACATTCAAGCGGTCTTCAATCGGCTTGACTTCTTTTAAAGGAAAAACCACCCAACGTTTCAACATCCGGGCGCCCATGGATGTTACGGTACGGTCCAAGACGTCCAGCAGCGATTTGCCGCCTTCGTTCATGGTGCTTAATAATTCCAGACTGCGAACAGTAAATTTATCCAATCGCACGTAGCGGTCTTCTTCGATTCGGGACAACGAGGTGATATGGCCGGTCTGCGTATGTTGCGTAATATCCAGATAATACAGGATGGCTCCGGCCGAAATAATCCCGTTGACCAAATGTTCCACGCCAAAACCTTTGAGGTTTTTTGTCTGAAACTGTTTCAACAGGCGCCCGCGTGCCGTGTCCTCCGTAAAAACCCAATCTTCCATCTCAAAAGTCGGAAGTTTCGCACCAAATGCTGCCTCAAACACTTTACGCTTGCTTCGTTCCAGCAAAATTTCCTTCGGCGAAAAATTATTGATGAGTTTATCTATGTAATTCGTTGTACCTTCGGCTGTTAAGAATTCTCCGGTAGAAATATCAAAAAAGGCGACTCCGCAAAATGTCTTTCCGAAATGAACAGCAGCCAAAAAATTATTTTCCTTATGATTTAAAACATTATCGCTAATCGAAACCCCCGGCGTTACCAATTCGGTAATCCCACGTTTGACTAATTTTTTTGTCAGTTTCGGGTCTTCGAGCTGGTCGCAAATTGCCACTCGTTTGCCGGCGCGCACCAATTTCGGTAAATAAGTATCCAAAGCGTGGTGCGGAAATCCGGCCAATTCCGTATATTGATTTGTTCCGCTCGCACGGCGAGTGAGGGTTATGCCCAATATTTCGGACGCCAAGATTGCATCTGTCGAAAAAGTTTCATAAAAATCGCCTACGCGGAAAAGCAAAATCGCATCAGGATGCTTGGCCTTGATGTCGTAATATTGCCTCATCAGGGGACTTTCACCGGTATCTTTTGCCATAAAATAAACAGAATTTGTCAATTTGAGGACAAATATACTAAATATTCCTTATCTTTGTTGCCGTTTTTAATTTCTAAAATTATATCTATGTTCGTTTTAATGATAATCGTCTTTGTGATAGGCTATGCGTGCATTGCGCTGGAGCACCCGTTACATATTAATAAAAGTGCGACCGCTCTGTTGCTCGGAACGGTGATGTGGGTGTTGGGCATCACTTATCTGCCGGAAGCACACGACACGCTGGTCGAACAGCTGGGGGAAGTTGCCGAAATTCTGTTTTTCCTGATGGGTGCGATGACGATTGTCGAGTTGGTCGATGTGCATGAAGGTTTTCGGATTATTACCGACAAGATTTCTACCACCAAGAAGACAACGCTTCTGTGGATTATCAGCATAATCACTTTTTTCATGTCGGCCGTTTTGGACAACCTGACGACTTCGATTGTGATGATTGCCCTTCTGCGCAAGTTGATTGGGGATAAAAACGACCGCTGGTTTTTTGCCGGAATTGTTATTTTGGCGGCGAACGCGGGCGGTGCTTGGTCGCCGATTGGTGATGTAACCACGATTATGTTGTGGATTGCGGGCAAAGTAAGTGCTGTTCATATTATTGCAGCTACGTTTTTGGCGAGCACAGTCTCAATTATCGTTCCGATTTTAATACTTTCTTTTACGCTGAAAGGGAACGTGAGCCGGCCGGAAAAAGCGGTGGAAAACGCTCATCGTTTCTCGATTTCCAATGGGGAACGCAATTTCGTTTTCTTTTTGGGTGTAGGAGCGTTGCTTTTTGTTCCGGTTTTCAAAACCATTACGCATTTGCCGCCGTATCTGGGCATGCTGGGTGGATTGGGCGTACTCTGGATTGTTACCGGATTTATGCACAAAAGGCGTCCCGAAAAAGACAGCAACTTCCTTTCCGTCAATAATATATTAACTCGTATTGATACGCCGAGCATTCTGTTCTTTTTGGGTATTTTGATGGCAGTAAATGCGTTGCAAACCTGCGGACAATTAGCAGCACTTTCCGCTTCGCTCGACAAAATCCCGATGGCAGAGCCGGGCAAATATTATTTGATTACAACGATTATTGGAGTTCTTTCGTCCATTGTCGATAATGTGCCGTTGGTAGCCGGTGCGATGGGCATGTATGATTTCCCGATGGATCATTATTTTTGGGAATTTCTGGCTTATACCGCCGGCACAGGAGGCAGCATTTTGATTATCGGCTCAGCAGCGGGCGTTGCCGTGATGGGAATGGAAAAAATCGACTTTATCTGGTATCTCAAAAAAATATCCTGGTTAGCCCTTGTCGGATATTTAGCCGGCTGTGCAATGTATATTTTGGAACAAAGCTTATTTACCAAATAGTAATGACTTTAAGCGAATGCCAAGTTAATTGCCATGCACGGCGCACAAAAAAACTACAAACCGGAAAGTTTGTAGTTTTTTTGTGCGCCGTGCATGGCAATTAACTTGGCATTCGCTTAAAGTCATTACTATTTGGTAAATAAGCTTTGTTCCAAAATATACATTGCACAGCCGGCTAAATATCCGACAAGGGCTAACCAGGATATTTAGCCGGCTGTGCAATGTATATTTTGGAACAAAGCTTATTTACCAAATAGTAATGACTTTAAGCGAATGCCAAGTTAATTGCCATGCACGGCGCACAAAAAAACTACAAACTTTCCGGTCTGTAGTTTTCATTTACACAATTTTTGGACTTCCAATTCAGGAAGATTTGGATAGATTTCCGTTTAAAGCAAAGACATTTGGTCGCAACCATTGATTTTCCAACTTTTCTCTGCAATATTCAACTGTAAAGCCGGAATGATTCTTAATTTTTATTATTTATTAATTGCGTAGTGTATCCATCCGCCCATTTATCAACCCCACATACCGCTCTTTCATCCCCTCATCCAAAAAACAATCATGAATACAGTCCATCCAAAACGGCACCGCTTTCTCAAATTTTCCAAAAATATTGGCAATAATCTTATCCTCCAAATTAGATGATTGAAATGCTTTGATAAAATCCTCCCGCGTGATTTTTCGTTTTTTGCCGTTGAGGGTTAATGCCAACTCTTCCTTATCTTCGGGCATTATCAAGGCGGTTGAAAGCATATCGTAAGCCGGAGTTAAGTTGTAGATGTTTTTGCGAATGCTGTATAAAGAGAAATTCTTGAGGTGCATATCCGCATTACCTGTTATCCAACAAAACAGCACTTGTTCCCAAAAGTTAATCACATCTAATTTAGGCGTATGCGAATATTTCAGAATCAACTTCGCAATCTGTTCATACGAACCTTTATACTTGTATTCAGTGAGCCGTTCCGACAATTGGCACATATCTTCCATCGGGTATTTCTCGCCCTTATCGCCTCTGTCAATCCTTCTTGTAATGTAACAAAGTTCGCCGTCTTCAAATCGAATGAGGGAATGAGGCACCGTTTGTATCTTCGCTATGCTTGCCAAATGCATGGTTACATCTTCCAACTCGGGAAGACTTGGATAGATTTCCGTTTGCGGTTTTAGGATATATCTACCCCATAAGCCAACAATGGTAAAGCGTTTGGGAGTCTCTTCTTCCGCAAAATCCAAGGATAATTTCGGTTGAACGCCCGTGATAGTCGTTTGCGTTCTTATCACTTGCTCTGCCAATTCCGTCAGATTTTTACGGGTATAAGGAAGAAGAGGAGGCGTTGTCGTTCCAAAAATCGCCTTAGAACATTGTGGATGAAAATCCACTTGCCCTGCTTCTAATTCTTTGTAGCAATACAAACATTTTCCCATATTTATTCCTCCTCTACATTATTCGGTACGATACTGATTGTGCCGATGCAATCTTTGCAACAAGCCAAAAGCAAAGACATCCGGTCGCGACCATTGATTTTCCAATTTTTCTCGGCGATATTCAATAACCAACCTTCCGGAATCAATCCGTCAAAGAATGGAAATAAAACGGTATCTCGGAAAGGCTCTTTTTGCAAAGGCAACGTCAGACTGATGGCTTCCGAATCCTCATTTTGCAAATAACCGGAATCATACAGAAATGTAAAACCGCTTTCATCTTCAGTCAATATTCCTGCCAATTGATTTTGAAAATATACTTTTGCTTGTCTCATACGTTCAATGTGGTTTTATTTACAGGCGCAGGCACTAATTCTGTTCCGAACAAACTAAGTACTTGATTCACTTTATCCATTCGCAGGTTGGGTTTGCCTTGTTCCAATTCTCTGACAAAACGAAGCCCGACTCCCGCCTTTTCAGACAAATCAACCTGCGTCAAACCATACTGTTTTCGCACCTGCTTCACATACTTTGATAACGATAATTGTTCCATATTATACCTGTTTGGGTACAAAGATAGTATAATAATTTGAAAATATACCCGATTAGGTACAAATTAATCACTTTCTATATAAATTATACCCGATTAGGTGTAATTATTGTATCTTACTCTACTTCGCTTTCAGCCCGATTTTTGTATTTTGCAACGCCTCTATCCGGTTGTAAAACTTCTTCATATCGTCGAATGCGGAAGCGGGATAGCGTCCCGGCTTGATTTCAAGCGCTTGCCTGTAAGTGATTTCGCCGGCTTGTTCGGAAAATTCCGATTTGAAATAACCGTATTCCGATTCGATTTCCGTCGGTTTGGGACGGGTTTCGATTTCGTAGCCTTCCGGAATTTGGATAGAAACCGTATCTTTTTGATGGATAGTTGATTTCAGGACAATATCGTATTTCCGGGTAGAACAATGACTTGATTATTTTTTGCACATATTTTCGCCCAAAAATCGCGCAGTAATTCGTATTCGGTCGCCGGAACAATACAGGTTTTAATCGTCAGCCGGTAGGCGATTTGCACCGTTGTTTCGCTTTTTTGCACGATATAGCTGTATTCCAGTAAGTTGCTGTCGCCGTACAAATATTTTTCGGAAACAGGCACTTCCTCTATGGCATAACCTTCGGGAATAGTAAAACTGACATTAATCCGTTCGTCACGCGGATAATAAAACTCGACCGGCAATTTCCGTTCTTCCGATTTGAAAACATTGTTTTTCAATCCTTCAAACAGCAACGGATTAATCACAATCAACTCCTCGTCGCCCAAAGTATTGCCGTTGGAAGCGAAATCGTATGTTTCGGTGCAACTGAGTGCCGGATTGCGTTTTTCATCCGTTTTATAATTGGAAATACTGATGTCGTTTTTCGTTTCCAAATCTTCTATATACGTTGCTTCATCTTTTGTCTGAACATAATCTTTGCGGAAAGAAAAGGCCGATTCGCCCCCATAAGAAGCCATTTTTTTGCCGGCCAATAGCCGTCTTCGTTAAAGGAAAGCAGCAGGCTGATACGTTCCGAGCCGGTGCAAACGGCCGACAAATCAATCCAATTGTATCCGTTCGTCTGAATACATAACGCTCGATCGACCAAACAATCCACCGGAAGCAGATTGAGGTCGGTGTAAGAGCGAGTGACGTCCAAATAATACGTTTTTTCCGGCGTAACTACCTGTACCACAAAATAATTGAAATTGTCGATACTCGGATAAGTCAAAGGAAGCCGTCTGTGTGAACGAAGGCTCATCGCCACCGGATTGGCGTTGTATCCCGCATTTTTCAAGGTATTCAAAAGCACAGAGTTGATTTGTGCACTGTTTCCGACGCCTTCTTTCAATGCCTTTGAAACACCGTTGATAAATATTCTTTCCTGGTCGTTCCATTTGATTTTTTCGCGCACCAAATCGAGCACCGCCCGCAATTTATTTTCGTCGTCATCTCCCACCGCTTTGATTATGGCAGTTTCTTCTTTTAATATTCCTTTGTTATTCAACTCTTTACCGAACCGGCTGAACAAAAAACAAAATCCCGAAGAATATCAAAACTTTTCTCATAAAAGCGTGTTTAAATTAGATTAAAAAACAAAAATAAGTATTATTTTTGACTTTCAATTCAAAAAGCTAAAAATTATGCAATGGCAAGGAAGACAAGGAAGTGAAAATGTGGAAGACCGGCGCGGACAAGGCGGTAGTTCCGGTGGTTTCAGCGGAAATTTTGGTGGAAATCTCGGCGGTTTGCTGGGCGGAAAAGGTTGCGGTTGCGGAGGCGGTATCGGGACGATTATCGTGATTTTAGTGTTGTGGCTGATGGGGGTTAATCCTCTGACTTTGCTTCAGTTATCGAGCGAACTCCCGACACAGCAAACGCAGACGGGCGAATATCAATCTTCAGCGGAAGAAGATTCGATGATGCGGTTTTCTGAAGTAGTATTGAAATTGACCGAAGATGTTTGGACGGATATTTTCAACCAAATGGGAAAAACGTATCGGAAGCCGACGTTAGTATTTTATACGCAGGGAACACAATCCGGCTGTGGTGTAGCTGACGCAGCCGTAGGGCCGTTTTATTGTTCGGCCGACGAAAAAATTTACTTGGATTTGTCCTTCTTCAATCAGATGGCGACACAGTTTCACGCAGGAGGAGATTTTGCTTATGCGTATGTGATTGCGCACGAAGTCGGACACCACGTTCAGAAGCTGTTGGGGACGTTAGACCAGGTCAATGCGCAAATGGCACGCTCGTCGAAAACAGTAGCCAATGAATTGTCGGTGCGTTTGGAATTGCAGGCGGATTTTTATGCGGGCGTATGGGCAAATCACACGGACAGTCAATTTCATATATTAGATCCGGGAGATATTGAAGCCGCCTTAAATGCCGCTTCACAAATCGGTGACGACACGTTGCAGAAGGAAACGCAGGGCTATATTCAACCCGATTCGTTCACACATGGCACGTCGAAGCAGCGTTACACGTGGTTTAATAAAGGCTACAAAACAGGAGATATTTCTTACGGCGACACGTTCAGTGCCAATCCTTTATAAGCGAAGTTTCGATCGCTGTCCGCGATTGTTCCAGCAGGGTATGAATAGCCGTAGCCGCCTCACGCAGGTTGTTTGCCGGTATATTGTCTGTAGCAATCGGCTCATGGATAGTCATTTGCAACCGGTGCGGGTGAATGAGCCATGAATGTTTAGGCAAAACATGATACGACCCGTTGATTGTTACCGGAACAATCGGCAATTTCAAATCCAACGCTATTTGGTACGCGCCTTTTTTGAATTTGCCCAATTCACCGGTCTGGCTTCGCGAGCCTTCGGGGAAAAGGACGACAGACGCACCGTTTTTCAGACGTTGTTCGGCTTCATGAATGGTTTTTGCCGCCGCTTGAGGCGAAGAATTATCAACGAAAATAAAACCGGCCATTTCGCAGGCTTTTCCGACAAAAGGAATTCTCCGCAAACTCTGCTTCATAATCCATTTAATCGGAACGTCTAAATAGCCGTAAATCAGGAAAATATCGTACGCACCCTGATGATTGGCCACAAAAACACAGGACTGATTTTTGTTCAAATTTTCCTTTCCGCTTACTTTCACCGGACAAAGCGTAATCGCACACATGATTTTCGACCACCACCGGCCGGGATAATAGCTAAAAATTCGTTCTCCACCGAAAAAACAACCGGCAGTGGTAACAAGTGCGGTCAAAATCGTTACCGGAAGAGAAATCGGCAACCAGATAAAAAGTTGATAAATAAAAAGCAAAACCCGTTTCATACTTTACCCTATCATTGTTTTATAACCTTAAATGCTTGTTTATCAATCTTAACAATATATATTCCACAAGGCAAAAAGCCGATATTGAGGTCTAAATGGTCGGCCGGAACAATGGATTTATAAACAGTCAGGCCGGTAATACTGTTGATTTGCAATCGAAGACCTGCTGCATTTTCGATACTTACAATCTCTTCTGTTACAGCAGGATAAACTCGTATCAACGATCCCGTTTCCACCTGTTTTTGTCCTAAACCACAGGGTGCATACACCGCTTTCAGGGAGATATTATCCGACAGGCGGGCAGAATAGAGCGGTGTTTCAACGATTGAAACATCGCTGCCGGAAAGCCGTTCGGTACAAGTCAAATTGAAATCAAAAATCAAATCGGAACTGTATGAAGTACATTGATGCACTTCGACTGCGAGCACATTTTCTCCCGGTTGAAACAGCGTTTTCGGAATCGCAAATTCCGAATTAACACCGTCGTTACATTCTTTAGAAAAAGTTGAATACGAAACGTTTCCGGCAGGCATGTTGAAACGAAAAACTTCCTGTCCGTTCAGATAGACAACCGCACCGTCGTCAGCCCAAACAGCAGCAATAAAATTTTCCATTTTTTCTATGTCATCAATAGAGAATGTTTTGCGAAAATAAGCGGTAGAATATTTATTATTCGCATCGGTGCCGTAACTAATCGTGGTGTTTTTTTCAAAGGACCCATAACCCAGCGGTGCATTGCCGTTTTTCCACGACTCATCATTATATTCCTTTTTATTCCAGTCGGAAGCCGGCAAACGATTGGAATCGAAGTATTTCCATTGCGTTTTCTGTGCAATCAAAACGGTTTCATGTGGGGCTTCCGATATTTCCCAATGTTGAAAACAATATGTTTCCGAATCTGTAAAAGATTGAATTTCAATCTGATTATTTTTAAAATATTTCAGTGTAACGGGATTGTCGGGCACCGGTTCACCGTTGAACGTAAATGAAACAGAATCAATATTGGACGTTATCGCTACGTTACGCACCGGAGCTGATTGGAAAAACTGCTGTCCCAAATATTGCATCACCCGGTCGGGACGATATTTAGCAAAGGTCTTCATAACATTCAATTCGGCGTCGAAATTACCACCTCCCCATTTTTGTTTGTGATAAACCATTTCACTACGGATTTTGGCACTCAACGAATCGATGAGGGTATTCACGCGGTTGGTAGCAAACGTGGAAGAAACCTGCACGCAAAAGTGATTGATAAACTGTTTCTTAAATGCCGCATTGTTCACTAACCGCCGCAACGGAAGCGTAATCCGTTCGTCGGATTCTTGAAAAACATAGCGCACCGTATTGTGGTCGTAATTAGGATTCGGACTGTGCGAAAACCCAAAATCGGTATCGAATAAAATCAATCGCCACCGGCCGCCATCAAACTTTTTCCAGATTTTGTAATTGTTGTGCGGCCAGTCGATATTGCTGTAAAAAATTTGCGCAATCATGTAATTCATGTATTCCTCAACGTCTAACTGGTCCGATACCGTTTGATAGACCGACGAAGAGGCTAAATTATTGTTACGCACATAATTAAACAAATCGTTATACTCTTGGTTGGAAGCCGCAGTCTGATTGTCAATCAAAATAAATTCGTCTTCGTCCAAGCCATAATTGGTATATAAATAGTCCTTACTGCTCCGTTCGCGCAGATTTTGAATACCGTAATATTCTCCATTCATAAAGCAGACTGCCGGCTCGTAGGCCAGGTAGTCAATATCCATTCGGCCGATAATCAGCGACTGCATCAAAGCATCGCGCATCATGGTACTCCCAAAATCGTTGCCTGAATTGCGAATTTGAATATCCTTGTATTTTTTCCCCGGTTTAGACGCGAAAAAATCATAGCGCAGACGATTATCTCCGAATTTTTTACGAGGCGAAAGTTTCAGCGATTTCTGCGGATTGTTGCGCGAACAACCACCCGCAACAGCAATATCCAGCTCCTGATTTATCCTGACCATGCCGGTTGTGTCAATCAGTTCCATGTTGGCCGGCCGGTCCCAGTCGCGATTCCAGTTGCGAGCATCGGCACAGTTGCCGGAAATCCCGTTCGTTCCTCCTACATAAATACCTATCGTATTATCGGTCAAATTTTCCTGTTGTGTAACAATCGAAACGACCGGCAAATTAAATTTCCGTTCATTGATGAAGTAAGTAGCGGTTACAATCTCACTCGGAATATGATTGTCGGCAAAGGCAACAGCACGGACACAAGTAGTTTTTGAAAGTTGTATGGCTGTTCCGGGACTGTATGCGGGTGAAGTGATTGTCGGCTCTGAAGCGTCTGTCGTGTAATGAATGGTTTCGCCTTCAAAAGGCGTTTCAAATTGTATTTGTACGGCAGAAGTATAAAAACCGCCCGGAAGTAAAAAATTTGGTTTGGTGCAGACAAATGCTGAAACCGGCTGTTTGCCGGAGTTGGAAGCACCGGCACTATGCCCTGTAAAATATACCCATTCTCCGTTGTCGCCGGTTTTCCCATACGACACATTGCGATATTGACGAGGATAGGTGACTTGGTCAAGGATATTTTCATTTTTATCCAATAAATACAGATTTCCGCCTTCGGGAGAAAGTTTGAAAGGAGCATGGCCTGTGTAATCAGCGCGTTCAAACCAAAAGAGAGCATAAGCTCCGCCGGCAATCCACTGTCCCGCCGGCGTCCATTTACGCGGTTGAGCCAAATTGTCGGTAAAATAATAATTGCTGGCGTATTCCAATTCTGTTCCTGTATTATGCACTTCCACCCACATACTGTAATTATAGGCTTCGTCCATGACGGCCGAAACATTGTTCGACATCAATTCGGTCAGCCGCAACATCGGCTCCGGATTTTCTGTAACACTTCCATCGATATAATCAAACTGAAAACGATCTATATTGTTTCCCTCAGGATATATCGTGATAACATGCACACCGCGCGGAAGCAAAATCAAATTTTCAGCAACATAATCCTGAAAAGTGCCCCAGTTGTGTGTATTGGTATTAAAACGGCAGATTTCCACCTCATCAATGGTCGCATAAAAAATGCGGTCACCGTCCGAAGCCAAATTAAACGAGGCTCTGTAATAACCACCGGTTTCTATCGAAACGGTATATTTCAACCATTCTCCGCCGCCCGACCAGCCGATATTATAATTATCGTTGTCGCGGAATTCAAACTCCACGTCAGTATCCGGACGATAGTTTCCGGCATTGGCTTCCTGACCGGAATTTGCATCGTGCCACGAAATATCTTCTCCGCCGGCATCAAAATGTTCCGCCTCAACAATGCCCGGAAGCGAATGGGGTATGCCGCCGGGATAGGGAGTACCTGTGTATTGTGCCTGCAATCCCAAACCGGAACATATAAATAAGGCTGTAAAAAAAAGAGTCTTCATTCTAATCTGTTCTATATTGTATTAACTTGCTACAAAAGTATAAAATTCTTTTGATTTTTAAAAATATCCTATTTTGTAATCTCGATATTGCAATTTTTCATATCTTTGCATAAACTTTATTTTTACTTTTATGGATTTAATTCAGGACATTGTCGCGAGAGCGAAAGCAAACAAACAGCGTATCGTACTCCCCGAAGGAACGGAAGAACGAACGTTACGCGCAGCCGATCAGCTGACGGCCGACGTGGTGGCGGATATTATTTTAATCGGTAATCCTTCCGAAATCAAAGAATTAGCCAAAAAATATAATCTTACAAATATAGAGAAAACCACGATCATCGACCCTTTCAACCATGCAAAAAAGGAAAAATATGCACAACTGCTCGCCGATTTGCGGAAAAGCAAAGGAATGACTATTGAGCAAGCCCGCGAACTGACGGAAAATCCGTTGTATCTGGGTTGCTTAATGATTAAAAACGACGATGCTGACGGAGAAATTGCAGGTGCGCAAAACACAACCGGCAATGTGTTGCGTCCGGCGTTGCAGATCATCAAAACCCGACCGGGTATCAGTGTGGTTTCGGGTGCGTTTTTGATGTTCGTACAAAATAAATCTTACGGCGACAACGGAATTTTAGTATTTGCCGATTGTGCGGTTATGCCCAATCCGACCGCTCAAGAATTGGCGGAAATTGCTGTAGCTACGGCACATACGACCCAAGCGATTGTCGGTATTGAGCCTCGCGTGGCGATGTTGAGTTTTTCGACCAAAGGAAGCGCGCAACATGAATTAGTGGATAAAGTGGTGGAAGCCACTCGAATAGCCAAAGAAATGGCACCCGATTTGCAGATTGACGGCGAATTGCAAGCCGATGCAGCGATTGTTCCTTCTGTAGGCAGAAGCAAAGCCCCCGGAAGTCCGGTTGCGGGAAATGCCAACGTGCTGATCTTCCCCAATTTGGAATGTGGAAACATCGCTTACAAGCTCGTGCAACGCTTGGGCAATGCGGAAGCCGTTGGTCCCATTTTGCAGGGAATGGCTGCGCCGGTGAACGACTTGTCGCGGGGATGTTCGGTCGATGATATCTACAAAATGGTGGCGATTTGCGCTAATCAGGCAATAGGAAATAAAAAAGCAAAATAATATGGATGAGACGATTATTGAAGCGATTGAGCCTTTTGGCCTCGTTTCAAAAGACAGACGAAAATCCCTCTTCTCCAAGATTGGAGTAGTGGGGGCAGGCAGGGACGGACGAAATATTATCCGTTTGACGTCTTCTGCGGGATTGGAAGTGATTTTTATTGAAGTCAATCAGGAGCGTATCAATTTCGCTTTCGAGCGAATCAGCGAGGGTTTGGACAGCCGGATTGAGAATTGGGGACTTACGCCGGGCGAGAAAAAATCCATCTTGGGACGCATCAAAGGTTCGACCGATTACGGAGACCTCAAAGATTGCGACTTCGTGATTGAGTGTATCCGCTACGATAATGAAACCGGAGAACGAAGCACCGACCTGCGCAAAGAAGCGTTTAAGGAAATCGAAAAAGTGGTTTCGCCCGAAGCGATTATCGCAACAAATGCTACAACGGTGATTATCAGCGAGTTGGCTTCTGCCCTGAAACATAAAGAGCGTTGCGTAAGTTTGCACTTTCCGATTGCCCACACTGACGCCAAGATTTTGGAAGTCGTGAAAAGTATCTATACTTCGGAAGAGGTATATAATAAAGTAATTTTGTTTGCCAAGCTGATAAAATACGACATTATCGAAGTGCATGAAAGCAACGGTCTGGTCAGCATGCGCCTGATGATTGTTTTACTCAACGAGGCCTGCCAAATGGTACTGGAAAACGTGTCGTCTATGGAAGACATCGACCGGTTGACGGAAGTGGTTTATGGCATGCGCAGCGGAATTTTCAAAATGGCCGACCTGATCGGTATCGAGAAAATTGTGCCTTTAATGGAAGATATGTTTAACGAATATGGAGACAAAAAATATAAGCCGTCGCCTTTGCTGTGGCGTCTGTACCGCACGCAACAACTCGGAACGCGGACGGAAAAAGGATTTTTTGTGTATGAGAAAGGTAAAATTATCGGAACCAATCCATTTTTTAAATAAAATCAAATGAAAATATTAGTCTTGAACTGCGGGAGTTCGTCCATCAAATACAAGTTGCTGGACATGGACAAAAAGACCGCATTAGCCCAGGGAGGTGTTGAAAAAATAGGATTAAACGGTTCTTTTCTGAAGTTGGCATTGCCCAGCGGCGAAAAAGTGATTTTGGAAGGTGAAATTCTGGAACACCGCGCGGGTATCGAATATATTTTGGGTGTGATTACAAGCCAAAAATATGGTTGTATTCAATCACTGTCCGAAATTGATGCTGTGGGACACCGCGTGGTGCATGGTGGCGAAAAATTTAATTCGAGTGTAATTATTAATGACGAAGTAATACAAAAAATCATCGAGTGTATTGATTTAGCACCCTTACACAATCCGCCTAATCTAAACGGTATTTTAGCGGTAAAAGAATTAATGCCCGACACACCGCAAGTGGGCGTTTTCGACACGGCTTTTCACCAAACTATGCCCGATTATGCGTATATGTATGGTTTGCCGTATTCGTTGTACGAAAAATACGCCATTCGCCGGTATGGATTTCACGGAACGAGCCACCGCTACGTATCACAACAGGTTTGCAAATTCCTGAATGTTCCCTACGAGAAACAGCGAATTATCACTTGCCACATCGGCAACGGCGCGTCAATTGCTGCTATCAAAAACGGCCGGTCGGTCGATACGTCTATGGGCATGACACCGGTCGAAGGCTTGCTGATGGGAACACGTAGCGGTGATGTCGATGCGGGCGTTTTGACCTATATCATGGAAAAAGAAAATGTGGGTGCGCAGGCGATTTCCACAATTGTCAATAAATATAGCGGCGTTTTGGGCACATCAGGCGTTTCGTCCGATATGCGGGAAATAGACGCAGCCATTCAAGACGGCAACGAGCGGGCGAAATTAGCTCTCAATATGTACATCTATCGCATTAAAAAATACATCGGCGCGTATGCCGCTGCTTTGGGTGGTGTAGATATTATCGTTTTTACCGGCGGTGTAGGCGAAAATCAAATCAAACTGCGTCAAAAGGTTTGCGAAGGATTGAATTTTATGGGTGTCGAAATCGACGACCAAGCGAATCAGATACGAGGCGAGGAAGCCCTAATAAGTTCGACAAATTCAAAGGTAAAAGTAACTCTTATTCCCACCGACGAGGAATTAATGATTGCTTTGGATACATTGAATTTGCTGAATTAAAGTCATTTAACAATCACTTAACTTTAATTACGAGAAAAAACTTGACAAAATACAATTTCATGTTGTACTTTTGTATCGTGGTTTTTTCATAATAGTATTAGATTTAAGGTTAACAAAGATTGGATTAGGGAGTTCGGGAGAATTCCCTTTTTCTGCGTTTAAACAAGTTCTCAAAACAAAATTCCTTTTAAATTATTATTAGTTTCAGAAACTTTATCTGACAAAATGTCGGATATTTTGTGTTTTTGAAAGAATGGCATATCATTTGTTAAATCAATAGGTGAAAATTTAGAATAAGTAAAACAAATAAATAAATTAAAATTATGGGGAAAATTATTGGAATTGACTTAGGAACAACCAACTCGTGCGTGGCCGTAATGGAAGGCAACAAACCGGTGGTGATTCCGAACAGCGAAGGCAAAATGACGACGCCTTCAGTGGTGGCGTTTGTAGGAAACGGCGAACGTAAAGTGGGCGACCCCGCTAAACGTCAGGCAATTACAAATCCGACAAAAACTATTTTTTCGATTAAACGTTTCATGGGTGAAACCTACGATCAGGTACAAAAAGAAATCTCGCGTATGCCCTATAAGGTAGTTCGCGGCGACAACAATACGCCTCGCGTGGATATTGACAACCGTTTGTATTCTCCGCAGGAAATTTCGGCCATGATTCTTCAAAAAATGAAGAAAACGGCGGAAGATTATTTAGGCAGCGAAGTGGCGGAAGCAGTGATTACCGTTCCGGCCTATTTTTCCGACTCGCAACGTCAGGCGACTATCGAAGCGGGCGAAATTGCGGGCTTGAAAGTGAAACGTATTATTAATGAGCCAACGGCTGCCGCTTTGGCTTATGGATTGGATAAATCGGACAAAGACATGAAAATTGCCGTTTATGACTTGGGCGGCGGTACGTTTGATATTTCTATTTTGGAATTGGGCGGCGGTGTGTTTGAAGTATTATCGACCGACGGCGACACGCACTTGGGTGGTGACGACTTCGACCACGTGATTATCGACTGGTTGGCTGACGAATTCCAAAAGGACGAAGGCCTTGATTTGCGTAAAGATCCGATGGCCATGCAACGTCTGAAAGAAGCAGCCGAAAAAGCAAAAATCGAACTGTCGAGCTCGACATCGACGGAAATCAACCTGCCGTATATCATGCCGGTAGATGGCATGCCGAAGCACTTGGTAAAAACTCTGACCCGTGCGAAATTTGAACAATTGGCAGACAAATTAATTCGTGCAACGGTTACGCCGTGCGAAAAAGCGTTGAAAAATGCCGGATTGACGGCTAAAGATATTCAGGAGGTAATTTTGGTCGGCGGATCGACCCGTATTCCTGCCATTCAGGCAGAAGTGGAAAAAATCTTCGGCAAAGTGCCTTCCAAAGGCGTAAATCCGGACGAAGTGGTAGCCATCGGTGCAGCTATTCAGGGAGCTATCCTTTCCGGCGACAGCAACTTAGGTGGCATGGTATTGTTGGATGTTACTCCATTGTCTTTGGGTATCGAAACGATGGGTAGTGTGATGACAAAATTGATTGAATCCAATTCAACGATTCCAATCAAAAAATCCGAAACGTTTACGACAGCTGCCGATAATCAGCCTTCGGTGGAAATCCACGTGTTGCAAGGCGAACGTCCTTTGGCAAAAGACAATAAGACCATCGGAAAATTCCACTTGGACGGCATCATGCCGGCTCCGCGCGGAGTACCTCAAATCGAAGTAACATTTGATATTGATGCCAACGGTGTAGTAAGCGTATCGGCCAAAGACAAAGCAACCGGGAAAGAACAAAGCATCCGCATCGAAGCCTCCAGCGGCCTGAGCGATGCAGAAATCCAACGGATGAAAGACGAAGCGGCAGCCAATGCAGAAGCAGATGCCAAGGAAAAAGAAAAAATTGACAAACTGAATCAAGCCGACAGCGTGATTTTCCAAACGGAAAAACAGCTGAAAGAAATCGGCGACAAGATTCCAGCCGACAAACGCGGACCTATTGAAGCTGCAGTAGCTAAACTGAAAGAAGCGCACAAAGCACAGGATATTGCAGGCATCGAAGCCGGTATTGCCGAAGTGAACAGTACTTTCCAGGCAGCCAGTCAGGAAATGTATAATGCGCAAGCGCAAGCAGGCGGTGGTGCAGGTGCAGCAGGCGATCCTTTCGGTCCTAACAATCCTTTCGCCGGAAAAGGCGGGCCTTTTGATCCTACACAGAAACAACAAGGTGGGGGCGCTCCGCAAGGGGGCGGGGATGAGGTTACTGATGTGGATTTTGAGGAAGTGAAGTAAAGCCCCTCACAAAGCAAATATCAAAAATAGATAAAAAGCGGTAACACAATGTGTTACCGCTTTTTTGTTGATAAATATTTATTGATATTTATGCTTGTATATCGAATATTTATTGTATCTTTGTATCGGATTTGTACCGCGCCTTATTTAGTGAGAATGTGCGCTTAATACAGTCTTATAAATTTTTATTAGCGCTTATTCAGTACAAAAAACGATATAAAAAACCGATATATGGGAGTTAGTAAATTGAAATTACCGAAAATATGCGAGCATTGCGGAAAAGCATTTGAAGCGAAAACCGTAAACACTCGCTTTTGCAGTGATGCCTGCAATAATGCCTCTTTACGCTTGCGCAAAAAACAGGCATTGGTGGAAAAACCGAAGCAAATAGACCCCTCTAGACCAATTTAAACTGACTCAACTGTCGAAAATCAACGCTTTGAAATAACCAATTATTCCAAAGCAAAATCTTTGCCAATTGACGAATGGATAGAAGAAACTATCAGTGCCACCAAAAAACTTTCCGAACGCAAATTCGGCTTTCTTTTGGAAAAAATGCAAAAAGGCGACATTTTGATTGTAACGGAATTGTCGCGGCTGGGGCGCAATTTAATGCAGATTATGAGCATTTTGCATACTTGTATGGAAAAAGACATAATGGTTTTTACCATAAAAGAGCATTACGAACTCGGAAACAACATTAACAGCAAAGTCCTCGCCTTTGCCTTCGGTCTTTCCGCCGAAATTGAGCGCAACCTCATTTCGCAGCGCACAAAAGAGGCATTGGCACGCAAAAAAGCCGAAGGCGTAATTTTATACTTTACGCGGCAAGCTTTTGTGCATTGAACTTATCAAAAAGTTGGAACTTCAGAGTCAATAAATTTTTCAATTCCGATTCATATTTTATGCAGACCGTATCAAAAAACTCGCGGATAGCCTCGTGAAATATAAGAGGCGTTTCATAATACTTTCCATAGAGAATTTTC
>BNTW01000048.1 GCA_025996895.1 Bacteroidia bacterium | reverse complement strand
GAGGCTATCCGCGAGTTTTTTGATACGGTCTGCATAAAATATGAATCGGAATTGAAAAATTTATTGACTCTGAAGTTCCAATTTTTTGATAATTTCAATGCACAAAAGCTTGCCGCGTAAAGTATAAAAACGCCCAAAATGCCGAAACAGACAAGGCAGCAAGCCCAAAGCACAATTTTTCTTGTCATTGCGGGCTTGACCCGTAATCTCCTTTTGCTCGTGGAGATTGCGGCATTCGCCGCAATGACGGGGCGGTCGCAACGCATCAGCAAAAGCCCTGCGCCGTAATTGGTAAACGAGCAAATCAAAATGAGCGACAGAAACCGCCAATCCCACCACGCATAGAAAAAATACGAGGTGGCAAGCAGAAAAAGGTTTTGCGGTAGGGGCGAAATGTTTTTCGCCCGCACATAATAACCCAATGCCCAATAAATCAAAAAGACAATGGGCATAAAAATGGCGAAATCTATGGAATTAAAAAGCATTTGTTATTGATTTTGGGGCAAAATTAGTAAAAGTTCCTTATTCAAACAAACCGTCCATCGTTACCTCCGACTGAATATTGTTCCAATAAGCATTATGCGCCACACCGTAAGTTGTTATCATTGTGATATACAATGTTTTGCGCGTTTTGGTTTCGGTGCGAAAAGCGGCGCGTTTGTTGCGTAGCGTTTCGTCCTGTTTTTTGTCAATCACAAATTCTTCTTCTGCATATTTCATTTCGCAAAGATTGATAACGCGGTCATTTCGCTCAATAACGAGGTCGATTTGTGCGCCGTTTTGTTTGTCGTTGCTGCGCCATGAACTTGTGTTGGTCAGCACGCCCGCAATGCCGAGTTTTTGCCTGATTTGCGGCAAATGTGCCAGACAAACCTGCTCAAAAGCATAGCCGGACCAAGCGCGGCGCCGGGCATTATCTATAAAATTTGTCCAAAAATGTTCATCTTTTATCTTGTTGTTTTTCAAGAAATTAAAATAGAAGAGCGAATAAAAATCGGCAAGTTGATAAAGCGTCGATTTCGTTTTTTTGCCAAAACCTTGATAGGTGCGGATAAAATCGCACTGTTCCAGTTCTTCGAGCATTGTTGTCAAGCCGCCGCCGTTGGAAATGCCGCTTGCAGCAATAATTTCCTCGCGCGTCAAACCCTTTGTCTTTGCACTCAATGCCTCTACGATTTTCAGGTGTTGCTCGTAATTTTTGAACAGCGAGGCATAGAGAAACGAAAACTCGTTTTTGAGCGGCGCATCGTTTTTATACAGCAGATTATCAATATTTTGAGCCACGCTCAAGCCTCGTTCAAACATTTCGAGGTAAAATGGAATACCACCAAAAATCATATACGCATCAACGATTGATTTACGGTCGAAGGGAATTTTTTTGTAGCGAAAAAAGTCCTCACACTCGCCAAGTGTAAAGGGCGAAAGGTGCATACGGCGCGTAACGCGATTGTGCAACCCGCCGCGATTGTTCAGCAACTTGTTGATAATCCACGAGGTAGCCGAGCCGCAGGCAATCAGCAAAATATCTTTTCGTGCCGAAGCCCAAGTGTTCCAAAAGAAGTCAAGCCCCGTCAGAAAACCAGACCGCGCCGTATCAAACCACGGCAATTCGTCTATAAAAATCACCTTTTTGCCGCGTTTTTGCGAATTTTCGAGCAAATGAATTAACTGACGAAAAGCATCAACCCACGATTTTGCAGGCGTGTAGGGCATCTTTCCGTAAAAAGTGAGTGCAGAGGCAAAGTTTGCCAACTGTTCTTTTTTTGTGGAATTTTGCACACCGCTAATATAAAACGAAAAATCCTGCTTAAAATATTCTTTTATCAGGTAAGTTTTGCCCACGCGCCGCCTGCCCCATAATACTAAAAAATCCGATTTTTCAACTTCAACTAACTGTTTCAGAAGAATTTGCTCTTTATTTCTACCAAGTACAGCCATAACCGTTATGTTTTATAATTCGCTGCAAAGGTATAAAAAATAGTTGATTAAGCAAAATATAAAGAATAAAAACCCGCTTAATCTTATATTATTATATGATATTAAGCGAGATTTGTGTTTTTATAATTCGCTTAATCTTATAATAAATATCGAGATTAAGCGAAATATAAGAATGTAAAATTATTTTATTATCCCCAAAGAATCAATATCGTGGGCGAGTTTGGCAGTAAAAAGTGCTGTTTTCAAGTCTTCAACCAATAGTTTTGTCCTGAGTTCTACGCCTTGTTTATTTATATGATAAGGAGTATTAAACATTAGAGAATCTGGCATCATATACTTTTCTGGACTGCCCAAAACAAAAAAATCATTAGTCTGAATTTCTTGTTCTACTTTTTTTATAGACTCTTTTGAATTATTGAATGAACTCTCTTGAAAGCAAGGATATGAAATCAACATTATACATCCTTTTTCTTGTAACTTATTGGCAATGTGTTTTAATTCATCCATTACGACAGGATTATATTTTGTTGTATCTATTTTCCCAGAAGGCTCAAATTCATTTTGGCGATTTTCCAAATACCAATGTGCATCAACATCGCCAAATTTATTGAAAGAATTAACACTATATACATCGCTTTCTTTTATATCAACATATTCATACTTCCTGAATTTTGAGAAAATAAACTTTCCTGCGTATGGGAAACAGTTGTGTATTTGTTCAAAATTCAATAATTTAATATTTGATTTATTTGCATCAAAAACTGTTCTGAATAATTCCTCAGAACCATAATTCCAATCTCTAAAAAAATGAGGATATTCGGGTATAACAACCATTATGTCGCCTTCTTTTGCATATCGAATTGCGTTTTCTAACATATATTTTATACCAATGCTTGCATTAATGGCTGTATTGATAGGATTTAGATATAACGAATCTTTTATTTCTTGGCTATTCAGCCCAAAACTAAGATTTGAACCGCCAATGAAAATAATTCGTGGCGAAGGTACATTTGCCAACAATGAATCTTTTTTAACCGCAGCCATCAGCAGTGATTTTGAGGCTCTTGGCGTAGGAGGTAAAAGGAGTAATGAGCCGATTAACAATATCAGCAAACATATAAATACCAGTGTTTTATAAATAAATTTCCTCATGTTCTAAAATTGAAAGTAGATAAACTCTGATGGTGTGCCTTCAAGACTATATAAAACTATAATAAAAGCAATAATGAAATAAAAAGTATATCTTAACCATTTATTCCACTTCAATCCAAAAGATTCTAACCCGTGCTGCTTATTCCTTTGCACCCATTCAACTCCTAACAATAACATAATAAAGAGATAGATGCTGATTGGTATGCGTGGTTGAGTGTGTGGTAATCCAAATAAAGAAGACGAACAGATGCCGCTCAAGTATTCTAACGCTTGGTGAATGCTTTCCGCCCGGAAAAATACCCAGCCGATTACAACCAGTCCAAAAGTCAAACCCATCTGAAACAGTTCTTTTAAACTTGGCAAAATCCTGTTTTCAGCCACCGTATCCGTATTTTTTCGATTTTTATCCAATAAAATCAGCGGCAAAAACAGTACAGCGTGAAACGCCCCCCAAGCGATAAAAGTCCAATTTGCACCGTGCCAGAAACCGCTGACGAGGAAAATAATAAAGGTGTTGCGCACCACCAACCATTTTGTGCCGCGGCTGCCGCCGAGCGGAATGTAGAGGTAATCGCGAAACCAAGTGTTGAGCGAGATGTGCCACCGCCGCCAGAACTCGGCAATGTCACGACTGAAATAGGGAAAACGAAAATTATTCAGGAACTTGAAACCGAGCAGTTTGCCGATGCCGATAGCCATATCGGAATAACCTGAAAAATCGCCGTAAATCTGAAAAGCAAAGAAGATTGCACCGAGCAACAGCGCACTGCCGGTTTGTGTTAGATAGGTATCGAAAATTTGATTGACATAAACGGCGCAGTTGTCCGCAATAACCACCTTTTTGAATAAGCCCCACAGGATTTGCCGCATCCCGTCCGTTGCTTGAGCGTAGTCGAAGGTACGGCGTTTGTAAATCTGTGGCAAAAGGTTGGTGGCGCGTTCAATCGGTCCCGCCATTGCGAGCGGAAAAATGCTGACAAAAAGGAAAAACGAAGTAATATCTCGTGTTGGCTCGAACTTTCGGCTATAGACATCAATGGTGTAACTCAGCGTATGGAAAGTGTAAAATGAAATGCCGACCGGCAAAATTAGGTGTAATAATCTGATATTCAGATAGTTATGGGGGGGGGGTAAAATACGAATCAGTTGAGCAGCAAAGAAATCGTAGTACTTGAAAACACCCAGAATGCCAAAACAAACCACACAGCAAAGTGTCAAAATGGTTTTACGTGCATTAGACTTTTCAAGTTTTTGAAACTTGGAAAGTCTGTCATTGTCGTTGCTGTCGTTTTTCATCAACAAAAGCCCTGCGCCGTAATTGGTTAGCGAGCAAATCACAATCAACGATAGAAACCGCCAATCCCACCACGCATAGAAAAAATACGAGGCGGCAAGCAGAAACAAATTTTGCGGCAGGGGCGAAATATTTTTCGCCTTCACATAATAACCCAATGCCCAATAAATCAGAAAGACAATGGGCATAAAAAAGGTAAAATCTATGGAATTAAAAAGCATTTCTCTGAAAAATCAGGCGCAAAGATAGCAAGTTTTTCTATTCAAACAAACTACCTATTGGTTGGCTCAACAAAACCAATTTATCCTGCAAATATTTTTCGGCAGCCCTGTAAGGTTTCGTGCTAAAAAATCATTAACTTTGCGAAAAATTAATTACATCACGTCCTCCAATGGATAATTACAACATACATTCAACGAATATAGACGAAAACGAAAAGGAATTTGAGAATGCCTTGCGGCCGTTGTCTTTTCTAAGTTTCAGCGGTCAGGACAAGATTGTGGAAAACCTGAAAATCTTTGTGCAGGCGGCGCGCATGCGGGGGGAATCGCTTGATCATGTGCTGTTGCATGGGCCTCCGGGCTTGGGCAAAACCACGCTTTCCAATATTATTGCTAACGAACTGAATGTTGGATTTAAGATTACTTCTGGTCCTGTATTAGACAAACCCGGCGATTTGGCGGGCGTTTTGACTTCGTTGGAAAAAAATGATGTGCTTTTTATCGACGAAATTCACCGGTTAAGTCCGGTGGTGGAAGAATATTTGTATTCCGCGATGGAAGATTACCGGATTGACATTATGATTGATAAAGGGCCGAGTGCTCGTTCGATACAGATTGATTTGGAATCTTTTACGTTGGTCGGTGCCACAACAAGAAGCGGTTTGCTGACTGCCCCTCTTCGGGCGCGTTTCGGTATCAATCTGCATTTGGAATATTACGATACGGAAACGTTGGCGTCGATTGTGAAACGTTCGGCAGTGATTTTGGACATTCCTTGCGAAGATTCGGCTGCTTTTGAAATTGCTTCACGCAGTCGGGGAACACCTCGTATCTGTAATGCACTCTTGCGGCGTGTCCGCGATTTTGCCCAAGTCAAAGGCAGCGGGAAAATCGACAAACCGATTGCTTGCTTTGCGTTGGAAGCCCTGAACATCGATAAATACGGATTAGACGAAATAGATAATAAAATTTTACTGACTATTATCGATAAATTTTCCGGAGGTCCGGTGGGATTGACGACCATCTCCACCGCTTTGGGCGAAGATGCCGGAACGATTGAAGAAGTTTATGAGCCGTTTTTGATTAAGGAGGGATTTCTTAAGCGCACGTTACGCGGACGCGAAGTTACTCCGCTGGCTTATACGCATTTAGGCAGGAAACGGTCGGAATCACAAGGCTTGTTATTTTAATTTTATGCCGGGAACAAAATCATTAGCGAAAGACAGCGTTATTTACGGTGGAAGCACCATCCTGGTCAAGATGATTAGCTGGCTACTGACTACCCTATTTACCTATACGCTTCTTCCGAGTGATTTCGGAATAATGACGAATTTGTATGCGTATGTCGCACTGATTATCGTGATTTTGACTTTTGGCATGGAAACCGGATTTTTCCGCTTTGTCAATCAAACGGAAAAATATAGAGTGGATCAGGTTTATTCAACCACGTTGCTGGTGGTCGGCGGTTTTGTCGTGCTTTTTTTGTTGATTTTTTTTGGATTTTTTCAGTCCATTCGTCCGCTTTTGTGGGAGAAAGATGTGCCGGACAATTATATTCGTATGGTGCTGATTATCCTCAGTATGGACGCTTTCAGTGCCATTCCGTTTGCGTATTTGCGTTACAAAAAACGACCGGTTAAATTCGGCGCGCTGAAAGTTTTAAATGTAATACTCTACACCGTTTTTTGTGTATTCTTCTTGATTGTTTGTCCGGCGATTAACAAACATCACCCGAATTGGATTGCGTGGTTTTGGCGCGAAGATTTTCGTTTAGGCTACGTGTTTGTGTCTAATTTGCTTGCTACAGGCATTCAGACGCTATTCCTTTTGCCCGAAATCACCGGATTTAAATACCAATTCGACGGACGATTAGCTAAAACCATGCTCGCGTATTGTTTTCCGCTGATGTTGATGGGATTGGCAGGCATGAGCAATCAGGTAGTGGATAAAATTATTTTTCCGGCGGTCTATCCCAATCATGCGTTGTGGGATCACGAATTGGGCATTTACAGTGCATGCTTCAAAATCGCGCTGATTATGATGATGTTCACACAGGCGTTCCGCTACGCTTACGAGCCGTTTGTGTTTGAAAAAAGCAAGGAAAAAGACGCGAAACAGGCTTATGCCGATGTTATGAAATATTTTATTCTCTTGGGATTGCTGGTTTTCCTGGGTGTGATGTTTTATTTGGACATTATCAAATATTTCGTCAAATCCACCTATTTTTCCGGGTTACCGATTGTGCCGGTTGTGCTGCTCGGCGAACTGTTTTTTGCTGTGTATTTCAATCTTTCGATTTGGTACAAATTGACGGATAAAACCTACTGGGGAACGATTTTCTCCTGTACCGGCTGTACGGTGATTATTCTCATTAATGTCTTCTTTATTCCGCTGTACAGCTATCGTGCGTGCGCTTGGGCGTCGTTTATTGGTAACGCGCTGATTATGCTGCTGTCGTATTTTATCGGGCAAAAAAATTATCCGATCCGTTACGATATGAAAACCATCGGGCTTTACACATTGCTTGCGGGCGTTTTGTATGCCGTTTATTATTTTGTTCCGATACGAAATAACACGCAACATTTGGTTTTCAATACGCTTTTAATGGGAATTTATGTTTGGGTGCTGATCAAAAGGGATTTACCGCTGAAAAGAAAATGGTTTTAGAAGTACAAAACATATCGAAAAACTACGGTCGGCAGGCGGCAGTAAAAAATGTTTCGTTTGCTGTCGGAAAAGGTGAAATTGTCGGTTTTTTGGGACCGAACGGCGCAGGGAAATCGACAACAATGCAAATCGTTGCCGGTTGCATGCTTCCCGACAGCGGAAATGTCATAAAGTCGAGTTTGGGCTTTCTGCCCGAAGACAATCCATTGTACGAAGATATGTATGTTACCGAATATTTGGAATATGTCGCCGGATTGTATGTACTGGAACAGGCCAAAGAAAAGGTAGAAGATGTCATCCGAAAAACCGGTTTGCAGCCCGAACGGCACAAGCGGATTGAACAACTATCGAAAGGTTATCGCCAGCGGGTCGGACTGGCTCAAGCGATTATCCATCAACCCGGTTTGTTGTTATTGGACGAGCCGACAGCCGGTTTAGATCCCAATCAAACGAAAGAAATTCACTCGCTTTTGCTATCTTTGGCGCGGGAAGAAGGTATTCTTTTTTCTTCGCATACTTTGTCGGAAGTCGCCACCATTTGCACCCGGATTTTGTTTATCCATCAAGGGAAAATTGTCGCCGACCGTCCCCGCAATGAAATAGTGGATTTGGAAGTATTATTTACGAAATTAACAAAAAATGAAAATGAATAAATATAGAGTGGTGTTATTGTTGCAATTAATAATCTCCTTTTCAGCTGTCGCTCAAAGCTATACGGTAGATAAAGTCCCCAACGTTCAGTTGAAAAATAAATACGAGTTTGTTTCCAATCCCGACGGGATTATTTCTCAGGAAACGGTAAACCGGTTGAACGAAATGATCCTTTCCGTGCGGGATTCTGCCTCAGCCGAAATCGCTGTGGTTTTGCTCAAATCCATTGGTGATGCCGATATTGACGATTTCAGCACGGCACTTTTTACGAAATGGGGTATCGGGAAAGACCGAAAAGACAACGGCTTGCTGTTTCTTTTGGTTGAAGACCAACGGCAAATGATTTTCCGCACCGGCTACGGCTTGGAAGGTGTTTTGCCCGATGTGATTTTGTCGCGAGTGATACGAAACGATATTTCTCCCTACATGGCACAGGGAAATCCCGACCGTGCAATGATTAACGGAATTAGCCAAGTGTGTAATTATCTTTTAAATCCGGAAGCAGTGCAGGAAATTATCGTTCGCGAACAAAGTGAGCAACTGAAAGCACAAGAGGAATTTATCCAATTTTTCAAACGGCTTTTTGTTGCCTATTTGCTTGTTTCGGTACTAGTGTTTATTTATTTCATCTATTCGTTCCATTCCAAACTGAAAATGGGTGATACTCCGGTCGATAAGTACAATTATATCAATGCTATGCGTTCATCGGTAATCTCCTGCACGCTGCTTTTTCCGTTGGGAATGCTGTTTTTTCTTCTTTTTTATTTCTGGAAACGACAAAATTTGCGTAATCATCCGCTCGTCTGTACGAATTGCGGGAATAAGATGGCGAAATTGAGCGAAGCCGAAGAAGATGCCTATCTGACTTCCGAGCAAATCGAGGAAGAAATTGTGAAATCGGTTGATTATGATGTATGGCATTGTGGAAATTGCGGTCATAACGAGGTACTGGCTTACGACAATCCGCAAACCAACTATTCGATCTGTCCGTATTGTCAAGCGAAAACCTATTTTTTTGCGGGCGACAAGATTGTTCAAAACGCTACACCTTTTTCCAAAGGGCAGGGGCAAAAAGTGTATGAATGTTTGAATTGTGGAAAAAAAGACATTATTCCGTTCATTATTCCGATGTTGATAGCTTCTTCCATATTAGGTAGTAGCGGGCGTGGAAGCAGTTTTGGTGGCGGCTTCGGTGGATTTGGTGGTGGAAGTATCGGTGGCGGCTTCGGAGGCGGAAGTACCGGAGGCGGTGGTGCGCGCGGCGGCTGGTGAAAGGGTTGTCTTATCTTTCTAAATATTGTGCTGCTACATGATTGTTCGTAATATGGCGAACTAAAAAGGTATTCTCCATCTGTTGATAAAAAATATACCACTGTGTGGTTTTGTTGGCGCGATAGGTAATATATTTTAGATTATTTCCATAGCGATTGAAATATACCGGTGCATTTTTTTCGGGAAGAATACCAATATATCGTTCGATATAATATGTAAGTTTATTTACATACGCTTCAGCATCTTCAAAAAAGCTAAAATATCTCTTTTTGAAAAGCAGTATTCCTAATTCATTTAAAAAATAATCTATTTCGTTTGTATAGATGACAATTCTTCCCATGGCCAAGCTTGGATTCTTTTATACATACGCCGTCTAAATTCATCTCCTGTAATGGCTGTAGCCGCCGCCCGATTAAATTCTTCTTCAAAACTCAGATCTGTCTGAGAGGCATACATTATTTCCGGCTCGCTTGCAGTGAGTGAATGTGATTTTTGTTCCTGATATTCCTTGCTGTTCATACGATTTTTGTTTTTGTTAAATTATTTGACAAAGGTAAAAAATATTTTATAGATAATCAATCACCCCAACAGCGAATAAATGATCCCCAGCAGTGACAGGAAAATGACAATAACACCCATTGTACGATTCATTATCAGTAATCCGCGGACATTGAAGACTTTGCGGAGTTTTCCAACCAATGTAGTGATTACAAACCACCAGAACAGTGCGCCGGCAAATATCATTCCCAAACCCATAATAACCCACTCGATTTTTTCATCGTCCGACGAAATAAAGTTAAACCGCGCATACAGAGCGATAAATAAAAAGATAATGAACGGATTGGAGAGCGTTAATAGAAAAGCAGTGAAAGCGTCTTGCGAATAATAATATGTCTTTTTCCCTACCCGGGTATTTTTCAAATTCTTGGTCGGATTGGAACGAAAAATGTAGATACCGTAAAACATCAGCAGGATGCTTCCGATAATCTGCAACGTGTGTTGGTTGTTCTCAATAAAACTAATCACAATCCCCATGCCGATACCGGTGATAATGGCGTAAAACAAGTCGGAGAAGGCCGCCCCGACGCCCGAAAAAAAACCGTGCCAACGTCCTTTGTGTAAAGTACGTTGAATACAAAGCAGACCGATCGGCCCCATCGGTGCGGAAACTAATATTCCAATGATAAATCCTTTATACAAGGTCGCAATCATGCGGCAAAGATAATAAAATATTATAATTTCACCTTATATCCGACGCCTAATGATAAAACATGCGGGTCTTTTGCCGTCAGGTATTGGTCGAAACGAACAAAAAAGTTCAAATAATCCGTCCGGTTTAACCGCCAGGTCGTCCCGCCTTCATAACGGACGCGTGTCAAATCGTTGCCGGTCGGGTCGTTGAGTTCGGAAGTGAAGTCGCACGAAATGAACGGTTTCCAGGGATGCCCCCACACCGAATATTCCACTTCAAACTTGTTTTTCATCACATATTTTGGATTGATTTTATATTCTCCATGATTTTCGTCGCGATAAGTTCCCTGAAAACGTCCTCGCCACGATAAAGTAAATTGTCCGACCGCTTCTTTATAGGAAAGATTGAAATAATAGCGGTGGCGCGGCTCATAATAATGGTCGCTGTTGTATAAATACATAAAATTATAGTACGCCCCGACTTTTATTTTCTTCTGCAAGAAAGCATAATCCAAGCCCACGCTCGTGGAAGAACGGTCGAAACCGACCGAATTATCTATCAAACGTACCTCCTCCCCCAATGATAAACTCAAATTCGGAGTCAATCCTTTTTCCAATTCACCGGAAAAAATAGCTCCATAATTCGTTTGTCTTTGCGCATACAGCGTTAAAGAAAAGCCTATCAATAGCAGAAACAGATATTTTCGTTTATTTTTTACCATCAGGAAAATCGTGTAATCGTGTCAATCGTATTGATTTGATCGGAATCATCTTTGTAATATATTTTCAGAAAAGCGACATCGCGCAAGAAATCGATGTGTCCCACTTCTGCTTTGGCAATATCCAAACCGGTACGATTTTTCAAATCCTCAATCAGTTCATTTTGCTTATCGGGACGTATCAAATCAATTTTTTCGTACAAAATAATCTTCGTTGAGGTATGTTTCAAAAATTGATTGCTTTCCAACAGCCAGATAATCAGGATAAACAGCAAATTAGCAAAGACCACCGATGTATGAGGCACTTCCATCGACAAGCCATTGACCACCGAAATCCCAATAATCACAAACAGATAGGTCATTTCCCTGATTTGAACGGTTTCTGTTCGATAGCGTATCATGCCAAAAATGGCAAACAGCCCCAGCGCAAACCCAATCTGCATGGGAATGCTTTGCAACAGAAACAACAACAGGAAAATCGTTACGCTGAAAAGCATAAATGTGAAATAATAATCTTTCCGCCGGCTTTTTTTATAGTAGAAAAATTGAATGATAATCCAGCAAATCAAAAGATTGAAAGCAAAGCGAAGCAAAAGCATCCAAAAATTGGTGGGATCATATACATCAATGCCCATAAAAGTAAGCCCTTTTTCGGCCAATTCCACCGCATGCTCCGCTGCAATTTGAGGGTCTAAATCCGATTGTATCATAACGTATTTTGTTGAATTAATTTATTAATAAGCGAACATTTCCTTTTGAAACGGTTGGCTTTGACGTTTGCATTGGTCAAAACCGTTCCGATACAGTATTTGCTGAATGATAATTGCTTGATACGCAGATGGTTGAGCGCGTCCCGAAAATGGGAATGTCCGCCGCCCTCCTGCTTCAATTCAAGTATCATGACATTTTCCAACATTTGCTCTTCGCCGGTCTTATAATTGCGAAACGAAAGATTTAAGTCAATCGTAACCCGCTCGGTTTTATTATTATCCACCAACGTAATCCGTTGGAAATTATTGGCTAACGTCGGCTCTAACCGGCTGCTGTCGAACATCGAATTTTTTTCTAAAAAAGATTGGTCTTGTTCCAAATCTTCGATAGAATCGATGTGTGATTGATTGACCGGAACACGTATTTTACTTGTCCGTCCTTTGTTATTTTTATTTTTAACTTCTAAAAAAGAAATTTCGGAGTCCATATAGGAACGGATACGGATTTTCTGCCGGTTGAGTTTTCCGTTCTGATGCATGACAAACATGTCCAAATCGGGTGTATCCAAATATTGCGTACAATAGGGCGAAATGCGGTTATTGTTATTTACCTGCACCCTGTAATACGGTAAAATATCTTCCAACAATTGGGGCAACAACGAATCCGAAGCCACATATTTAGAATCTATGCGGTCCATCAAGCGGATAGTTTTCATTTCTTTCAGCGTGATCGGCGTCATTTTTCCCAATATTTTATGTACTTCTTCCTGCAGCATTATTTATAAGAATATTCAAATACTTTGGTAGAAAACAATTTTCCGTCCGGGTTATAATTATATTGTATTTTTTTCCGTCCGTTCGGAAGGTATTCGTATTTTCGGATCCGGTATAATTTGTTTTTGTCGTTATATACATTTTCGCGGATACATTTTCCGGTATCGTCGTACTCGTAAGTTACCCGCTCGCGTTGTCCATAAACAGCATACTCGATTTCTTCGATTTTAAATCCGTTTTCGTTCCAGACGGTCAAGTGGTCCATCCATTGGCGTTTGCCTTTTGCGTCGGCATTCATTTCTTTGACCACCAGATTCTTGCGCAATTCACGTTTTTCTTCCGGCGTCAGAAACGGCGTAGTTGATTGTACCGCAGCCGGTGGTTTGTTATCCTGTGCAATGATCACAAAAAAGGAACTTCCGACAAGAATAACCGCTAATATAATCAGGGTGAATTTCCTCATGATTTGTTTAATTGTTTATAATGATTGTAAATTCCAAAGGCTCTTCGCTTTCCGATGGATAAACTTTATAAGCATCGCGTACCTCTACTGTACGGCCGATAGGTGTCAAAACATTTTTGTAGATTTCGCCTATCCGTTCAGTATTGGCATACACTTCATATTGCTTATGAGGTTGGAGTTTTTGGAACACAAATATTCCCGTATCACTCGCACGTGCGTCGTTAAATTGCATTTCGTCGCCTACGTTTTTAATATAAACACGCGTTTCGACTGCCGGAATAGAATCTTGACCGTTTATCCGCACCAGATTACCCTTATTGTAATATTTTACCCACAATTTGCCTTTAATCATGGCCGTATTACTGGCTTTTCCGCTGTGAATGTAAATCGTATTAGCCCGGTTTAATCCCGAAGACACATTTATTTTTTGTATCTCGGCTGTTTTCTCTCCATTGGCATCTTCCGACAAAGCATATACCTTATAATTGCCTTCGCGCAAATAGTCGAAACGGTAATAGCCGTCTAAACCGGCGTCCGTATCGTCGCCGACATTGTCTTCATCACCGAAATTGATATAAACTTTTTTACCTAATGCAGGGAAAGTGTCGCCCTTAAACGAAAAATTATCGTCGTTGTGAATGACGTTATATACATAACCTTCGACCGAAGAAGAGCCTCCAAGTCCTTCGCCTTTGTTACATGCTGTTAAGAAAAATACGGTTAGTATTCCCAACCAATAAAAATGTATTTTCATGATATTTTATA
Source organism: Bacteroidia bacterium (assembly GCA_025996895.1). GTDB lineage: Bacteria > Bacteroidota > Bacteroidia > Bacteroidales > Azobacteroidaceae > Azobacteroides. Next base: position 8,086 of record BNTW01000048.1, on the reverse strand, counting down.
ATTTTTCAAAGTTGCAAAGGTATAAGTTTTTTCATAACTTGTATATTAAAAAATGTAATAAAAATGTAATAAAAAATCGGCACAAATAGTATTTATGCCGATTTAAGAAAGTATTAAGATTAAATTAATTTTTATTTAATCCGTTGCACTCTTTTGTATCCATAAACAGCCAAATCGCCTAATTCTTCTTCGATACGAAGCAGTTGATTGTATTTTGCCATACGGTCGGAACGGCTCAACGAACCGGTCTTGATTTGTCCCGAATTAGTAGCTACGGCAATGTCGGCAATCGTGGCATCCTCGGTTTCGCCCGAACGGTGCGAAGTGACGGAAGTGTAGCCGGCGCGGTGTGCCATTTCGATAGCGTCCAATGTTTCGCTCAACGAGCCGATTTGATTTACCTTAATCAAAATGGAGTTGGCGCAACCCAGTTCGATACCTTTTTTCAAAAATTCGACATTCGTAACAAACAAATCATCGCCCACCAATTGGATTTTGCTGCCGAGCTTGTCGGTCAAAAGTTTCCAGCCGTCCCAGTCATTTTCGCTCATACCGTCTTCGATGGAGTCGATCGGATATTTGGCAACCAATTCGGCCAGATAATCGGCTTGTTCGGCCGAAGTGCGTTTTTTGCCTTGCGTGCCTTCGAACAGGGTGTAGTCATAAACGCCGCCTTTGTAGAATTCCGAAGAGGCACAGTCCAAGCCAATCGTTACGTCTTTGCCCGGCTCATAACCTGCATTTTTGATGGCGGTCAAAATACTTTCCAATGCTTCTTCCGTTCCACCGGCAAGGTTGGGTGCAAATCCGCCTTCGTCGCCGACTGCAGTACTTAACCCTTTGTCGTGCAGCACTTTTTTCAAAGCGTGAAATACTTCCGCACCACAACGCAAACCTTCTTTGAAACTCGGCGCGCCTACCGGACGAATCATAAATTCTTGGAAAGCAATCGGAGCGTCGGAGTGTGAGCCGCCGTTGATAATATTCATCATCGGAACAGGCAAGGTATAAGTGTTTGTTCCGCCGATATAGCGATACAAAGGAATGTCCAGATAGTTTGCTGCTGCTTTTGCTACGGCCAACGAAACGCCCAGAATAGCGTTTGCGCCCAATTTCGATTTGGTTTTCGTACCGTCCAAAGCCAGCATTTTCTTGTCGATAGCGCGTTGTTCCAGCGTGCTTATGCCCAACAAAGCCGGTGCAATCACTTGATTAATGTTTTCTACCGCTTTTTGAACGCCTTTGCCCAAATAACGTTTTTTGTCGCCGTCGCGTAATTCCAACGCTTCGTTTTCACCGGTGGAAGCTCCCGAAGGAACAGCTGCACGGCCTGTAATGCCGGAAGCCAATGTTACATCTACCTCAATAGTCGGATTACCGCGCGAATCCAAAATCTCTCTGCCTAAAATTTTTACGATTTCCATAAATTTATCTGTTTATTTAATGTTTAGATATACGTTTTTATTTTCGGCGCAAAAGTACAAAAAAAGAATGAAAAACGGAAGAGTTCAACTATAAATTATGTACCTTTGCCCGCAATGAAACGCATTGTCCTAAAAATCGGGAGTAACGTGCTGACGCGCAACGACGGAACGCTGGATTTGACCAGCCTATCGGCGTTGGTCGACCAAATTGCCGAACTTCACCGCAAAAAAATGGAAATTATCGTGATTTCGTCGGGAGCGGTGGCTTCGGGTAGAAGCGAGATTGCCGTCAAAGGAAAATTAGACGATGTTTCCGCACGGCAACTGTATTCGGCGGTGGGACAGGCGAAATTGATTAACCGCTATTACGATTTTTTCCGCGAACACGGTATCGCTTGCGGACAGGTTTTGACCACCAAGGAAAGCCTCGGCACGCGCCGGCACTACCTCAATCAAAAAAACTGCATGAGTGTGATGTTGGAAAATAAAGTCATTCCGATCTTGAACGAAAACGACACGATTGCCGTTACCGAGCTGATGTTCACCGACAACGACGAACTTTCGGGCATGGTTGCGGCCATGATGGACGCAGAACTGTTAATCATTTTAAGCAATATCGACGGCGTATATAATGGCTCGCCCGACAATCCGGAGTCGGAAGTGATCCGCGTCATCGACCAAAAGAAGGAAGTTTCCGATTATATTCAAGACCATCATTCGACTTTTGGACGGGGGGGCATGCTCACGAAATACCGGATTGCGCGCAAGGTCGCTTCCGAAGGGATTGAGGTGATTATTGCCAACGGCCGGAGAAAAAATATTTTGACGGATATTCTCCATAATCATACGGAAACCGTCTGCACGCGCTTCACGGCTTCACCCAAAGCCTCGTCGAGCATTAAAAAATGGATTGCCCATTCCGACAGCTTTGCCAAGGGCGAAATCCATATCAACGCGAAAGCACGCCAAGCCCTGTTGGGCAAACAAGCCGTTTCGTTGCTTCCGGTGGGCATTGTCCGCATAACCGGTCATTTTGAAAAAGACGATATTGTAATCATCAAGGACGAAAACGATGAACTTATCGGGGTGGGGAAAACGGCTTTCGACAGCGAAAAAACCACCGAATTAATCGGAAAAAAAGGCAGTAAGCCGGTGATACATTACGATTATTTGTATCTGACGACTAAATAAAATAATCGCTTGCGTCGATAATGCCGGTGCGCATGGCATATTTGGTCGCCTCATGCACGTTGTTGATTTCCAGTTTCCTGAATATATTTTTACGGTGCGTCGTAACGGTATGCACACTCAAAAAACGTTCGTTGGCCACTTCTTTCGTCGATTTTCCCGAAGCAATCAGGCGCAAAATTTCCTTTTCCGTATTGGTCAGTTTTCTATCTGCATCCGCCTCCGGATTTTGTTTTTCCGACAGGTGACCGGCTATGCGGCTACAAATGAAATTTTCACCTTTGCCGATGGCCTGAATAGCCGAAAACACTTCTTCTTTCGTATCTTCCTTCAACAGAATGCCGAATAGCGCATCGTTGCAGGTAACCCGCGTGACCAAATCGTCCGTCAGTTCTTCGGAAAATAACAAGAAATAGGCTTGCGGAAAGCGATGTTGCAAAATCAATAATTCCTCGACACTCGTCAAATCGAAAAGGGAATAATCCAGCACCACCAACACGCCCGGCTCAGCCAGCAGGCGAGCAATTAACTCCTTCTTATTTTTTGCCTCGAAAAAAAGGGAAAATGCACCGGACTCGCGAAGAAAAGACTTTACTCCCGCTGCCGTTATATCTTGATTGTCTGCTAAAATGACCGATGTATATCTTGTACTCATTGTTCAATAAAAGGACAACAAAGATACGACAAATTTCACAGATAGCAAGTTTTTTGGCACGTTCTTTGCTGCAATTCATTCCCGTAATAATTTGTGATGCGAACATTTACTAAAAATTTTAGTGTGATTTATGTTGTAAAACATGTAGAAATATTTGTTTTATTTACTGAAAATTTGTTACACACACACATTACTCACCTGGCGGTTTAACAAAAATTCACGCGTTATGTGCCCTGTAACGCGTCTTTTTTCTCACGCGCGTAATATACAAAATTTATTTTTAATACGCAATATTTCCGACCTCCGGCATTGTTGTGTCATTGCGGGCTTGACCCGCAATCCCCTGTTTCCCCCCCAACCCCCTAAAGGGGGAGCAAAGCCCTTGCAAAATTGTGCGCTGCCACTCCCTCCCCTTCAGGGGAGGGTTGGGGTGGGGTCATTCTCAATTCATAACTCATAACTCAAATAAACATGCGAACAAAATTCATTTTCATTGCAATTTTCAGCCTTTTGGCTTTTTCGGTTTCCGCCCAAACCTATTATTGGGTAGGCGGAGGTGCTAACAACAATTGGAATACGCTTGAAAACTGGTCGTTGGTCAGCGGTGACCAATCGGCCGGCAACCGGCCGAATACTGTGCCGACCACAGCCCATGATGTCGTTTTTGATGTCAATTCGGGTGCAAGCAATTTTACGGTAAATATTTCGGGAGTATCTTTTTGCCGGGCTTTGACTGTTACGGCTGATTCGAAACTCACCCTGCTCCAAATGACGGCAGCAATAACACTTAACATTGCCGGCTCGATGAGTATAAACAAAATCATGGATATAAAAACTCCGAACTCTGGCACAAGTGGGCTAATTAACTTTTCCAATACTGCCGGCAACTACACGATTCATACCGGAGGCAATCCTTTGACGGATATATCTGTTACTTTTACCGGAAATGCGGCATGGAATCTTGATGATAATTTTTCCGTCATTGCATCCGTCACCAATTCAGGAAACACCGTCAAAAATTTAGCTATTACAAACAATGCAACGGTTTCTGTTTTAAATAATTCGGCGGTAACGCTGAATAATGGTACGCTGTCGGTCGCTGCCGGCTGTACGTTTAATTTTCTCAACAGCTCGATTACCTGTACTACTTTTATAGCTAATAATACGGTTGATTTTGCCACTGCTTCGCAAGGTTCTTCGATTTTTGCCACTAGTTTCAACTCCAATGCAGCGAGCTATTTCGACCATGTTACGATTACAAAAATAGGCACAACCTCTGCCGTCCCTGGTGTAACCAACGGAAACTTCAAATATGTGAGGAGTATAGTAACATCCCGTTTTTCAACCGTTGCAACGGATACACTGTTTTTAAATCCGGAAGGAATGGCTGATTATTCTTTCGGTACCAATGCTGCTACTGCTCTTTCCACTGTAAAGAATTGTTTCCGCGTGCAACCTCAAAGTTGCGGGGGCTGGATTAATCTGAATGGCTTTAATACAAGCGCAATTTCCATAAACATGACGAGCGCGAGCGAAGAAGTGTCTGTTACCAATGTCAATGCCACGAATTTCAAGATTACCGGAACAACCGCGCCCTATACGGCGGCTAATTCGGTCGATAACGGTGGTAATTCGGGTTTGACCTTTTCGTCGCCCGTTTCTCACACCTATTACTGGATTGGCGGAGGCGGGAATTGGATCAGTGTAAGCCATTGGGCCACTTCTTCGGGTGCCAGCGCAAGCGGTGGGTTAGCCGATGGCTGTATTCCTACTCCCTTCGACAATGTGATTTTTGATACCAATTCCGGTTTGGGTACAGGGCAAACGGTGAATATCACCACATTCGCTTATTGCGACAGTATGACCTGGACAGCCGGCTTGGATGGAACTGCTATAACTATCACTTTAGAAGGATTATATATCAGCGGATCCTTATTAATGGATTCGCAAGCGGACGTTACCGGCGACGGAGCTTCTTATCCATATCCTGTACGATTCAATAGTAGCCGTCCCAACGAAACGGTTCAAACATCTGGAACTGTATTTGGAAAAAATGTTGAATTTAACGGTACAGGCGGCTGGACGCTGGCCGATGATTTAAATGTCAGAAACACTCCGTGGAATCTTCTGAAAAATCTTACTCTTACACAAGGAACGTTAAATACCAATGGGAAAAATGTAACGGCCGGAAATTTTTTGAGTACAGGGAGCTTATCCCGCAATTTAAACATATCCAATTCAACCATTCAACTGCAATATGGTAGTAGTGGTTGGAATTATTCCGGCACGAATGCTACGCTCACGGCTACAGGCTCGCAGATTTCTGTATATGTTCCCCAGCAAGTCGGTCAGCCGACCTATAACCCTATCTTTTTCACCGGCATTGCGACGCATGTTTATTCTGATTTTGAAATACGAAACGGAAGTGTTGCCGGCAGGTTCGGCTCGGCAATCTTCAACAAGATAACGAACTATGCGACCGGACTTGATTTTAACGGTACCAGCGCACTGACCACCGACAGCCTGCTTTTGCTGAAAGACGGCGAATATACTTTCGCTGCCGACATGAACATTAATAAACTCCTGCAAACTGCCTATCAATGCGGTGGCAGCATGAGTTTTACGTCGAGCAGTGCAACCGTCAATCGTACCATCAACATGGGGAATACCGGCAATCCTGCCAATATCGGTGTGGAAGTGAATGTGCATGATGTTTCGATCAACCGCGTCAATATCCGGAATGTCAACGACGGAATCATTACCTATCCCGACATCAATGGCTCGGACGACGACACAACTTATCCGAGTTCAGGCTGGGATTTGAGCGCAACAATCCCGCCGGCCACTTATTATTGGATTGGCGGTGCGGGCAATTGGAGTGATATGAACCATTGGGCGACCTCTTCGGGTGCCAGCGCAAGCGGGGGTATAGCCGACGGCTGCATACCCAGCCGGGTAGATAATGTTGTTTTCGACGAAAATTCAGGTTTCAATGTTTCGGCAGCGGCCTCGCGCACCGTTACGATGGATGCGCTTGCGAATTGCGACAGCATGACGTGGCGGGGAATGAGCGCACAAACCTACAAGCCGGTTTTTACTGTTCAGTCAACGTTAAACATCTATGGCTCGCTGGAACTGCAACAGAACATGACCATTACTCTTAATACCGGCAACATTTATATGCGAAGTTCCCGCCCCAACGAAACCCTGAAAACGAATGGCGTGAATATAGGAACAAAATCTTTACGGTTTAATGGAACAGGGGGTTGGCTGTTGCTGGATAATTTGAGTGCGGATAATACCGTCGATAGAAGAGATGGTGGTATCTATTTAGAGAAAGGCAACTTGGATTTCAATTCCAAAACGGTAGTAGCCAGTCGCTTTTATATTACTGCCACAGCAACCAATGTTAATTCATCTTTGAATATGGCCAATTCAACCGTTACGTTAAATACCTCTACTAATATTGGATCATATAGCTTTTTCAATCAATCCACCGCTTTTTTGGTAAGCAGTGCCAGCACAGCCAATACAAGCATTACGGCTATAGCCTCATTCAAGCCGCAGCCAACGGATACCTTTAATATTGTTACGGTTACGGCTTTGTGCGATTCAGTAACAACTGCACGGTATCATAAGTTAACTATACAAAATGGCGTGAATGGTTTGGGTGCCATCACCACCGATACCTTAATTTTCCAACCTTCGCCCAACAGTTACAAGATGCTGAGCAATGCCACCATTACGGTCAATGAAGCATTTATTCCTAACGGAACGCCCTGCAATCAAACCATTATCCAGACCACTGCTGCCGCTCAGGCCAATCTGCGCGTCGGCATGCCGGCTGTCAATCTCGCGCCCGATACCGTCATGGTCGATATGCTTCGTATTCGCAACATCAATGCCGTTTCCGACGGAACGGATTGGGCTTACCTGAAACTGGGATCGTTGTCGCCCAATGATTTAAGTTACGGCGGCGATCCATCTTCCAACCTCACCAACTGGACGATCGCACCTTTCACTCCCGGCGTTTCGCAAGGTTTCGGAACAACGCAAATTTATGTGTGCAGTTATCCCTATACGCTTTCCTCTAAACTGTTTCTGCCTACGCAAGAGGCCTCTTTTGTCTGGCGGAAAGGAAATGCTTCCGGCGAAATCATCAGCGACCAGCCTGTTTATGAGGCAATAGAAGACGGTGTGATTTATTTGCAAATCAATTATTCGCCAGGAAACGGAAATTGCACCCTGTCGGCTACGGTGGATATGCGCAATACGGCAGATACACTCACCTGGACTGCCGCTGCTGCAAGTCCCGACTGGAACGACCTGAACAACTGGATTAATTCCAAAGGCGAGAAATATGTCCCGACCGAATGTACCATGGTGATTATTCCCGGCAGTGGAATAAGCATTTATCCCGATTTGACACCCGGCTCTACTACTTATGACGTAGATTATCCGATTGCCCAATGCGGCGATATTTACTTCGAGTTCGGCGGGGAAGTGCTTCGTACGGATTCTTTGCATTACAACGGGGCTTACGTGGAAATGGCCATCAACAGCAACCAGTGGTACATGCTTTCCGCCCCTTTGCGCGACACTTATTCCGGCGACTATTATGTCACCGACCACAACCCGCACGCCGACCTAGACGGTCGCGGAATGCTCGTGCACATGATGCACTTCGACATTGCCAACTACCAAACCCATGCGGCAAAAATCCCTTACAGCTGGAACAACGGCTTCAACACCAACGATATATTGATTCAGCCGGGTCAAGGGTTTGCCCTTTTCGCCAATCCGAAAAACTCGAACTACA
>BNTW01000047.1 GCA_025996895.1 Bacteroidia bacterium | reverse complement strand
GCAGTGGGTCGGGAAGCGGTATTCTGTTCGGCATTCTTCTGGTAGCCGTTTTGGCCGGTATCCTGTTCTTAGTTAAAAAAATCAATCCTGTTACGTTAAATACGCTGTTAATCGGGTTGTTGGTGATCACAATCGGTTATTCTTCTTACGCATTGATTATGATTCGTTCGGCAGCTAATACACCGATGGATCAAAATTCGCCGGAAGATATTTTTACGTTGGGAACGTATTTAAATCGCGAGCAATACGGCGAAACGCCTCTGTTTTACGGACAAACCTTTGTTTCGGAAGTAAAATATGAGAATAAAGGCGGAATGCTCGAAGCGGTTTCAAAGGATGAAGGACCGGTTTGGTCGCAAATTCCGAAGAAAGACCTGTCCGAAAAAGATCATTATTACGAATCGGGACGAAAAAAACATTATGTCTATGTTGATGAATTGAATATGCTGTTTCCGCGCATGTACAGTTCCGATGGACGCCACGTTCAGGCATATAAAGAATGGTCGAATTTCAAAGGACAACGGACGCGGGTCGTTAGTCCGCAGGGAAACAAATCGGTGCAGAAGCCCACGTTTGGTGAAAACCTGCGTTTTTTCTTCCAATATCAGGTCAATTTCATGTATTGGCGTTATTTTATGTGGAATTTTGCCGGACGGCAAAACGATATTCAGGGCAACGGCGAAGTGTCGAACGGCAATTGGATTACCGGTATTAAATTTATCGATCAAGCGTTGGTTGGCCCGCAAGACGATATGCCCGACAGTATTGCCAAAAATAAGGGACACAACAAATATTATATGTTGCCGCTCTTGTTGGGACTTTTGGGCATTCTCTTTCAGATTTATTCGGGAAAGAAAGGCACAGAGCAGTTTTGGGTTACTTTTCTGCTGTTCTTTATGACTGGGTTGGCGATTGTAGTTTATCTCAATCAGACACCTTTTCAACCGCGTGAGCGGGATTATGCTTATGCCGGCTCATTCTATGCGTTCTGTATCTGGATAGGAATAGGTACGGCGGCGATTATCAATGGATTAAATAAATATTTGAAACTGCCGGCGACGGCGGCTTCGGTTGTGGGAACGGTGTTGTGTCTGCTCGTTCCGATACAAATGGTTTCTCAAACGTGGGACGACCACGACCGTTCGGGACGTTACTTTGTTCGCGATTTCGGAATGAATTACCTGACCACTTGCGAGCCGGACGCGATTATTTTCACGAACGGCGATAACGATACTTTCCCGCTGTGGTACGTGCAGGAAGTAGAAGGTTTTCGCACGGATGTCCGCGTATGTAATTTGAGTTACCTGCAAACCGATTGGTATATTGACCAGATGAAACGGCAGGCTTATGAGTCCGAGCCGCTTCCCATCGATTGGAAAAAATACGAATATGCTATGGGTAAGCATGATGTCGCTCATTTCTTAGATGTACAAAAAGCCCCGATGCTGGTAGATGACGTTTTAAACCGGATAAAATCGGACGACCCGCGCGATAAACGCCTGCCGGGCTACAGTTTTGAATTGGATAATGTCCCGACCTATCAAATCATGATACCGGTCGATTCGGCCGGAGTGATTGCTTCAGGTGTGGTGAAACCGGAAGATGCCAATTGGATACCGCCGTATCTGTTAGTCGATTTTGGAAACCGTTACAATGAAAAAGGCGAAGTCGTTTCCGGTGCAAAACGCTACCTGGGCAAGCACGAAATGATGATTTTGGACATGTTGAAGAATAACGCCGATTGGTCGCGCCCGATTTATTTTGCTTTGACGGTCGGCCCGGAACAATACATGCGTTTGGATAATTATTTCCGCCAGGATGGTGTGGCTTACCGCGTAATGCCGTTCATGGCCAGCCATTTTCAACGAGTGGATACCGATATTTTGTATGATAATGTCATGAATAAATACCGCTGGGGCAATCTCGAACAACCCGGTTTGTATGTCGATGAAAACAGCCAGCGCATGACACGCACGTTCCGCCTGATTTTCGGACAGTTGGCTCAACAATTAGCTGCGAAACACGATACCGTACGCACCGAAGAAGTGGTCGATAAATGTTTGCAGGTGATACCCGAATACAATGTGCCTTACGATTATTATTCTGTGAGCGAATTGGCGGATGCTTATCATCAAGTCGGTAAGACGGATAAAGCCATTCGATTATATACGCAGTTGGCGGATATATTGATGCGTAACTTGGACTGGTACAGTCGTTTGGATAACCGGCAATACGCTTCCGTATTGGACGATATACGACGGGATTTATACAGTATGCAATATATAATGTATTATTTTTCGGAAAACGATAAAGCCGCATTTGATAAATACGCGCCGGAATACGAAAAATATATGGGACGCTATCAACAGTTGATGGAAAGCAAGAAAAGAGGTGGATATAATCGATAATTATGCTGATTGAACGTCCCCCTTTTCTCTATAGACTTTTATTCAAAGGCACGCATTGGCGGTTTCATACGGAAGAGAAGTGCGTGTATTTGACTTTCGACGATGGGCCTGTGCCCGAAGTAACCCTTTGGGTGTTGGATTTGCTGGATAAGTATGGTATTAAGGCGATGTTTTTCTGCGTGGCCGATAATGTTAGGAAATATCCCGAAATATATCAGCAAGTTATCGCCAGAGGACATAAGGTTGGAAATCATACGTTTCATCATCTTCAGGGCTGGAAAATGGATACGGAAACCTATCTGCAAGATGTGAAACAGGCGGCCGAACTGATTGATAGTTCGTATTTCCGGCCTCCCCACGGACATTTGCGCTTCCCGCAGTTGCAAGCGTTGAAAAAACGGTATAAAGTAATCATGTGGGATGTGGTAACGCGCGATTACAGTCGTTTAATGACGGCGGAACAAGTTTTCTGCAACGTAAAGAAATACACCCGCAATGGCTCGGTGATTGTGTTTCACGACTCGCTCAAAGCCGAAAAGAAAATGAAAGAAGCTTTGCCGAAGTCGATTGAATGGCTGTTGCAACAGGGTTATACGTTTAAATTGATTGAATAATGAGGTTTCGATACCGGAAAGGTTTCGGAGTACATTCTCCTTTTGTGTATAATTTAATTACAAAAGTAATCGAAGAAAAAGCCTCTTTCTATGCGTTTGAGGAAATTGAAAATTTCAGGGAAAAGCTTTTGAACGAATTAAACGAATTAGGCCGAATTACTGCGAAAGAAACACAGTCGCCGAATTATGGTGCATTTTTGTTCCGCCTATTGAATTTTTTTCGATGCAAAAGTGTTATTCAAATAGGAAGTTCCACCGGCGTCATGAGTTTGTATCTGGCTTCGGTTTCGCCTGTGCAAGCAGAATGTTATTTTTTGGAAGAACGCCCGTTGTTGCAGGAAGCAGAGGCGTTTGCAGTGGTACATCATTTGCAAAAAGCACATTTTGTAACCGGTGATTACAAGGAAAAATTGCCTAAAATCAAAACGCTTCTTCCGAAAGCGGAAATGATTTTTATCAATCAACTACCCGACAGCATGGAAATGGAAAAAGTCCTGGCTTGGGTGGAAGATTTTAGCACGCCGGTGTCCATTGTTTTGGTGAATGGTATTAAAAAAAAGAAAATCAATTCTCTCTGGCAACGGCTGAAAAACCTGCCTCAAGCAAGGGTAACAATGGATTTGAAAGTGTTAGGTATCGTATTTTTTGATAATAAATTGCCGAAAAGGCATTATAATACACATTTTAATTATGGCAAGAAGCAGAATTTATACAAAAACGGGCGACGAAGGCTACACTTCATTGGCCGGCGGAAAAAGGGTGCGGAAAACTTGTCCACGCATTGAAGCGTATGGAACGGTTGATGAGCTGAATGCGTTTCTCGCTTGCTTGCTGGAAGAAATTGACAACCGCGAGGACCGTGAGTTTCTGTTGAGGATTCAGTCGAATTTATTCACATTGGGGGCTTATTTGGCGACTGAAAGTGATAGAAACGCCTGTCAAATCTCACCGGACGAAATCGAGCGATTGGAGAAAGAAATGGACGAAATAGACGCATTGGTTGAGCCGATGAAGTATTTTGTATTGCCGGGCGGTTGCAAGAGTAATGCGTGGGCGCACGTCTGTCGGACAGTTTGCCGTCGCGCCGAGCGTAACATTTATCGGATAATTGACGAAGGATCAGAAATAGAGGCAGTTGCGTTGCAATATATCAATCGTTTGTCGGATTATTTTTTTCTGCTTTCGCGGAAACAAAGTTTTATTCATAATATTGATGAAATAATATGGGAGAAACCTTGTTAATCCCATAGTTTTTTATACTTTTGCGGAAAATTTGGAAATATGTATTGGACATTAGAATTAGCTTCAAAATTGGAAGATGCACCGTGGCCAGCCACTAAAGACGAATTGATTGACTTCGCGATGCGTTCAGGCGCGCCGCAGGAAGTAGTGGAAAACCTACAAGAGATGGAAGATGAAGGCGAAATATATGAATGTATCGAAGATATTTGGCCGGATTATCCGAGTAAGGAGGATTTTTTCTTCAACGAAGAAGAGTATTAATTGCAAATAACAATTTTATTCGCTCTCACTATCGCCAAACTTTCGTCCGATAGTGTTGTGGCGAACAGATAAGTTTCGCCCCCTTCATAGATTTTCAGTTTCCGGCGCAATTCGGCGACGCTTAGGGGAAAATTGCGGACGGTGATGTTGGCGGTTTCTATGCCTTTCAGGTTTTGGTTTAACTCCGGCGATTTCATGGACGAAACGGCTTTGACTTGAAAAATCCGGCCGGGAAAATCTTTGATGTAGCGGTATGAAGTGTATAAATGCGTGTTTGGATGCAGTTTTTCCACGCCGTATTGCACCGCAATGGATTTGTAAAAACCGGCTTTCATCAGCGAAGCGTTTGGCTCGTAGATAAACCGTTTCACCTCTTTGCTGTATTTCAGTTGGGCATTGTTCTCTTCCGAAAGGCGGAAACTGTCAATATAGTCGTGACTTTTCGTCAGATTGGAGCAGGTAATCACCGGGTCTTTGCGCGGATTTTTTTTCAACAGAAAAAGCAATTCCTTACATTCATTATCGACGCTGACGACATGGACCTCATTCACATATTCCAGCGTGCGCAAAGCAGCCTGAATATCAAGCATAGGTGATAATTTGACCAGTACCGTACCGGCTTTTTCTACCAATTTGTGCTGAAATTCAGCTACATTCGGATCACAATCTTCAATCAAAACGCCCCGCTTGTCGGCAATCGACCGGCGGGCAGGGTCAATATAAATGCAATCGACCGGATTTTCCATCCGGTGCAGATAAAAAATCCCATTCATATTGAGGATACGGATGTTCAACCCCAGTGCGGAAAAATTATGCTGCGCAATTTCCGCCAAACTGTCCTGCCGTTCGATGTAGGTCGAATGTTCAAACTTGGGGGCGATGAATGCCGTATCGACACCGAAACCGCCGGTGAGGTCTAAAAACGAATTTCCACCGAGTAAGGCGGCTTTGTAGCGGGCGGTGTGCTCGGACGAACATTGTTCTAATGGCAATTTGACCGGATAAATGAGGTCTTCGCGTTCGTACCACGAAGGAATCTTGTGCTGAATAGACTGCCGGCCGGCGATTTGCACCAATGCTGTTAATAAGTCGATGTCGTCGGGCAGATGCTTTGATTTCAAAGCCAACGCCTGCACATCGTCGTCGTGATGTTCGTGGATAAATCGTGTCGTCGCCTCGTTAAACATGCTTATTCCAAATTAATCCGTTGTACAGACGGGTTGTTTTTCTTTGCAAAAAAAATATTTGCCATATTGCTGAATTTATCTTTTGCTTCAGTGGTATAAAACGTTGCTTTTCCTTCCTTACCCAAAAGCGTTTCGATTTCGGGATGACGGCGGAGATAATCGGCCAAACTTTCGGCAACGTGCTGTCCCTGCGATAAGAGTGTAACCGTTTCGGGCAGGTATTGCCGGATTTTCTTTTCCAGTAAAGGATAATGCGTACAACCCAAAATCAGCGTATCAATCAAAGGATCTTTCTTCAAAATCGCTTCGATGTGCTGTTTTATAAAATAATCTGCGCCGGGTGAATCATACTCTCCGTTTTCGACCAGCGGCACCCACATTGGGCAGGCCTCGCCTGTTACCGAAATATCGGGAAAAAGTTTGTGAATTTCCAGCGGATAAGACTGCGAAGTGATTGTTCCGGGCGTTCCCAAAACGCCTACGTGGCGCGTTTTTGTCAATTGTCCGACACTTTCTACCGTTGGACGGATAACACCCAAAACACGTTTATGCGGGTCTATCTGCGGTAAATCGTTTTGCTGAATAGTGCGTAACGCTTTAGCGGAGGCCGTATTACAAGCCAAAATCACCAGCGGACAGCCTTCGGCAAAAAGCCGTTTCACCGCTTGCAATGTAAATTCATAAACGACTTCAAAAGAACGTGTTCCATAGGGAGTACGCGCATTATCGCCCAAATACAAATAATTGTATTCGGGCAATTGCTGCCGGATTTTCTCTAAAATAGTGAGGCCTCCGTAGCCTGAATCGAATATGCCGATTGAATTTGCGTTTATTTTAATCCTAATTTTGCTTTTACTTGGGGCGTTGCGTTGGCCGCCGAAGGGCTGAAATATAAAACTTGTCCGATTTCCAGAATATAGGTGTAATTATTTTCCGTTCCGACAGCTTTTAACGTATCTTGCACTTTTTGCTTGATGGGCGTCAATAATTGTTCTTGCAGCTGAAGGAATTGTTCCCGTGATTGTTGCTGAAACGTTTCTGCGCGTGCAGCAATGTCTTGGATTTCCTGCATTCTTCTCACCTTGATACTTTCCACAAGACCTTCTGCTTCAGACATGAATGCCGTATATTTCTTGTTGTATTCTTCTTCCAGAATTTTCATTTCTGCTTCTATTACATTCTGGGTTTTCTGTAACGAATCTTGCATAGCGGTAAATTCGGGCATAGCCGTAATTACTTCTGTGGAATTAAAATAAGCGATTTTGTCCTGCGCAAAGGCTCCTGCCGAAAAAAGCAGCAAACCTGCAAATAATACGATTTTTTTTGACATTTTTATTTACTATTAAAATTACAATTCTTTTCCGTTTTACTCGTTCAAAAACGGCGTGCAAATATACACAATTATTTTGAATATCCGAGTTTTGTCAATACTTCATTACTGATGTCGATTTTCGGAGAAGCATAAATCATGCTCATATCCGAAGCGCGGTCGATAACCACCGAATAACCTTTGGCATCCGAAATTTCTTTGACTGCATTGTAGATTTCGTCCTGAATGGGCTTAATCAAACTTTGCCGTTTTTTAAACAATTCGCCGTCCGTTCCAAAATATTTCCGTTTCAAGTCTTGCGCTTCCTGTTCTTTCGCCACAATTTCGGCTTCACGCTTGGTTTTCATTTCAGGCGAAAGGAAGACCAAATCGGCTTGATAGGTTTTATACATGTTTTGCGCTTCCTGTTGAACGGTTTCCACTTCGGCTTGCCATTTTTTAGAAATATTGCTCAACTGCTCGTTGGCCATTTCATACGCCGGAATATTTTTTAATATATATTCCATGTCAATCAAAGCAAATTTTTGCGCATGGGCAGTCGTCGTCCAAATGCCCAACACCGCTACAATGATTAATTTCAAAATTACTGCACCACCAATTAACTTTTTCATAACGATTATAATTAATTAAAATTCTTGTCCTAAAATAAAATGTATTTGCGATCCGGACACTTTTTGACCCGGATAAGGCGCGTCAAATCCATACGCCCAGTCAATCCCCATTAAACCGATCATCGGCAGCATGATACGCACGCCGACCCCTGCCGACCGCTTCAAATCGAACGGATTGAAATATTTAATGTTCGACCAGGCATTTCCGGCTTCAACGAAAGCTAAGCCGTAAATCGTGGAGGTTTGCTCCAGCATAAACGGATAACGCAATTCCAACGCCAGACGCGTATAGGCATAACCGTCCTGACGCGGAGTGAGCGCGCCCGATTCGTAGCCGCGCAAGCCGATAATTTCGTTGGCATACATGGTCGAATAGCCCGTCATACCGTCGCCACCCATATAAAATGTTTCAAACGGATTGTATTTGTGTTTGTTATACGTCCCGACAAATCCGTATTCGATACGGCTCATCAGCACGGGCGTCCGATTGACTTTGTCCGGACTGTTCGATTCCGTACTTGCCAACGGAATAAATATCTTGCTTTTCAATTTCCATTTGTGATATTCCACCCATTTAAACATTTTCGGATCGTTTTGGGCTAACCGGGAATAATCCACACCGTCGAACAGCGAATAGGGTGGGGTTGCATTGACCGAAAGGGAAAAAGTTGATCCTCGCCGCGTATATATAGGATTATCTATCGAATTTCGGCTCAAGGTCAGTCCGAGCGTCAAACTGTTGGCATTACCGTTTTGTACAACGAAATACTGCCAATTTTTCATCATATAAAGTTGGTAAGACAATTCGGCCGACAATGTGAAAAAATCGTCCGGCCATTTCAAGCGTTTGCCGTAGCCTGCCGACAAGCCTATGATTTGCATGGATTGGTTTTCGTCGTAAACCATATAGTCGTTTCCATATCCACTGCCATAACCGCCGGAGTAGGGGTTATAATACATGCTGTTCATTAAATAATTGTTGTACGCACGGCTTTCCATCCCGGTTTGTTTCATATAGTACGCACCCAGAGAGAAACTGTTCGGTCGTTTTTTACCAAACCAGGGGTCGAGAAACGAAATGCTGTACGATTGATAGTAGCGTCCGTTGGTTTGTCCGCTCAATGTCAGCGTTTGTCCTTCGCCTTGCGGAATTAAGCCTTTGTAAGTGTCGGGGTGAATTAAATTATTGAACGAGAAATTGGTGAATTTCAAGCTCAAACGGCCAATCACGCCGGTTTGTCCCCAGCCGGCCGAAAATTCGATTTGGTCGTTGGCTTTCGACACCAAGTTGTAATTAATGTCCACCGTTCCGGCTTCGGGGTCGGGCTGTACGTCCAAGCCGTTCGACATGGCTTCGGGGTCGAAATGACCCATTTGGGCAATTTCGCGCGCCGAGCGCATCAATACTTCTTTGCTAAACAACTGTCCGGGTTTGGTCATTAATTCCCGCCGGACAATGTCCTCGTAAAGCCGGTCGTTTCCGTTAATCGCAATCTTGTTGATAGTCGCTTTAACCCCTTCTGTTACACGAATTTCCACATCGACCGAGTCGTTTTCCAAATAAACTTCCACCGGATCCATGTGTGAGAAAATGAAACCATAGTTGTAATACATATTGGAAACGGCATCGTCGTCGCCCATCAAGCGGTCGTTCAATTTCTTGGTGTTATACACATCGCCCGGCTTCATGTTCAGCATAAAATCCAAACCATCCGACGAATATTCGGTGTTTCCCACCCATTTGATACTGCGGACATAATATTTATCGCCTTCATCGACAGTCAGATAAATATCCACGCGCTTGTCGTCGATCGGTGCAACACTGTCGGAAATCAAATAAGCATCGCGATAGCCTTTTTCGTTATATTTCTGTATCAAATTATCCAAGTCTTTTTTGTATTCTTCTTTAATGTATTTCTTGGTACTGAACAACTTGCGCCAACTCAACTTAAAATGGTCTTTCAGCGAAAAACCTTCATTCGTTTTTTTCATGGCGTTTTTCAATTCGTAGTCCGACAGCCGTTCGTTTCCATTGATGTAAATGCGGTGGATTTTCGTCTTGGCATTTTTATCTACGTTAATATCCAAAATCACTTTTCCTTCGTTGGCAATATCGTTGTGTTGTTGGATTTTGATTTCAGCATTACTGAAACCTTTCTCGTCAAAATATTCCTTTACACGCTTTTTAGCGCGGTTTATCAAGTTCGGAGTCAATTGAGAACCACGTGCCATGCCGATTTTTCCTTCCAAATCTTCGCGTTCGCTTTTTTTCACGCCGGTAAATTGGATATTGGAAATCAGGTAGTTGGGCTTCAACCGAAATTCCAGCCAAACACTGTCGACTGTCTGTTTGGTCGCTGCAATTCCTACATCGGAAAACAAGCCGTGTTTCCAAAAATTCCGTACTGCCGTCGAAATTTCACTACCCGGAATGCTCACTTTATCGCCTACGGACAGTCCCGAAATCCCAATCAGGATATAATCTTCGTATCCATAACTTTCTACACCTTTAACGGTTATGCCTGCAATGGTGTATTTTTGGTCGTTATCGTTCAACGTGTAAGAAATGACCGGCAGCGTATCGGTATGAACCTCTATGTCTTGAGCCGTCGATTTGAGCGGAATAAACAGGAAAAACGAGAAAAATAAAAGTAGTGTCCAAAGATGTGTTATTCTCATTTGCTTTATTTGTTTAATTTTATTTGTTCGCCGGTCTTGCCAAACCGTCTTTCTCTTTTTTGATAATCCAATATGGCTTCGTATAAATGTTCTTCCCGAAATTCAGGCCAATAAACATCGGAAAAATATAATTCGGAATAAGCCAACTGCCACAGCAAGTAATTACTGATACGGTGTTCGCCGCCTGTACGAATTAGTAAATCGGGGTCGGGAATGCCGGCAGTGGTCAAGTGAGCGGAAACCACGTCTTCCGTAATGTCTTCGACAGCTAATTCTCCGGCTTTTACTTCCTGTGCAACGGCTTTCACCATTTCTGTAATTTCCCAGCGCGCCGAATAGCTTAACGCAATGATAAACGTCAAACCGGTATTTTTGCTCGTGGCGTTTATGCAGGCTTGCAGGCTGTTTCGCGTGTCTTGCGGTAAGCGGTCGATATCGCCGATAGCCAGCAGACGTACGTTGTTTTTCATTAGTCCGGGCGTTTCGCGTTCAATCGCAATCACAACCAACGCCATAAGTGCATCGACTTCTTCTTGCGGACGCTTCCAATTTTCGGTCGAAAACGTATAAGCCGTCAAGTATTGCACGCCCAAATCGCCGGCGGTTTCCACCATTTTATGCAGCGAAACGACACCTTCCTGATGTCCGAAATACCTGTCCATCCCGTTTTTTTGCGCCCAACGTCCGTTACCGTCCATAATGACGACAATGTGGCGCGGAACGCGTGCCTTGTCTATTTGGCTCAACCGATTTGCTATTTGCTCTTCCATTAATTTGTTATACATCTTCCGTCTCTCAATCCGAATTCCCAAGTGATGGAAAATAGTAATGTGTTGTATCCGTCTTTATTTTTAAACAAACCGCTGTGAATTTGATAAGGGTTATCCAAATTAAATCCTTCCGAATTGGGACTGTCGAATGCATCACCCAACAACCGATGTATGGTGTATTCTACTCCCAAGTTCAACCGATTTCTTATTTTATATTTTACTCCCAGCCCAATCGGAAAATGAATTCCGAAAAAAGTCTTATTTCCACCCGGCGCGAGAGTTAAACCCAAGCCTACCAGCAGATAGGGAGAAATTTTACTCGTATTCAGATATGCAAACTTGTCACTGTAGGGCAGAAAATTAAATTCTATCTGTCCGCCCAATTCCACGAATGTTCGGCTGAAAGCCGTTTGTGCATGTCCGGGAAAGACATTTTCCGTATTTTTCGTGTCACCCGTAATTTTTCCCATGAGCAAATCCGCTTTGAATGCCCACCGAAAATTGAGGTTGTTCCGAAAAACCACACCCGCCGCCGGATTCCACCCCTGAAAGAGTGAAGTCTGGTTGGCGTCGCCCAAATACATGGACATTCCCGCCATTCCACCGATTTCATATCTGTATTCTTGGGCAACCACTGTTGCCCTGCCGACTATCATAAAGAGGATTAACCATTTAAAAGCTGATTTCATACGCCTTTTCCTTATCTTAATAAAACGCGAAAATCGCTCTAAAAGTATATCCTCAACACAATATTAATCTCCAAACAACCGCGAATTTAACACTCCTTTCCAAATACCGGCCTGATCTTTGCCACCGATAATGTAGAAATATTTTCCTTCCTTATCCGTCACAATAGACGCATCCTCGCGGAAAGGAAACTCTTCGGGTGCTTGCGCCTTTGGTTCCTTGTTTTTCCAAACCAAACCGCCGTCTAACGAATAATACACTTCTTTGTTATATTCTTCACCGGTTTTTCCGCCGAAAAACCAGATTTCGTTGTTATATAAAAACGCTGTTCCGCTGGTGATGGACGGTAAAGCTCCCTGCGGATTACCGCTCAGTTCCACCCAATACAAGCCGTCTTCGGTTGTCCAAGATGAACTGCCGATGATCGTGATTTTATTCAGTAACACCGATTTATTGTGCAATACCGAAAAACCGGAAAGCGGGAAATTCGCCGGAACGGCTTGTCCATACTTGAAATTCAACGGTTTAGCTGTAATTCCGGTAACAATATCCGATGCTTTAATAAAAGCAAAAATATTCACGCCGTCTTTTTCTACAATCAAAGACAAACCGCCTTCATTGAATATTTTCCCATCATACTCAGTCGGATACAAATATCCTAAAACGGCTTTTACAGGATATTCGGCAGCGATTGTTTCCCACGCGGAAATTCCTGTTGTTTCGTTTACGTTAGCCGCATATAATTCTCCGCCAACAGCCGAATAAAAACCTTCTTCACTTGCTTGCAGATTTTGGAAAAAATCTGGATTAATTCGAACTTTTTCCATTGCAAAATGTTGCCATTGTTTCATGTCGGTTGTGCAATGTAACATCATATTGTTTTCAAATAAGTAGAATTTGCCGTCAATAAGAAAAGTTTTATTTTCCATAGGGGCAAAACTACTCTCCGAAACAACCTGCGAATATTGCACCGAATCGGGATCAATTTGATGTACATTGACTGAAAAATTATATGTTTTTTTTGCTATTTTGTCCAAAGCCTTCACAATAAAAGCCTTCATTATCGAAATATCAATCGAGTCGCCGGAATTAATACTTGTACTGTCGTTAATAAAGAGATTGGAAACGCCCGCACCGCTCGTGTAGGTAACTTTCACACGGGGAAATTTCGTCAAATCCGTCAAAAAAGGCAAAGAATCATGATTATATACCCGCGAATCCACTTGGTCGATGGTGAATTTCGCTTTTGCCAACTCAGGAATGGAGTCGTGCGACAAACTGAACGTAACTAATTGAGCATCTTTTGAGACAATTAAACTCTCTTCTTCTGTTCCACCAATACAAGCCGTAAGTCCTGCCAATAACAAGGAGCATAGCCCAACAAATAAACCGGTTTTAATATGCATTTTCAATCTAAAACTTTTAATGTGCAAAAGTAGAAACATTTTTGAATTAAACGGTCATGTTTTCCCGATATTTATAAATTTTTAGGGCTTATAGAACAAAATCGTAGATTTTTTGCATTTTTGAACATTTATCAAAACGCCGGAAGCGGTTGGGGCTTTCACTCCGTTGCCTAAACACAGCTGACTGACTTCGATTTGCATTTCGTCCCACAGGCGTTGTTCCAAAAAACTGTACAAAAGTGTTGCACCGCCTTCTACAATCAACGATTGAATGCCCTGTCGGTGCAATTCTTCCATCTGTCCGGCCAACGTTTTTGTGCTTTCAAGCCGGATTATTTTCGGATTATTGCCTTGCCAATAGCGTACATTCAGTTGCGGGCGGTCTAACTGTTCCGTTCGCCGGCCGACCGTGATGGCCGCTTCTTCCGCCCGCATTTTATGCACTAACACCTGTGTAAAATCATCTGAAAACTTCACCGGCAGTTGTCCGTCGCCGATTTCCCGGATTTTATCCATAAATCCGTCGGCCGACTGTGCCCATTTTAAAAGAATGTACGGACGTTTTTTTCGAACAAAAGTCAGAAAACGCTTGTTTAAGGTTTCACATTCTTCTTTCAAAACATCGGTAACAACTTCTATTCCTGCGTTTTGCAGCATTCGTATTCCTCGTCCTGAAACTTCCGGAAAAGGGTCGGTTTGCCCAATCACCACGCGTGGAATTTGTTTTTCGATAATCAATTCGGCGCAGGGCGGTGTTTTTCCGTAATGCGAACAGGGCTCGAGATTGACGTACAAAGTCGAATTTTTTAATTTTTCGGGTTGGCGCACAGACGCGAGTGCGTGGACTTCGGCGTGGGCTTCACCCCATTTCCGGTGAAATCCTTCGCTGATAATTTTTCCGTCATGCACAATCACCGCGCCTACCATCGGATTGGGCGCGACAAAACCGCTTCCTTTGCGGGCTAATTCCAGACAGCGGTGCATGTATTTTTCTTCGACCATCACTTTTTTTACATGTTTTCGATCATGTTCAACATTTTCACTGTCGCCTTAATGGCTGCACTGGTTTGGTCGACGTCCAGTCCTCGCGTTTTGAAGTCTTTCCCGTTGAAATTCCAAGTAATTGTTGTCTGTACCAAAGCGTCGGTGCGTCCGCCGGTCGGAATGAAAACATTATAATCCTTCAACGTGGGTTTGGACTTGTCCAAATGCGTGTAGATTTTCCACAACGCTTTAGAAAAAGCGTGATATTGTCCGTCGCCCGGCGCAGTTTGTTCGTATTCTTTTCCGTCAATTTCGATACGTACCGTCGCCGTCGGACGAAGTCCCTGCGTCAGCGACAGCGAATAGTTGAGTATCCGTATTTTATCCATATTTTCGGTATGCAGAACGTCGGATATAATATAAGGTAAATCGTCTTGTGTAACGATTTCTTTTTTATCGCCCAACTCAATAATGCGGTCGGTGAGTTTTTTCATGGAAACTTCATCGAGTTCGATACTCATCGCTTCCAAATTTTTTTTGATGTTGGATTTTCCTGATGTTTTGCCGAGTGCGTATTCGCGGGCGCGTCCAAAGCGTTCGGGAAGCAAATCGTTGTAATACAGCTTGTTTTTGTTGTCACCGTCGGCGTGAATGCCCGCGCATTGCGTAAAAACACTGTCGCCGATAACCGGCTGATTGTTGGGAATGCGAATACCCGAATAGGATTCTACTATTCGGCTGACTACGTTCAGGTTGTTTTCCACGATGTTGGTTTGCAATTTCAGCTGGTCGTGCAACATCGCAATTACACTGGCCAACGGTGCATTTCCCGCGCGCTCACCTAAGCCGTTAGTCGTAGTGTGAATGCCCTGAATACCTGCCTGAACGGCTGAGAAAACATTGCCCACCGCCAAATCATAATCGTTGTGCGCATGAAAATCAAAGTGAAGAGTAGGATATTTTTCAATCATTGTCCGGCAAAATTCGCCGGTATTAATGGGATTTAAAATGCCTAACGTGTCGGGTAATATAAACCGTTTAATCTTCTTATCTTTCAGATTATCCATGAGATAGAAAACATAATCGGGCGAATTGAGCATTCCGTTCGACCAGTCTTCGAGATAAATATTAATGGAAATATTCATTTTTTTTGCTTTTTCCAGCACATTCAGAATGTCCGCCAAGTGTTGTTCGGGCGTTTTCCGCAATTGTTCCTTACAGTGCTTCAACGATCCCTTGCACAGCAAATTCATGACTTTTCCACCGGCGGTTTTTACCCAATTCAGCGAAAGTTCGTCATCGACAAAACCTAACACTTCTATCCGTTCCAAATGTCCGGCCGACGAAGCCCAGCGATTAATCCGTTTGGCTGTTTCAAATTCGCCTTCCGACACCTTGGCCGAAGCGATTTCCAGCCTATCCACGTTTAAATCTTCAATCAGCAAACGCGCAATATGCAGCTTTTCTGTAGCAGCAAACGACACACCCGAAGTCTGCTCGCCGTCGCGCAGGGTAGTATCCATTATCTCTATCATACTCTCAATTTTTCGTATTTTTCTATATTGTCCTTTTTACTCAATAGATAATCAATATCATCAAATCCCTGCAAAAAGCATTCTTTTTTGTAGGAGTTGATGGCAAAGTTTTCCGATTTTCCGGTGGCGTTGTTGGTGAGCGTTTGCTTTTCCAAATCAACAGTCAGCGTGATGTTCGGATTTTTGTTGATTTCGGCAAAAATTTCTGCCAAAAACGCCTCGCTTACCACAACGGGCAATACGCCGTTGTTCATCGCGTTGTTCTTAAAAATGTCGGCGAAGAAACTCGACACCACGACTTTGAAGCCGTAGCCCGCAATCGCCCACGCGGCGTGTTCGCGGCTGCTGCCCGAGCCGAAATTTTTACCACCTACGAGAATAGAACGGTCGCTGAGCGAAGTCGAAGCGTAGGTCGGGTTGTTCAGCACGAAGTCTGCTTTCTTGCTGCCGTCTTTGTTGTAACGCCAATCGGCAAACAGGTTGTCGCCGAAACCGTTTTTGTCGGTCGCTTTCAAAAAGCGGGCGGGGATGATTTGGTCGGTGTCCACATTCTCTATCGGAAGTGGAACGACCGTACTTGTTAATGGTATGAATTTTTCCATTTTACTTTGTTTTTGGGGAACGCGGATTACGCGGATTACGCAGATAACGCGGATTTTTTTTATTCTTTCTGCGGAAATCTGCGCTATCTGCGTAATCCGCGTTCCCTTAAAAATTATTTATTTTTGTTTGAAAATACTTTTCTTTTAAATTGAGGTCGTTTACCGAAATTTAATAACAAACCAACTTCAATATCAGTTGCTTTTAGATAATTGATTAACTGTTTTTCATTTGCAAGATTTAGTTCTTCACTTGATTTCAATTCCAACAGCACTTTATTTTCTACCAACAAATCTGCGCGATAGTCGCCGACAACCCTACCATTATGATACACTTTGATTGGTTTTTCCGGCTCGCAATCCAAACCTTCATCACGCAAAACATAATAGAGTGCATTTTGATAAACTCGTTCCAAAAAACCATAACCTAAATCATTATAAACTTGATAAAAACAGGAAATAATCTTATCTGTCAGGTCTTTATGCAAAAGTTTATCTTCCGAAGTGTTGTAATTTTCTAATAAATCCATATTTTTGTTTTTTTTAGAACGCTGATGACACGGATAACGCGGATTTTCGCGGATTTTTTCCATATCATACATATTTTTATTTTTCCTATAATTTTTCTTATTAAACTTTTTCTGCGAAAATCCGCGTCATCTGCGTTATCCGCGTTCCCCTAAAAATCACGCGGGTCAGTCAGTTTGCCTGTTACAGCCGCAGCCGCAGCAATCAGCGGGCTTGCCAAAATTGTCCGCGCGCCCGGTCCCTGCCGCCCTTCAAAGTTGCGGTTGGAAGTGGAAACGGCATATTTCCCTGCCGGCACTTTATCATCATTCATTGCCAAGCATGCTGAGCAACCGGGTTGGCGGATTTCAAAACCTGCCTCAACGAGAATTTTTTCCAAGCCTTCTTCGCGAATTTGCTTGTCCACCGCCCACGAGCCGGGAACAATCCACACCACCACATTCGGGGATTTCTTTTTGCCTTTTACAAACTCGGCAAACTGGCGGAAATCCTCGATGCGACCGTTGGTGCAACTGCCGATAAACACATAGTCAATCGGCTTGCCCACAATCTTTTCGCCCGCCGTGAAGCCCATATATTCCAGCGATTTTTGGAAGGAAATACGGCTTGCCTCATCGATGCTTTCCAATGTAGGAATCGTGTCATTGATGCCCATTCCCATACCCGGATTGGTGCCGTAAGTAACCATCGGCTCGATGTCTTCGGCATTGAAAATCAGTTCTTTGTCGAATTTTGCGCCGTCATCGGTTTTCAGCGTGCGCCAATAGGCAAGTTTTTTGTCCCATTCCTCACCGTTGGGGGCAAATTCGCGCCCTTTGATGTAGTCGAAAGTTGTTTCATCGGGCGCAATCATACCGCCGCGTGCGCCGCTTTCGATAGAGAGGTTGCACAAAGTCAGGCGACCTTCCATTGACAGCGATTTGACAGCATCTCCCGCATACTCAACGAAATAGCCGGTGGCACCGCCCGTGCCGATTTTGGAAATGATGTAAAGCGCAATGTCCTTTGCACCAACGCATTTGCCGAGTTTCCCGTTCACGGAAATGCGCATCGTTTTGGGGCGCGACTGGAAAACACATTGTGTTGCCAGCACCATTTCCACTTCCGAAGTGCCGATGCCGAACGCCACTGCGCCCATTGCGCCGTGCGTAGAGGTGTGCGAGTCGCCGCAAACCATCGTCATACCGGGCAGCGACAGTCCGTTTTCGGGACCAACGATGTGGATAACGCCGTTTTTGGGGTGTCCCATCGGGTAGTAATTCACGCCGAAATCGCGGGCGTTTTTGTCGAGCGTGTCCACCTGATTTTTGGAAATCGGGTCGGCAATCGGCTGTTCCTGATTGAGCGTAGGAATGTTGTGGTCGGGCATACAAGTGATTTGCTGCGGACGAAACACTTTCAGTCCTCTTGCTCTCAGCCCTGCAAACGCCTGCGGGCTGGTTACTTCGTGGCAGTACATACGGTCGATGTACAACTGTGTGGGACCGTCGGGCACTTCGGTTACGATGTGGGCGTCCCAGATTTTGTCGAAAAGGGTTTTTGACATATTTTATTTTATTTAGTATTATTCTATTTTCTTCTCGTTATAATGTTCTCGTGTAATAGCAATTGCTCGGTGTTTCCTTCCGAACATAAAATCAATCCGATAGGCGACTCCTCGCCCGCTTACACAATGTTTTAACTTTTCGTAACCCCAACCAGCTCCGTATTCAGCGTGTTGGTTAAACAACACATCTTCCTTAATCCGCTTACCAATTTGCCAGTTTGTAATGCAGATTGCGGCATTTGCCGTAGTTGCCAAACGCTGTCGTGCGCCCTCAATCAATCCGCAAATGTCGGTAAAGAGTTGCTGCGAATGTTTGGGTAAATTAGGTTGTTCTATGTGTTGGATTTTTGTCATTTTTTGTAAAACTATTTATATTTTACCGAGCAATATTTCTCAAATCACGCAATCATTCTAAAATCACAGTTTGGACAATCGCCCCACAAAGATACTGCTTTTTAATCATTCTCAAGTTCTTTCGCCGTCTTAATCAATGCTTTTTGCACATCTTCACCGAAAACCGCAATATCTTCTAATAACAATACTTTTTCATAAAAAAGAGATAAAATAGTGATATAAAGCATTGAATTTTTCATTCCGTCATACCTTCGAGCAATATGTTTATCAAATGTTTTCACTTTTTCGTAAAGTGCCCAATAAGTTTCTTGCGGGTCGCCTGACTGATAATTAGCACTTTGCGTGAATGTGCTAATTTTCTTTACAAAATTTTCACACTCGCGTTTAAGCCCTGTTTTAATTAAAGTACGGGCTATTCGTTGCTGTTTTTTGGATAATTCAATATACATCGGTTTTTATTTTTTAGATATTTTTTTCGTGGCGCAAAGTTACAATTTTTGCAACACAAAATTGGTTTTGTTTCACATTTTCCCCATCACCCCAATCCCAAACAGCGCAAAATCATATTTCACAGGGTCTTCGGGGCAAAACCCGCGCAAAACCGCCGTCAGTTCTTCCACCGCGCGGCGGTCGTTTTGCTTGCGTTGCAGAAGTCCGAGTTCGCGGGAAATGTTTGCCACATGAACATCGAGCGGAATGTATAACTCGCTTGATTTCAAGAGTTTCCACACGCCAAAATCCACAATGCCATCGTTGCGAACGAGCCAGCGCAAAGCCATATTCAGGCGTTTGAGTGCTGATTTCTCAAAATTGAGTGAAAACAGATTTTTCGCATTGGTTGCGCCGCCGTTTGCCTGCTGCAATTCGGTTTGCAAGGCTTCGGTAATTTGCCACGCATTTTTTACTTGCCGTTTCTTCAAAAAACTTTCAATGCTCTCATTTTCAGACAGAATTTTGTGAAAACCGCGCAGCATATACGCCAAATCAGGCTCAAAAAAAGTGCGGTGAACATTTGCCTCGCCGAGCGTTTCGTAACCCTCGCGCATCACATATTCGTAGGGACTTTCGCCCATTTTTGCCAACATTCGCTCGGCACTGCGCAAAATCATTTCGCGCCGCCCCCAAGCAATCGTTGCCACGCAAAACGACACGATTTCAATGTCCTGCAACCGCTCGTAGCGGCGCGGAAACTGCACAGGGTCAGTTTCGATAAACGACTTATTATTAATCCTTTGGACTTGTTCTTCTAAAAAATCTTTCATCATTGTTTTTTTAGCACGCGGATAACGCAGATTTAACGGATTTGCGCAGATTTTTGTCCAACTAAAATTATCAAGCCCTGCGGAATAAATAGCCAAAAGCCTGATAATGGAACAAAACACAACCCGATAATACTGAATAGTAACAAAAACCAACCCAAAAACTTTGGTGCAGGCTGTTGTTCGCGTTGGATATAATAATGCAAAACTTGTCCGAGAATCCAAAGTGCAATACCGCAAACAAAAAACCAAAATGCCATCCCAAGTTTGAAGTCGGCGCCAATAGAATTAAAAACGCCATTGCGAACAATTTCCGCAAAAATGCCGTTTTTCCATATTGTAACCAATGCTATGAGTGTGTGCAGAATTGCCGTTATAATCAACAAAATTCCGCTGTATTTCCACCATGTTTTTATATCATTACTTGTTGCCATTTTTATCTCCTTTAATTTAAAATTTATAAAATATGTTTGTTTAATTATTTTTTATCAATAAATAAATTATTGTTACTCAACGATTTGGATTTTTGAGATTTGGGCAAATAGTTTTCTTCGGACACAACGCTTTCGCCCGGCGTGTCTATCGGAAGGGTGGGGACAATTTGTCCCCACCCTTTGGCAAGTTCGGGGTCACGTTTCTTCATTTTTTTGATATAGTCCTTTGCATCAACCGTTTCCGTTAATACTTCGACTACGTCCTGTACGGAAAAATACCATTTTTCCTCTGCCTCGCTCCAAGTGGTGCGGACTTGTTTGCTTTCAAAAAGTTTTATATTGCTCATATATATTAAAGTTTATTTTTTTGTACGCTGATAACGCGGTCTACCTTTTCATCATCTACCAAAACTGCCTGTGCATTACTGATTGGGCGTAAATCAAGTACATTTCCGTATTCGGCAATGGCTTTTTCAACGGCTTTTTTGAATGGAAAATTTGTGTGGTGCGGCAATGTGTAAAATTTTACAACATTCAACGCATCAAAATTTTCTAATTCAGGCGCTTTTTTGGTGTCGTCTAAAAATTTAACATATTCGATATTCGGCGACATAATTACAGAGCCTGCTGACTCGCCAATGTAAATTTTTCCTGCTTTAATCTGCTCTACAATCTGTTTGTCTGCACCCGACTTTTTCAATTCCTGCAACAAAAAGAATGTATTTCCACCTGTAACATAAATAAAATCGTTTTTCTGCAATTTTTCTGCAATTTCCGTTTGCGTTGCCGTTGAAACATCTAATTCATCGACAATTAACCCCAATTTTTCGAGTGCTTTTCTACCTGAATTGACATAAAAAGCCATTTTTTCGACTTTGCTTGCCGTAGGAATAAAAGTTACGGTTTTACCTTTAAGTTCCTGATTTGCAAAATTTTCAAATAATTTTGCAATGTCTTTCGTAAAGAATGACGCTAAAAAAAGTTTCATGTTTTTTTATTTTTTTGCCCTTTCGGGCGGTTGATAATTATTCTTCGTTTTCAATAAAATAATTTATTTGCTTGTTGGCAGCGTTTGGCAAGAGTTTTCTGCGTTCCAGACGTTCTTTTGCCTCAATTAAAATTTCATTTATTTTCTTCTCTAACAGGTTTTTAGGTGGCAGGATTGTCCAATATTCCGCAACGGCAATGCCCGCTTTGTCCAATTCGAGCAGTTCAATTTGATTGCGGCTTGCTTCGGTGCATAGTATCAATCCGACAGGCGCATTTTCGCCGTCTTTCCGCTCGTAACGGTCTAACCATTTGAGATACAGTTCCATTTGTCCTTTGTATTGTGGCTTGAATTTACCTGTTTTTAATTCGACAGCAACCAAACGCCGCAAATCGCGGTGAAAAAACAGCAAATCAATTTTGAAATCATCGCCGTCAATAATAATGCGTTTTTGTCGTTCCATAAACGCAAAACCGCTGCCAAATTCGAGTATAAATTTTTCGAGTTCAAGCAAAATTGCATTTTCCAAATCGGCCTCTAAAAAGTTGTCTTTCAGTCCTAAAACATCTAACAGATAAGGGTCTTTGAACACATTAAACGGAACGAGCGAATTTTCGGTAAGTTGCGTATTTGCAATTTCCTGCCGTTCAAAAGGTTTGCGAACAATTTGTCGGCGCAGGTCGCGAATGCCGAGTTGCCGCTGCACCGCATCTTTGGCGTAAAACTGCCGCGCCTGTTTGTCTTTTATACGCATAATTTCGCAAAAATGCGACCAACTCAAAAACGGCATAACGTCTGCAATCTCATTTATATCGCTGAAAACAGTTGCAAAACGTTTCATTCTGTATAAATTGGCTTCGACAAAGGAATTGCCGTATTCTGCCGTCAATTTTGTCGACACTGTCGACAAAATCTTTTTGCCGTATTCCGCCCGACTAAATTCCAAAATCACAGAATTGATATATTTCCCGATTTCCCAGAACATCAAAATAACCTGACTGTTAGTAGCCGAAACAGCATTGAATTTGCGACTTTCAATGATTTTGGCAACATTCGAGAAAATGATATTTTCCCGCTCAACGTCAGTAAGTTGAATTTTATTTCCCTGTTTTTTGAGTTCTTTATTCATAAATTTTCCTCCTTTTCACCCTTTCGGGCGGTTGATTATTTATTTTTAATTTTTTTCATAATACAAGCACTAATGCGCCGATTGCTATTAATGTGCCGCCGATAATTGTTTTTGCGTCCATTGTTTCGTGCAGAAAAACAAATGAAAGTATCATCACAAAAACCACACTTAACTTGTCGATTGGCGCAACTTTCGACACCACTCCTGTTTCTAAGGCTTTGAAGTAAAATATCCACGAAAGTCCCGTTGCCAAGCCCGAAAAGAGTAAAAACCATAAGTTTGTTTTGCTTAACTCTTTTACGTCTTTGAGTTGTCCGCTCAAAAACACAATACCCCACGCCATAATCAAAACAACGATAGTGCGAATGGCTGTGG